>CAZMQF010000081.1:0-11345 GCA_964568365.1 uncultured Pirellulales bacterium | reverse complement strand
GCCAGCCGCCCCAGATTGTCATCACCACACCAATCCTTGTCGGCCTCGACGGAAAAGAAAAAATGAGTAAATCCAAGGATAACTATATCGGCGTTACCGACGAGCCCAATGATATGTTCGGAAAGGTTATGAGTATCTCTGACGACTTGATGGAGAACTATTTTACTTTGCTCACCGACATCCCGACCGAAAAAATAGCCGAGCTGACAAACACGCAGAAAACTCACCCAAAAGAGGCCAAGGTACTGCTCGGCAAAGCCATCGTCAACCAGTTTTACCACGCACAAGCCGCCGATGCCGCCGCCGACCATTTCGAAAAAGTCTTCGCCCAAAAACAACTGCCCAACGAAATCCCATCAATTAAAATTACCGGAGGTTCAACTTCTACGGCAAACATAGTAATCCAGGTTTTTAATTTCAGTGGCAGCAAGGCAAAAAGAATGATTAAACAGGGTGGCGTAAAAATCGATGGAGAAAAAGTAACCGACCCAAATGAACAAATCACGCCTAAAGATGGTATGATTATTCAAGTCGGAAAACGAAAATTCGCAAAAATAAAAATTTCTTAATCTTGGTAAATTTTTGGCTATAATATTTGTATGAAGTTGCCTGATTTGAAACAACCTGATAGGTATGTCGGCCTTTATATCGTCGATTTCGGCGAAAGCTCGTCTGTTGGCTTCACCGCCGAGGAGGTCGCTGAATTACTCGACAGCGAAAAATACAGAGACTGCAAAGTCTATAAAATCCACAACGCGTACCCTGACGGCCGACTCGAATTAAAAGGTGTTCGCAGCGAGACTTTTCAGCTCGAAGCTGGAATGCTCTTTTACGAAACTGACCCTGGTACCGCCCGCGGTGACTTCAATAATCTTATCAAAATCGCAGTCGGCTCGGCACCGCCCTGTAGGGCAAAGCTGCATCTTGCAAAATATTCAGAAGACAAATTCGCTACTACTCTTATCTACCCAGCCGAGTATGACGACGAAATAAGCCGCTGGCTGCTCGATAATAATTGCAGAACCGCTGGTGCTGCAGAGGCTGGCATCGGCGCTGTCCAGAGATACTACAATGAAAAACCTGAAATCCTCGAACGTCATCAGTTTTTTAGCAGAGGTTCCTTTCAGAGCAGAACCGGCCAAGAGTTGCTCGCCAATCTGAAAGTTGCTGTTCAAAGATAACGAGTCAAAATGTCACCGAAGCTAAACAAAAAAACGTTTCTCGGCTCAATCGCCGGCAGAATTCTCTCTTGCTTAGGCAGAAACCCGAAGCCCAAACCACAAGACGTCAAAAAAATCAATTTTGAAACCAGCACCCAGAAAGTTGGTGTCCGCTTCACCGAAAAAATAAGGAATGTCTTTCGTTTCCGCTGGTTAAAAAAAAGTTGACTAATTATCAGTTATTCTCGTTTCCGCAATCAGTGATTTAAGCAATGGCTCGCGCCATTTCTTCTCAGATGAATCATAAACACCAAAACCGGAGCAGAATTCCCAGTAGGACCAGCTGAAGTTTCTTTTCTCAGCTTCTCTCGCAACAAAGGCTGTCCATCGTGCCCGGGACTGCATATCAGCCTTACCGTATGCGCCGAATTCACCTAAATATATAGGCCTGCTGTGTTCTTCGCCCCATTCGAATACCCTGTCAAAATCTTTTTCAATCGCCTGCTTTTCTTTTTCGGTTCCTGTCCATTTTGTCCCAAGCCAGTTTTTCGATTGCTCGCCTGTCCATTCAGCTCCCTGATGTGTGAAATTGAAAGGCTGATAATAATGAAAGCTGACTACTATGTTCCTGTCACTATCGGGCAGAACAAGTTTATCGAGTTTGTCGATGTTGTTCCAGTTTGTCGGGCCTATCACAACAACACGCTGCGGATTCGATTTTCTTACGACCTGCAGGGTATCAGCTATTAACTGATTCCATATTTTGTCATCGAGTTTTTTACAGGGCTCATTCAGCAGTTCAAATAATACAGCTTCACTCTGGTCTTTGTAATGTTCTGCAATTTGCTGCCACATTGAAACAAATCGTTCCAGGTGCCTTTCAGGATCATCGTAAATCTCATCATAATGGTGCATATTGATAACTACATATAGCCTGTTAGAAAGTGCTTTTCTTACAGCCCAGTCCACTCTTTCGAAAAAGTTAGCATCTATTGTATAAGGTTTTTGCTGCAGTGCATGAGCCGACCATTTGATGGGGATGCGCACCGACTCGAAGACTGCCTGTTTTATGAGCTTGAAATATTCTTCCTGTAGTGTTACTCCCCATTGTCCTTCTTTAGGTGCTTCAAGAGCATTGCCGAGATTAATGCCTCTGCCCAGCCTTTTGTTGACCTCAAAGACTGTTGGATTCCTGTCGGCAAAGCAGGCTAAATTCAGGGATAACAGTATTACGCACATATAATAAGTTTTATTAAGTGACATTATTTTCTCCCTTCAGCAATTTCGCGCAATACTCAGGGCTTTGTATGTATATGGATTTGCTAAAGGTTTTTCCCGCAGCATTTTTTATATTTTTTGCCGCTGCCGCACGGGCAGGGCTCATTCCTGCCGACCTTCGGTTTCTCGTGAACAATCTGCTTGACCTTTACCTCACCCTGCGGCGCCTGTGCCGCCGCTCGCTGTCTCTCCTGCATCGCGAACTGGCCAACCTCATCGTGACTTGTCCTGCTAACATTCCATACGCTCCTCGCCCTCGCTCCAGCCTCGAGGCGCACCTTAAAGATTATATCCGTCACCCTCTCTCCTATCGTCCCTAACATCTCCTCGAACAATCGAAAGCCTTCCCGCTTATACTCGGTCTTCGGGTCTTTCTCCGCCCACGCCCGAAAGTGAATATTACTCTTCAGGTGGTCCATCATATACAAATGGTCCTTCCAGACGCCGTCATAAACCTGCAGAAGAACATATTTTTCGAGGTCACTGAGCTCACTTCTCAAAAACTCTCTGCCTGATTTGATAAGTTTTTCTTTTATCTGTTCTCTGTCGCCTATTGTCTCTTCCGTAAAGGACGCATCAAATCTTTCATTGGCCCATTCAACCAGTTCATTTATATTCAGCCTCGAGAGCTTTTCTTCAATCTGCTCTTCGAGTTTGCCGTTGTTGTAACTGTTACTGAGCTCCAGGAGCCTTTGGTACAAAACTTTCGGCTTGAGCTGCTGTATCTGTTCCGCTGACATATTCGCCTGGTATTTCTTATTCGCCCACTCCGCCAGACTCTCGAATCCGTATATATTCGCTCCCTCAGGCCCGAATACCATATTCATCGCAAACTCAACCGGATACTCAATTTCTCTTTGTCTGTATTTCTCGGTTGTCTTCTCTATCACGTATTCTCGTATCTTCTCCGCTCCGAGCTCTCCTAACTGTTCGATATCGAGCTCTATGGCGAATTTCGACCGCACCCATTCGGTATATGTCTTAAAAGCAAAGTCACCTTCCAGAAAACCTGCAACTGCGGAGCAGTCTTTCTTCTCTATCTGCTCTGCTGCCGCAGCTATAAGCTGCTCCTCTATCTCCTCTTTTCCCTGGCCCTTGACCTTGCCGGCGCTTAAGTTGACACTGAATGTGCTCATCGCCCACTTGCAAAGACCAGCTATATCCCACGTCGCAGAGTCACTGTAGTCCTCGATATATTCACCAAGTGACAGTGATATATTGTTCGCTGCATTATCCTTCGCACGCTCCTTGATTATCTGCTCAATCTCTTCTGCTCCCTTGCCCTCGATACCCGATTGTCTCAGCTCAACTCCAAAGCTGCTCCTCGCCCACTCAACGATGCATTTCAAAAGATATCGCTTATCAAGAATACTCTCACAGCTCTTGGTGACAGCCGCCTGTATCATCTCCTCTATAATGTTTTTCAAATCCTTGCCCGCGAGTATCTGACGTCTCCGCGAGTAAAAAATCTTGCGCTGATAATCCATCACCTCGTCGTATTCGAGAAGGCTCTTTCGAATCTCGAAGTTGCGTTCCTCGACCTTTTTCTGCGCTCGCTCGATTCCCTTGCTTATCCTCTTGTGCATAATCGGCTGACCCTCTTCCCAGCCGATCCAGCTCAACGCCTTAATCGTCCACTCCGGCGCAAATACCCGCATCAAATCATCGTCGAAGCTCAGGAAAAACTGACTCGACCCGGCGTCTCCCTGCCTGCCCGACCGGCCTCGCAGCTGATTGTCTATACGTCTCGCCTCGTGACGTTCGGTACCCAGAATATGCAAGCCCCCGATACCTGCGACTCCCTGACCGAGCTTGATATCCGTGCCTCGGCCGGCCATATTCGTCGCTATCGTAACATTGCCTCGCACGCCGCCTTCTCTTGTATTATGCTGATGGCCGGCCTTCGCTACTATCAACGCCTCACGCGCATGCTGCTTCGCATTCAATACCTCATGCTCTATCCCGTATCTTCTCGTAAGAGCCTCGCTCAGCGCCTCGCTCTTTTCAATGCTGATTGTCCCTACGAGTACAGGCCGGCCCGCTCCGCTTATCTGGTTTATCTCTTCTACTATCGCATTGAACTTTTCGCGTACCGACTTGTATATCACATCGTTACGGTCGTCCCTGATGCACGGCTCATTTGTCGGAATCACCACAACCTCGAGTTTATATATGTTCACAAACTCTTCAGCCTCCGTAATAGCCGTACCCGTCATACCCGCAATCTGGTCATAAAGCCTAAAGAAATTCTGAAGTGTTATTGTCGCCAGAGTCTGCGTCTCCTCCTTGACTGCAACGTTTTCCTTCGCCTCAACCGCCTGGTGAAGCCCGTCCGACCATTGCCTGCCGTGCATAAGTCTGCCCGTGAATTCGTCCACGATAATCACTTTGCCGTCCATCACAACGTAATCTTTTTCCTTCTCGAATGTCACGTGTGCCCGCAGCCCCTGCTCCAATAGATGTGGCCACTCCATATTGCTGCCCGTAAAAAACGAACCCACTCCTGCTATCTCCTGCGCCGCTCCGACTCCCTCGTGAGTAAGATGAACAGCCTTCCTGTCGAATTCAACCTCGTAATATTGGGTAACTCCCTCCAGCTTCGCCTTGGCAGACTCAAGCTCCGGCCCCGTTTTCTCAATCGTCTGTTGTGCTTTCTTTATCCGTTCTTCGTCCTTATCTTTTCTTGCCTCCGAAAGCTCGCCCTGAGCATTTGCAAGCGTGCGCTGAGCCGTATCAATCTGCTTTTTTATCCGGTCATAATTGCTCTGAAGGCTTATCAGCTTTCGCGTAACTCCATCCGCGCCTTTGTATCTGCTCACATCGTCAAAGGCCGGTCCCGATATAATCAAAGGCGTCCTCGCCTCGTCTATCAGAATAGAATCCACCTCGTCTATTATCGCGTATTGAAGCTCGCTTTGTACCATCTGCTTAAGGCTCAGCTTCATATTGTCACGCAGATAGTCAAAGCCGAACTCGTTATTCGTCCCGTACGTCACATCACAGTCGTACTGCTGCTTGCGCTCGTCGCCGCCCGTATCCATATCCGCCTGTATCGCACCAACTGTAAGCCCCAGCGCTTTATATACAGGCCCCATCCATTCCGCGTCTCTTTTCGCAAGATAATCATTTACGGTAACGATATGTACTTTCCTTCCTGTCAGATAAACAAGATAAACAGCCAGCGTCGCAACCAGGGTCTTGCCCTCACCGGTCACCATCTCCGCAATCTTGCCTTCGTATAGAACGTCTCCTCCGATAAGCTGAACGTCGAAATGCCGCATCTCGACATTACGCCTCGCCGCCTCTCGCACAACCGCAAATGCTTCCGGCAGAATATCCTCCGCACTCGCTCCATCTTTCAATCGGCCCCTGAACTCCTCCGTCTTGGCTTTCAGCGCCTCGTCATCGAGCCCCTTAATCTGCTCCTCAAACTCACCCGCCTGCTGCGCAATTGCAGAATACGCTTTTATCAAACGCTCATTGCGGCTGCCGAACACCTTTAATAGTATTTTCCCAAGATTCCCTGCCATATTTGCATTCTGTAAAACAGACTTTCAAAGCCGTTTCATATTTCTGTCATTCGAATTTCGAATTTGTTTCGAATTTCGTGCTTAGTATTTCGAGTTTTTAGCTTTTAACTCTTGTAACATACTCGCCGCTTCGTGTATCTATCCTGATTACGTCGCCGACTTTGACAAAAGGCGGCGCCGGCACCACCAGACCCGTCTCCAATGTCACCGGCTTGCTCTGGTTCGTCGCCGTCGCTCCCTTTATTTCAGGCGGTGCATCCGTAACCTCTAAATCCACCGTATTCGGAAGCTCAACTATAACTGGCTTGCCCTCGTACATCGTCACCTGAAGCTGCGAGTTCGGCTTTAGATATTTCTGCCCGCCGCCGAACGCATCATCGTCGAGGGTAATCTGGTCGTACGTTGTCGTATCCATCAGGATATGGTCACTGCCCGACGAATACAGATACTCGTACGTCCTCTTGTCGAGAAATGCCTCTTCAATCGTCTCTTCAGACCGGATGCGAATATTCCGTATCATACCGTCCGAAAGGCTCTTCAGCCTCGTCTGGTAAATCGCTCCTCCCTTGCCGAGCTTGACATGCTGATAATCAACAATCGCATACAGCTTGCCGTCGATTATCACCGTTCGTCCTTTGCTCATCTCGGATGCCTTCATATCGTTCTCCAAAAAAACAATAAACACTTGTCTTTATAAAACGGATAGTATCTTAAAAAATCACCCCAATGTCAAGAAATCCAAAAAACCAATAGCCTCCTAATTTATTTGTAATTAAAAAATAAAAAATCGAGGCGCCACAACAGCGCAGGTAGCTGACTCGATAATTATGTGATATCATGTTGTCCTCAATAGAAAAGGAAAGCCATTCGCGGTTTTTAATTGTCAATCAGGCCTTTGGATTTAGCCCAGAGATTATAGGTTATAAAAAAGCCGCGATATATTGGTTTTGGCTAAGAGGGCGAATATCTTTACCATCGAATATCTAAAATTATTGGGGGTTCTTACCCCCCACAAGCCGGCACACAGCAAAAAAAATTTTCATGACTTTACTTTACATCGATAAACAATTGGTCAAAATGTCCAAATTCGGGTCAATATTAAGGCTCTAAACCTTAAAATCGATAAAATAATGTAAAGTCATGTAAAGTCGTATTTTTATAAGTGCCCAGAAAACAAGAACTTACGGAAATCATGGTTTACAATTTCTCAAAATCTAATGAACTTTTCACTTGACCTTGTCGAATAAAATTATGTATACTATGTAATGATAGTGTAATGCAAATTGGTAAGGCGTAAAGGAGGTCGAAAAATGAGCGTAACAACAATAAATACAAGAATTGACACTGAAACTAAAAGAAAAGCCGTGGGTGTACTACACTCATTAGGATTAAATACAACTGAGGCGATTGCCTTATATTTTAAGCAGATTATATATACAAGAGGTATTCCTTTTGATATAAAGCTTCCTAACAAAGATACTATGCAGGCTATAGATGAATTAGAGTCTGGTAAAGGAGTAAGGTTTGATTCTGTAGATGATTTATTGAAGGACATTGAGCATTGAGAGCAATCCGTCGCTCAAGCAAGTTTAGAAGAGACCTTAAAAAAGCGAAAAAGCAAAGAAAAAATATCACACTCTTAAAACACGTAATTAACCAGCTTCTCGAAGACAAAGAACTTGATAAAAAATTTGGGGCTCATCCTTTGTATGGGAATTGGAGAGGTTATTATGAGCTCCACATAACCCCGGATTTGCTTTTGATTTATAAGGTTAGCAAAGATGAATTGAAATTAGCAAGGTTAAGCTCACATTCTGATTTATATAAGTAAATCTCCGTAAATATTCCAAATTAGGACACTACCGTAATTACCGCTTCCTCAAATCCTTCTTTGGTAGAATCTTACCTGTATTTACCGCCCCTCTTTCTTTTCCTAACGACTCTTTCTTTTCTCCTGCCTTTACCTTTTGCAGCAGCTCTGCCCAAAGCCTCAGCCGGTATAAGATTCAATTGTCTTGCCGGCAGATTCACGGAAACTATCCTCGTTTTAATCCCCTGTCCAAGCCGCAAAGTCGCTCCCGAATCCTCCTCCGCGAAGCAGTGACTTTTCGGATAATAATCCCATCTGCCGCCCAATTGCTCCGTCGAAATCAATCCCTCAATCCCGAATTTTTTACTCTGAACAAATACTCCGAAATTCGCCAGTCCCGTAATAACACCGTCCAGCTCATCGCCGATATGCTTCTCTAACATCTGCAGAATCAAAACCGTCTTTAACTCCTCCTCGGCGTCTTCCGCACGCTGCTCGGTAAACGTTATATGCCTGCCGGCTTCCGTTAAGTCCTGCTCCTGTCCCTTCGGCAAACTTTTACCCTCGAGGTAATCATCCAGAAGTCTGTGCACAAGCAAATCCGCATACCGCCGTATCGGGCTGGTAAAGTGACAATAGTGCCTCGACGCAAGCGCGTAATGGCCGACATTTCTCGGCGAATAGACAGCCTTTTCAAAACTTCGCAGAACCAGTAAATTCACCGCAACACTCGCATCTGTCCCCCTGACCGACTCCAGCAGTCCCTGTATATCAGAACGACCCGCCGACTTCGGAAAACTGAAACCAATCGTTCGCAAAATTCTGGCTAATTCTTTCATACTCATCGCATCCGGCTCCGGGTGAATCCTCCGCATAAAAGTAACATTTAAACTGTCTAAAAGACCCGCCACCGCCTCATTAGCCTCGACCATAAACATCTCGATTATCGTATGCGGATAGCTCGTGTCCGCAGGATGTGCATCGACAACCCTGCCCGCTGCATCCATCACAAGCTCCGTCTCCGGCAAATCCAGATGCAGCATACCGTCCTTAATCCTCCGCTTCTCAATTATCCTGCTCAGCCGCTCCATATCCCTTAGTAAACTCTCCACCTCGCTCCTAACCTCGCCGCTCTTTCCCCTCAGCGCCTTATCCGCCTGCTCGTAGGTAAGCCTCTGCGCCGAATTCATAACCGACCTTGCGAACCTCCTGCCCAGGACCTTTCCTTCATCGTCGTATCTCGTATAGACGCTCTTCACGAACCTTTTCTGTCCCGGTTGAAGCGAGCATATCCCGTTACTCAAAACTTCCGGCAGCATCGCTATAGTCCGTCCCGGCAGATACACGCTGTTGCCACGCTGCTTCGCCTCTTCATCGAGCGCTGTCCCCTCGCCCACAAAAAAACTCACATCTGCTATATGCACCCCAAGCACCCGGTTGTTGTCACCGTCTTCCTCAAGGCTTATCGCATCGTCAAAATCCTTCGCATCAGGCGGGTCAATCGTTATGACAACCTTCTCCGTTATATCCTCCCTGCTCTTTTTATCGTAGCCTCTAAACCTCGCCGCAGCTTCTCTGGCCTCTGCCAGGCACTGCTCATCAAATTCAAACGGAATTTGATACCGCTGAACAATCGAATTTATTTCTGTCTCATACTGTCCCGCTCTGCCGAGAACCTCAACGATTGCACCCTGCCCGAAATACCTCTCTGTCGGCCAGCTCACTATCTCCACAACGACCTTGTCTTTTTCTCTCGCACCCTTTGCGCTTACGTCACCGACGCTGACAGGCTCAACATATCCTTTCCCTTCCGGCCGAACCAGCCAGCCCTCTTTGCTTTTGCTCAATGTCCCCACAATCCTGTTGCTTCCCCGCTGAAGTATCTCGATAACTTTGCCCGTATACCGCATCTGTCCCCCGCGCCTGCCCCTTTTGACTACCTTCGCCGCCACAATGTCACCCGTTACCGCCGTCCCTGTGTCACCGGGCGGAATGAACAAATCACCGTGCGAATCAGATACCATCGGACTCACAAACCCGAACCCCTGGCGGTTCGCTCGAAATGTCCCCGTGATTTGTCCCCTTAACGGCCGAAGCTCCACCGCACTTCTCTCGCCGATAATGATATGGCCTGCCTGCCGGAGCTGCTCGAACGCTTTCTTAAACTCGGCGTAATCCTCCCTGCTTATACCGAGCCCTTTGGCAAGTTTCGACAGCTTCACAGGCCGATACTCGCTGTGCCCAACGTACTTAAGTATTTGTTTCTTAAAGCCTTCCAGCATCAAATCCGATTATAACCGCCGCCTCCGCTTCTCTCAATCACAAATAAAGCCCCCATTACTTCTACTGCCTGTTTACAAAGCCACTTCTTCACTGCTCATAATGTTCTTTGACGCGTATCCGAACGTTCTCTCGATAATCGCCGCCCTCGTCCCTGCTTAATTTATCTAACTTGTGCTGCACCCATAGAAGCTTCAATCCCATCACGATACAGCCGGCTCCCAAAAAGAAAAAAAACAACGCCGCGAGTGTTGCAAAAAGTTTCGGCAGAAGATAAATCAGAAAACCAAAACCTGTCAGCAGCATCCCCAAAATAAAAATCCCCGCCGCCATCTGTCTCGATGCCCGCGATAGCATATTTGTATAAAACTTAAAACCCATTTTAATTCCCTGATAAGCGTGATGGCCGATTCTCTCGGCCGTCCAAAAAACTTCTAATAAATTACTTTCTTAAATCAACCATTTTTCTACTGGCCACCAGCGACGAGCGACCGGCGACTAATTTAGTACATCCCGCCGCCGGGCGGCATGCCGGCTGCAGCACTCTCCTTTTTCTCGGGAATCTCGCTGACTATCGCATCCGTGGTCAGAAGCAGTGATGCAATCGACGCACCGTTTTGAAGCGCTATCCTTTCAACCTTAGTTGGAACTATCACTCCAAACTCGACCATGTCACCGTATTCCTTTCGAATCGCGTCATATCCGAAATTCGCCTCACTGCTTTCCGTTATTTTCTGTGCCACAATCGAGCCGTCCAGTCCGGCATTCTCGGCAATCTGCTTTATAGGCGCGACGACCGCCCTTTTGACAATGTCCAATCCGATTTTCTCGTCACCCGTGCATTTAATCTTATCGAGCGCCGACAGAGCCCTCAGCATCGACACTCCTCCTCCCGGCAGTATCCCTTCCTCGACCGCAGCTCTGCACGCGTGAAGCGCATCTTCAACTCGTGCCTTCTTCTCTTTCATCTCTGCCTCGGTCGCCGCCCCGACGTTAATCTGTGCAACACCGCCCGCAAGCTTCGCAAGCCGCTCCTGGAGCTTCTCCGTATCATACTCACTCGTGGATTTCTCTATCTCTGTCTTTAGCTGCTCAATCCTGCCTTTAATCTCCGCCGTCTCGCCACCGCCTTCTATAATCGTCGTAGTATCCTTATCAATTGTCACCCGCTTTGCTCTTCCAAGCTGTCCTAATTCGATATTCTCGATCTGCAGTCCCAAATCCTCGAATATCGCCTGCCCGCCGGTCAGTACCGCTATGTAACCGATCAACGCCTTGCGCCTGTCA
>CAZMQF010000080.1:0-11652 GCA_964568365.1 uncultured Pirellulales bacterium | reverse complement strand
ATATATCAAACGACAACGACAAAAATCCCATCGACGCCCAGGTTGTCCAGGCAGCCACGAAATGGAAACGAATGGCCCTGCAACAGTTCGGTATGAAAATCGGCGAGGGCTTAGTGACAGATATGCGGGCGGTGCGAAAAGATTACTTTTTAGACCACGACCACTCTGCATACGTTGACCAGTGGGACTGGGAGCTGGCTATAACGGCGGAGCAGCGGAACGTCAAATTTCTCAGAGAGGTCGTAGGAAAGCTCTGGAAGGTTCTTAAAGGCGCGGAAAGCCACGTTCAGGGCCTTTTCGGCCAGCTCAAGACAGACAAATACCCGAACCTGCCGGATGAGCTGACTTTTATCCACGCCGAAGAGATACTTGCAAAATACCAGGACCTGCCGCGAAAACAGAGGGAAACAGAAATCGCAAAGGAATACGGAGCTTTGTTCATTATCGGCATCGGCTGGCCTCTGGAAGACGGCTACCCGCACGAACTACGAGCGGCTGACTACGACGACTGGGTTACGGAAACTACCTCAGAAGACGGGCGAGCTATGCACGGTCTGAACGGTGACATCCTCGTGTGGAATCCCGTTACCCAAAGACGCCACGAGCTGACGTCTATGGGTATTCGAGTCAACGCTGAGACACTGAAAATTCAACTTGAAATGTCCGGGCAGCTCGACTTTTTGAAATTGCCCTATCACCAAGCTATTATGAACAACCAGATTCCACTGAGCATCGGCGGGGGAATCGGGCAGTCACGTACGTTTATGCTGCTTCTGAAAAAAGCCCACATCGGAGAAGTGAGCGCAACGGTCTGGCCTAAAATCCTAAAAGATATGTGCAAAAAGAAAGACATCCACGTTATTGAATGATAAACGGAGGGCGGAATACAGGACACAGAATACAGGACACAGGACACAGAAAAAAGAAGACGGAGGGCAGAATACGAACTTCCAACATTGAACATCCAACATTCCATAAAAGACGGGGGACAAAATATGAACGTTCAACGTAGAACATTGAACATCCAACATTCAATAAAAAATGGAGGGCTGAAGATCGTTGGGGTGGTCAGGGTTTTAGAGGTAGTATTTTAGGACGGCGGCGGTGTGCATTCCGAGGAGAATCAAATAATCCAGGTCACCGAGCGTGTAATGCTCGTGCACCATTGAATTGTCAACGTACAAGACACCGAGACAGCCGCCGCGACGTACAATCGGCGCTATCATCGCGGAGCGGATTTTTTCGGTCTGCTCCATCTGGGCAGAGACACTGGGAAAGACGATGGATTGATTTTTTTCGATGGCCTGAGTGATTTTGTCCTTAAGCTGAAGCTGGTCAAAGTTAACCGAGGTACTATCTCTTTTTCTTCCTGCGTGACAGGTCATCGGGCCTGCGGATTGATGTCTTAAAGCACACCAGGTATGAAAGGCTTCGAACTGTTTCATTGTGATATTCAATAATGCTGCGAGCAAATCATCAAGTGTTTCAGTTTTACAGATGCTTTCGGCAGCCTCCGAGAAGTCGGTCAATCGCTTTGAAGCCAGCCTCATAGCGGGTGCGTGAACTTCGTCGGGTCTTCTTACGATGGTTTCGTTATGTGGAGTAGTTAAAGAGGCTTCGACCTGAAGTGTATCCTCGGCTTCGATAACATTCTGTGGGGGGGCGGTTAAATCGATTTCGATTGTAAAGCTTCCGATGAGCAAGATGTCACCTGATTTGATGTCAGCCTGCCGGATTTGTCGGCCTGAAACGTAAGTTTTGTTTGCTGAGTCCAAATCTTCTACATACCATTGGCCGGACTCCCTTGGGAAGATGACGGCGTGCTTCCGAGAGACGGTTTTGTCGGGCAGACAGACCTCGCAGTCGGAGTGCCTTCCGATGTAGAGCGGCTGGTCGCCGAAAAATAATTCGTTTACTGTCTGTCCGCCTTTTTTGATGACTACTTTCATAGCACTGCGATTTAATTTTTTATTAGCAGTAAGAGATGTATCTTCCTCTGCGAAAAAGCTCTCTTTTTATAAGGGTAGCATATTTTTGAATAAAGTCAATAGTTTAGCGGGAAATAATTTTAAGTTTTTTAGTCCTTCAATGGTTCGACTCAGGATAACCGAAATGTGACAGGCGAATTATTTTGATAAGAGTTTTACGGCGTGTTTTGCGAAGTAAGTAATTATGATATTAGCGCCGGCTCGTTTGATTGCGGTTAAGGTTTCGAGGATTGCAGAGTCACGGTCAATAAGGCCTGCGTCGGCGGCGGAATTGAGCATCATATATTCGCCGCTGACATTATAAGCAGCGATTGGACAATCGAAACGCTGACTGGCTTTTGCGATAATGTCGAGATAAGGCAAGGCGGGCTTTACCATAACGATGTCGGCACCTTCATCAATATCGAGAGCGATTTCGGCGAGGGCCTGCTTTGGATTTGCGGGGTCGGCCTGATAAGTTTTTCGGTCGCCAAAGGCTGGTGCGGAATCGGCGGCATCCCTGAACGGTCCATAAAAGGCGGAGGCGAATTTGGCGGCATAGGACATAATGGCGACATCGTGAAAGCGGTTCTCTTCGAGTGCTTCGCGGATGAATTTTACACGGCCGTCCATCATATCGGAAGGTGCGACGATGTCGGCTCCGGCCTGTGCGTGCGAAAGAGCGACTTTGGCGAGCAGCTCGCAGGTGGCATCGTTGTCGATTTTGTTATCTTTGATAAGGCCGCAATGGCCGTGAGATGTGTATGCGCAAAGGCAGATGTCGGTGATGACAGCGAGGTCGGGAACATTTTTTTTGATTTTTCTGATAGCCTGCTGAACGGGGCCGTTTTCGGAGAAAGCGTGCGAGGCTTTGTCATCTTTTTTTTCGGGCAGGCCGAAAAGCAGAACCGCAGGTATGCCTAAATTGAAAACTGCTTTTGCCTCAGTGACAATTGTATCGGGCGAGAAATGAAAGCAGTCCTTCATTGAGCGAATCGGCTCTTTGAGATTGAGGCCTGCTTTGACAAATAAAGGGTAGATGAGGTTATCGATGCTGAGGGTAGTTTCGCGACAGAGCCTTCTTAAAGTTTCTGATTTTCGCAGCCGACGCAGTCTTGTTTTCGGAAACTCCATAAAAGACTCCTTACAGGACAGATGATTTTATTTCATTATCGGTAAGATAGCAAGGGGGTTCGTTGAGCCAGCTGCTGTCGGCGGGGTCGGCTGTTAAGAACCTGTAGTTGCCTTTGCAGAGATTAAAGAAGGTGCAGGACAGGCACCTTTTGTCGGCGAAGTTTTTTTTATTTCGCAATTTTTCCAGTACCGGCTCATCGGGATTTTGCCAGATTTTTTTCAGGCTCTGGTCTTTTATATTTCCGAGTGAATGATTTCGCCAGAACTGGTCGGGGTGGATACTACCGGCGGGGCCTACACAAAATAATTTTTCTCCGATTCTGTTTCCGCCATTTATTTGCAAAAGCTGAGCAGTCTTTGTAAAGTTTTGAGTTAGTTTTTGTAAATGCAGGAGGATATATGGGCCGTCACAGTGATTGCCGACGGTGAGGACCTCATCGACAAGGTTTTTTGAAACATATTCATTCGTCTTTTCGATTATAGTGTCAATGACAGTTCGAGTTTCGGCCGGCTTCAGGGTCAGCTCGTCCAAAGCCTTCGCCCTGCCGACTCTTATCAGATGATAGAAACAGATTCTGCGAACTGACAGTGAGGCAGCCAAATCAAAAATATAGGGGACGTATTCTGCATTTTGTTTTGTAATTGTGAAACGCAGGCCTGTTCGCAGATTAAATTTCGCGCAATTTTTAACTGCATCGAGTGCTTTTTGGAAAGAGCCATCGGCCTGTCTGAAATGGTCGTGAAATTTTTTATTTCCGTCAATCGAGATACCGACATAGCTGACGTTCGCAACGGCGATTTTTTCTGCTGTATTTTCATCTATTAAAGTTCCGTTTGTGGATAAAACCGTCCGCAGGTGAGCTCGATTTGCGTGATTGAGCAATTCGAATAAATCGTCTCTTAAAAGGGGCTCGCCGCCGGAAAATAAAACTACGGGACAATTAATCTCAGCAAGCTGCGTAAGTAAATCGGCAGCTTGCTGTGTATTTAATTCGCTCGTGAAAGTTGCATCAGCCGAGCTGCTGTAACAATGCAGGCAATTAAGGTTGCAGCGGTTAGTGCAGTTATAGACGACAACGGGGCCTGCGGAGTTATCGAGCGAATACCGCAAATCGTCGGATTGGCCCGGCCGGCCGCAATATAGTTTCGAGACGTTTATCATTTGTAAGAGCTTTCAATCGCATCAATAAGGCTGTCGATTGTATGTTCGGCGGCTTCGATATCGGGTTCGATTCCGTATTTTTTCAGTTGCTGCGATGTCACCGGGCCGATTGATGCAACTTTGACTTTAGAGGATTTAACGAGGTCGGGTGAGAATTTTTCGAAGAAGAATTTTACGGCGGACGGGCTGGCGAATGTAAGCCAGTCGATGCAGCCGGCTTTTAGATTCTGCCCTACGGTTTTTGTGTCACTCTGAGCAGGGGCGATTTGATAGATTGGCGTATCTTCGAGGTTTGCACCAGCTTTTTTGAGTGTTTCGTTGAGGGTTTTATCGGCTTGAAGAGACCTGAGCAGCAGGATGTTTTTGTTTTTGAGATTTTCGCAGGAGATGAGCTGTTTTGCGAGCTGCTCGGAGGTAAAAACAGTAGGAACAAAATCGGGTATTATTCCGTGCTCTTGAAGTTTGTCTGCGGTTTTAGTTCCGACGGCTGCGATTTTTGAGTTTGCGAAAACCCGGCAGTCTTTTCCAATTTTGTCGAGGAAATCGAAGAAGATTTCAACGCCGTTTTGACTTGTGAAAATTATCCAGTGGAAATTTGAAAAGGATGTAAGAGTTTTTAGAAATTCATTTTTGCCGGTCAGCGGTTTTATCTTAATTGTATTAAAGGTCAGAGGGTTGCCTCCCTTTTTTAAGATTTCGGCGGCGAGCTCGGCATTTGCCTTTGCATCTCGGGTGAGAAGGATGGTTTTTGCGAAGAGGGGTTTTTCCATAAACCAATTCAAACTCTGGTCACCTTCAGCGGCGGTGCCGATGACGAGCAAGGCGGGAGGCTGGACGTTTTGTTTTTTAGAGTCATTCGATATTTTTGCGATGGTGGATTTGACGATTTTTTGCGTGGGCAGAGTGACATCGGCTATTACGGCAGCGGGTGTTTTTTTATCAAGGCCGTTAGTTAGAAGGTTTTCGATGATGATGTCAAGATTTTCCATACCCATATAGAAAACGATTGTGCCTTTGAATTTTGCGAGCAGGTGCCAGTCGATGTTCGAGGTTTGTTTATCATCGGCCTCCCGGCCGGTGACAAAAACGAGCTGCGATGCATAGTCGCGGTCGGTGAGCAGGAAGCCGGCGTAAGAGGCGGCAGCGACGGCAGCAGTTATACCGGGAACGATTTCGAAAGGGATACCGGCTTTTGAGAGTGCGGCTGCCTCCTGTGAAACTCTGGCGAAAATGCAGGGGTCACCGCCCTTCAGGCGGATGACGATTTTTCCAGCCAGTGCCCTTTCAACCATTAACATATTGATGGTATCCTGAGTGACAGAGGTGCGGCCTGCTCTTTTGGGGGTATGCATTATCTCGGCGTTTTGTTTTGCGTATTTAAGCAAGGCGGGATTTGCGAGTTTATCGATGATTATGCAGTCGGCGATTTTAAGCAGCTCTACTGCCCTGATAGTGATAAGGTCCGGTGCGCCTGGGCCTGCGCCGACGAGATAGACTTTGCCGCTATTTTTATTTGTTTCAGTCATTATTGGTTTTTATTTGTTTTAGGATTTTTTTACCGCCGGCATCGAGCAATTGGCCGGCGAGCGTGTCAGCCAAGTTCAGTGCATTTTCGGCTGGGCCTGCAATCCGACGCTTTATAAAATTTTTGCCTTCAGTGTCCGAGATAAAGGCTGTAATAGTTATATCATCTGTAGAGATTTTTGCAAAGGCCCCGACGGGAGCGTGACAGCCGCAGCGGGTTGTTTTGAGGATTTGACGCTCTGCGAGGGTCTGGGTTTCAACATTTTTATCGTTTAAGGGCAAGAGCAGCTTGTTTGTAATTTTATCATCGGCTCTTGTCTGAACAGCGAGAGCACCCTGTGCTGGTGCGGGCAAAAATTGTTCCGGGTCAAAACAAAGGCTGATTCTGGGGGCGAGGTTTATTCTTTCGAGTCCTGCCCTTGCGAGAATGACGGCGTCGAAGCGGCCTTCATCGACTTTTTTTATTCTTGTAGTGACATTTCCTCGAATTGGGATAACATTGATGTCGGCTCTTAATCGTTTGAGCTGCACCTTTCTTCTTAAGCTGGATGTCCCTATTTTTGCTGCAGTTTTGAGCTGATTGAGAGAGATGATTTTTTCGGCGGAGACGATGCAATCTTCGGGGAAGGTGCGGCTGCAGACGGCGATAATTTTCAGGCCTGTGGTCTGTTTTGTGGGCAGGTCTTTGAAGCTGTGGACGGCGAAATCGGCGCTGCCGGCGAGTAAAGAGTCTTCGATTTTAGAAGTAAAAAAACCTGTTGATTTCAGCTGCCAGAGTGAGGTTTTCCTGTCGATGTCACCTTTTGTCGTTATTTTTTTGATTTTTATTTGTAAACCGGGGTGAATTTTTTCAAGGAGGCGAATAATAATCCGAGTCTGCGCCAGTGCGAGTTTTCCAGCTCTTGTAGCAACGGTAAGGGACTTCATTTTCGGGGCTCTTTTGATTTTGAGAGGAATATTTTGTTTATCAAATCGGCGGCCTGGAACTGCACAGTTGTCGGCTCTGCAGTGCCCTCTTGTCTCAAAAAGGAAATGGGGCTGTGCAGCAATTTTTTTGCCAGAGATTCTGCAAAGACTTTCAGCCTTTCTTCGAGGTTGTCACCATTATCTTTTGCAAATTCCTTTGCGTAACGAGCGGCGTGGTCTTTGGCAAGGTCGAGAGCCATTTGATTTAATTTTGAAATAACCGGTGCGAGGTCGAGAGAGAGAAACCAGGCGGCGAATTTATTCGTGAATTCATTAACAACCGCTTTTGCCCCAAGCATTTCGGCGGAGCGTTTTTGTGTGCCGGTTTTTACGAGCTTTTTCAAGTCGTCGATATTATAAAGGCGGACAGATTTGAGACGGCTGATTTCAGGCTCGATGTCCCTTGGGACAGCGATATCGATTATCAAAAGCGGTTTTTTTCTGACGGTTAAAATATTTTTTACCGATTGATATGTTAAAACCGGTTTCCGGGAGGCGGTTGAGCTAATCAGCAAATCAATACCGGGTAAATAATCGCCGATATTTCGCAAAGGGATAACTTTTATATCTGCGGACTTTGTTAAAAGAGACTTTGCTTTTTTTGGTGTTCGGTTCGCAATTGTCAGACTTTTCGGCTTCGATTTAAGCAGATATTTTACGATAAGCCGAGCATTTTTTCCTGCGCCTATGAGGAGAATGGCAGCGTTTTGCAGGTTGATTTCTTTTTTTGCAAGCACGACGGCTGCGAGAGCGACGGAGACCGGGCCTGTGGATATTTTCGTTTTCGCCCTGACAGCTTTTCCCACCCTGAAGGCGCTGTGAAAGAGGCGATGGAAAATCATCCTGCTCATTTTAGCATTTATTGATTCGGTGTATGCGGATTTGAGCTGTGCGAGGATCTGGTTTTCGCCGAGAATCTGTGAATCGAGGCCTGCAGCGACCTCGAAAAGATGACGAACGACGTCAAGACCTTCGTAAAAACGGTGATATTTTTTCCAGATATTGAGAGCACGGGGATTAAACCGGCTTACAAGGGGCGTCAGGAATTTCAGGCAGTCGAAGTTTTTTTTTACATAAAGATAAAACTCGGTTCGATTGCAGGTCTCAAGCAAGACAGCTTCGCTAACAGAGGGGTTAGTGTGCATTTTACGCAGGACGGATTTTCGCCGGGCGGCTGATAAGGAGAGCTTTTCCCTCAATTTTACGGGGCAGTTATGATGTGTAATACTGTACGCAATCAGTTTCATATATATGCAATTTCAGGTTACAAAGTTACAATTTTAAGATTCATTCGACGGCAGAGGCGTTGGTTGAATACAATAACAGGCAGCTGTGATGACTCGGGACCTAAAGAAATAGTTATAATTTGAATTTAACGCCCTCTTGATTTAACTTTCTTAATAATCTTCTGAGCTCTTCGAGCATCAGATTCAGCTGCTGAGAATTTTCGAGCAAGTTTTCATAGAACTTGGCATCGTTAACCAATCTTCCGAGAGTTCCTTCGCCGGTATTTATCTTGTCCAGGATGAGCTGAAGTTTAACAATTGCCTTGCTTAAGTCACCGGCTGTTGTGGTTGCGGCGGCGAAAAAGGACTCGAGCTGTTTTAGTGTTTGGGTGGCCTGATGTGTGGTGCTTTTGAGATTGTGCAAGGAGTCTCTGATGTTTTGCCTGTTATTCGGGTCGCCGATAATTCTGTTAGCATTGTCTATCATAATATTTAAGCTTGTGATAAGCTCATCAAGCTGTGTCTGGGTCTGCTCGGGGAAGAATTCGCTGGTCGTACCGGTAGAACCCTGCAAAAGCATATTATCACGCAGAAAAGCAGTTTCGGGCCTGTCGGTGTCGAGCGGTGCGAGCGGCAAAGAGGGGTCAGCAGAAAGTTCGATATAGCTGCTTCCGAGGCCTCGAACCATTAACTTAATCTCAACGTTCGATGGAATAGTTTTATAGTCTTCATCGATGCTGAGCACGGCAGCTATTTGATGATACTGGCGGCCTGTAATAAGGTCTTTGCGTATTTGCGGCGGGTAGACTCTGGTGACTCTTCCAATCTGGTAACCGCAGAAGCGTACAGGAGTATCGACCTGAATACCAGGAGCGGAGGCAAACTGGACGTGAACGTCGAAAGAATTGAGTTTGCTGAAAACCGTCGGCAGGTCACCGAATTGAAAGATGAGCCAGCCGAAAGCACAGAGACCAAGGATTACAAAGATACCAACGGTGATATTCCGGATTCTTTGTGAAGTTTCATAATCACTCACTTTTGCGTCCTTTCAAATCCACCCTTGCTTCGAGAAACAACTCTCTAATTTCCCTGAGCGGATAGCCGGTTTTGTTCAGCTTTTTAATAATTTTGACCCGCTCAACAGCCCTTTCATCGAAGAGTCTTCTTTTCGTCTGAGTAACCCGTGTAGGCTCAATGAGTCCTACCATAAGATAATATTGCAGAGACTGTCGAGAAATTCCAGCTTTTTTTGCAGCCTGCCCAATAGAGAACAATTGCGTTTTCTTCTCTGCCATTTTCTTTATTGTACTTTGCCGGGTCGGTTTTGTCCAATCCGGTTTATAAGTTTCAAAAGAGAGTTTTCCACCTGTTCAAAGGTTATTTTTTTCACAATCTTCTTAGGGCCGGAAGCCTTTGCGGATTCTGTAAACCGGGCTGAGGGCATAACCAGATAATCGAAGCTCTGGGGTATGTCGTGCCGGTTTTTTCGAAAAGCCTCTCTTATTAATCTTTTGAGGCGATTTCTGATAACAGCAGAGCCGAGAGCTTTTGCGACAGATAGGCCGAGCCTCGGACGGTTGAGATTATTTTCGGCCATAAAGACGGTAAGCAGGGAGTCTGAAGAGCGCATATTTCGAGCGAGGACAGTTTTGAACTGGCCGTTTTTTAGAAGCCTTGCGGATTTTGGAAAAGATAATCGCTTCATAAGAGCAGATGTAAAATATTATTCTACATTTTTCTTTTTTTATAACTATGAACTATCCGCCATTTGTCTTCTGCGCAGGACTTCGGCACTTACTTTACGCAGAGTCTTTCGGTAATCGAGGACACCAACGAGTTTGTCATTATGTTCGCTCTCGACGACGGGCAAATTTTCCAGGCTGAACTTATTCATATGCTCGACAGCCTCTTCGAGGGACTTTTTCGGAGTAGTTTTATCGAGTACCGGCTCAGCGACATCGCAGGCAAGCAGCCAGCCGGCGACATCCTGACTGGCAAAGACCTGCTTGATATCGGCGACGGTTATTATACCAATAATTTTCAGGTCGTTATCAATAACAGGATAATAAAGGTTTTCTGTGCTGCTAAAGACCTCAAGGATTTGATGGAGGGGCAGGTCCTGTGTGATAGTGACAGGATTAGTATTCATAACGTCTTTTACGGCATAAGTTTTTATAAGGTCCTCCTCGGTGACATTGAGGCCGATTTCACCGGCTTTTGCGACTCCGGCTTTAACTAAGATTGGGCCGAGAATTTCCATAGCAAAGACGGCAGTCATAACAATCATAATAATGGTATGGCCGAGAGCCGGGCCGAACTGGCGGCTTGCGAGAATCGCCAGGCCTATAGAAACACCCGCCTGCGGCATCAGGCAGATTCCGAGGTATTTCTGAACCACCTTTGGAGCAGCAGAAAACCTCGCACCAAACCAGCAGCCGAGGATTTTGCCGCCGGCCCTGGAAAAGATAAAAACCAAAATCATAACAATAACGGGTACGGTGAGCTTATCGAACTGCATATGTGCACCGGCAAGGACGAAAAATGAGATGTAGATGGGCGGTGAAAATTTCTCCATAAGCTTAAAGACGCTTTTGCTCTGCCGGGGCATCAAATTTGCGAGCGTAATACCTAAAACCATAGCGGGCAGAATAGGGTCAATTCGAGGTACCATCGATATACCAACGACCAATAAAAGCGAGGCGAGAGTAAATTCGAGGATTTTGTCCTCAGCTCTGACAAACTTTAATAAATAAAATAAAAAGAGAGCGGCAAGAAAACCAAGCAAAATAAAACCGAGTATTTCGGCGAGCAGCAACAAGCTTCCGGCTACAACAGAGCTTTCTGCCGGCCCCGTGGTAAGAGCTTTTGCGCCTGTGGCGGCGCCTCTATAGAGCAGCAGCGCCAGAGCATCATCGAGGGCGACGATAGCAAGAATTGCAGCAGTCAAAGGACCTCTTGTTTTGTGCTCCCATAAGACATTAGCAGTGGCGGCGGGCGCGGTAGCAGAAGCGATAGCTCCCAGGACCAGGCCGAAAGCAACAGCGGTAGCGGGCTGTTTTGTTATCAACAAAGCTGCCAGCGAGGTTCCTGCAGCGACGAGTAAAAAGGCGCCAAGGCCCTGCGAAAAAAGTATGACGAAGAACTGTCTGCCATATTTTCTGAATACGTCGCTTCTCAGCTCGCCTCCAATCATAAAACCTATCAGGCCGAGAGCGAACATTGTGAAAGGCTCGAGCTTTTCGATTGTTTCGGGCTTTATAAGGCCGGAGACGTCACCGAGCAATATTCCGACGAAGACAGCACCTACGACCTGAGGGATGTGGATTTTTTGCGAAAGCCGGGCACCGAAAGTCCCGCCGAGAATAATCAGGCCGAACAGCAATGCCAGATTTAACAGTGTGTCGTCGCTCGCTATAACAGATGCATAAAACATAACAAATTATTGTCCCGAACTTTTAGCAAATTACGCAGATTGAATGCTGTGTATATTATCAGCTTTTTGCTGTCTGGACAATACCTCCGCGCTGATTGCACGGCGGACGGCACGGCAGTTTAATACGCCGAGCAGCCTGCTGTCATCGTCACCGGATACAACGGGAAGATACTCGATATCAAGCTGTCTTGACTTTGCGAGAGCATCGGAGAGATTCGTTTCAGGTGTAACGTGGTCGAT
>CAZMQF010000079.1:7307-11812 GCA_964568365.1 uncultured Pirellulales bacterium | reverse complement strand
TGACCTGCTTGTCAAGATTCTCCCTTGTTAATCCCAATTTGTTAATTATATTTCTGTCTACCATAAATTAATTTCCCCTGTGCAGTCTCTTTTACACCTGACCGCGCCGCACATTTACGCCGACAGGCTGCCTGACGACTAACGAAAAATTAAGGTTAATAAAAAATACTACTCGCCGGCCCACGCAGCCGACACATTTTTCAATCTCTTTTATTTATCCCCCTGATTCTTGAATCAGGAGTTATCTTCCTTTCACGTTGATTGTCTCTTGTCCCGTATCAATCGCTGACAACTTTTCAGCGAACTCATCGATTATCCAGCTCGGCGTCGATGCTCCTGCCGTAATAGCTGCTGAATGTTTGCCGGAAAACTTAACTTTATCAAATTCCTGCCAGTTTTGCAAGTGAAACGTCTGCTTATTATATTTTTTGCAAAGCTCTGCAAGCTTGCGGGTGTTCGCACTTTCCAGCCCACCAAGAACAAACATTATATCGACTTTTTTACATAGTTCCACCGCTGCCTTTTGTCTTTTTATCGCTTCTTTGCACAATGTATTTATCACTTTCAGCTCACAAAAGCCCTGCATTGCTATCCGGCCGACCATCTTCTCGAAGTGCTCGGCGTTCTGCGTCGTCTGGCATACAACGCCTAACTTACTGTCTTTAGACAACTTATGCAAATCTTTTTCGTCGCCGACAACAACGACTTTTCTCACACAGCCCATCACACCCTGAACCTCAGGATGGTTTTCGTCACCCACAATCACGACCTCATAGCCCTCTTTTTCGAGTTCTTTGGCTATTTGTTGAACACGTTTTACCAGCACGCAAGTGGCATCCACAATTTTCAATCCCTTTTTCTTTATTTTTTTTATCTGCTCCGGGGCAACCCCGTGAGAACGTATCAGCACCGTCCCTTTTTCAATTCTTTCTACGCTGTCAACGGTCTTCAGCCCCTTCTCTTCCAGCCTCTTTACCATATCTTTGTTATGTATGATTGGCCCGAGGCTGTACACCTCGCCTTCTTCTGCGAGCACCTTCTCTGCCATACTGATTGCATCCTCGACACCGTGACAGAACCCGCAATCTTTTGCCACCATTACCTTCATTGAAACTTAACCTTCAAAAATGGATATATTACTTTATGTTGTAATCGAACGGTTCTTTACCCAGCTCACGCCGAACTTCACTCTGCATCTGACGCAGCCTTTCATTCAGGTACACGGCAAGCTGTCTGCTGCTCATCACTTTCGCTTCTTCTGAAGTTATCGCCTTGCCGTAACGAACCACAACCTCACTGCCGAAAGAAAATACCTTCTTAAATCTCGGCCAGCACTCAAAAGCACCCTCGATAAGAACCGGAATTATCACCGCCCCGCCGCGTTTGCATAACAGGGCTGCTCCCGGCTTAAATTCACCTATCCTGCCGTCTCGCGTCCTCGTACCTTCAGCATAAAGAACGATACCGCAGCTTTGCTTGAGCCTCTCTAAAATTTCTCTTATCGCCGTAATATCCGCCTCATCTCGACGCACAGAAACTGCATTCAACGAGTTAAAAAGAAGCCGAAAATGTTTTTTGCGAAAAAGACTGTCCCTGCCGAGATAAAACAGATGCCGCCGCAAAAACAGACCGCAAAATATCGGGTCGAGATAGCTTTGATGATTACTCACTAACAAAAGTGCACCATCTTTAGGGACATTCTTCATACCCTTTACATCCAGCCGCAAAAAGCATCTGCAAAAAATAATGCACCCGATTCGTGAGACCTCGTACCACAAACTTTTCAGCTTCTCTGCGAGCATCGCTTTTTAACTATCTCCAAAAGCTCCTCGACCACCTCGTCAACGTCCATATAAGTAGTATCCACAACAATCGCATCCTCAGCCGCCGCCAAAGGCCCGACAGCCCTGCCCTCATCGCTCCTGTCCCTTTTCTCGATTGACCTGCGTATCTGTTTTATGCTCTTATTAATCCCCTTTCTTAAAAGCTCCGCCTGTCTCCTCCTCGCCCGCTCATCCACATTAGCCGTCAAAAAAAACTTCACGCCCGCATCGGAGAAGGCAACCGTCCCCTGGTCTCTGCCCTCGGTGACAATTCTTTTTTGCTTTTGGGCAAAATCCCTCTGCATCTGTACAAGCCTCGCCCGCACTTGCTCTGAAGACGAAGCGAATTTTACGTGTTCTGTCACTTCCGGCCGGCGTATCTGCTCGGTAACGTCCCGGCCGTCAACGAAAACTACCATCTTGCCCTCTTCCGATTCAAATCTGAAATCGGTATCGTCCAGTACACTGACCAGCTCAGCATCTTCGCTCATATCAACTCTTTTATGCATCGCCGCCAATGTCACTGCACGATACATCGCTCCTGTATCAAGAAAGCTTGCACCGAGTCTTTCTGCCAGCAGTCTGGCCGCCGTACTCTTGCCGCTTCCCGCAGGGCCGTCTATCGTCACCACCAGTCTCGCCATAAACTATTCATCTACTTTCACTATTATGATACTCGTATCGTCAATCTGATTCGCAAGTCCCGTAAATCTTCTCCTGTAGCCGAGCATGCACTTTATCATCTGCTCTGCTCTGCCCTCACAGCTGTTCATCACAGCATCGAGCATCCTCTCTCTGCCCCAGAGCTGACCATCAAAATCAGCCGCATCTATTAATCCGTCCGTATAGAATAGAACACAATCACCTTTTTTAAGCTCGGCTTTCTCAACCTTATATTCCGCCTTCTCATCTACACCGAGCACCAGCCCGCCCTTATCCAGGTCCAAAATCTCCTCGCCTCTTATCAAAACGGTAGGCTCATGCCCGCAGTTGCAGTAGGTAAGCTGCCTCTTTTCAACATCGATAATCGCATAAAACAGCGATATGAATTCGCCGTCCCTGCACTCACCGCACACCGTCTTATTAAGCTTACCGATTATATTCTCGATTGTTACCTGCCCGTATTCGCTGCTCGTATAAGCCCTTAACGCTCCTCTGAACTGTCCCATCATCAGCGCCGCAGGAATACCCTTACCAATCACATCCGAGATAGCGACCATAAGCTGATTGTCACCGACCTTTACAAAATCATAAAAGTCACCGCCCACCTCAAAACACGGTATATACTTCGCCGCTATATCGAGCCCTTTCATTTTCGGCGCCTCCTCCGGTATCATTCTTCGCTGAATAGCCGCGGCTAATCGAACCTGCTCCGCTATCTTTGCTCCCTCGACTACCTCGGTATAAAGTCTTGCGTTGGTTATCGCAACCGCACATTGACTCGCCACCGACCTTGCCAGTGCAATATCATCCTCGTAAAACCGTCTCGGCTTCGGACTGTACAAACGAAGCACGCCTATCGCCTTATCCCTGAAACGCATCGCAACCGTAAGCTGGCTTACCAGTCCCTCCTCGATTGTCGCATCTTTATATTTGACTCTGCCGTCCACTCGCATATCGTCAAGCACCACCGCCCTGCCGGCAAAAGCCTCCTTTATCACAGCATCATCCTTTGTCACAGGCCCCTTATTGCGATACTCCTCGCTCAGCCCGTAAGTGCTGCGCATTTGCATCTCGCCTGCCTGCTCATCTAACAGCCGTATCGAGCACGCCTTCACTTTTGTTATCTTGACAGCCGCCTCTGCTAATCTGTCGAGCACCTCCTGCAGCGAAAACCTGCCCGCCGCTAATGTCGCAAGCTGGTATATCTGCTCTTCTCTTTCTATCTGTTTTTTAGTCCTCTTTGCCATATCACCATCTGAAAATTAAATAATTTTAGTACAATTATACAACAATTCGCCCTTCGCTTGTACATAAAATTATATACTACTGCCTTGCAAAATAATTGTTCGTTTGTATCATATTGGATTCACGTTTTTTTTGTATGTGAAACGAGCAACGACTACGCAATAAAACATAGGCAATACGATATACGAGAAAATGCTTGCAAAGAGAATAATATTTACTGGTACTGTTCAGGGCGTTGGTTTTCGCTTCTCCGCTAATTCTGTTGCTCAGCGTTATCGGCTTACCGGTTACGTTCGCAATTTAAGTAATGGCAGTGTTGAGATGCTTATTCAGGGCCGGCCCGATGATATTGATGATTGTCTTTCTGAAATTGGCGAATCCTTTGCCGGCTATATTCGTGACACAAAAATCCAAGACCTGCCCCCCGACCCCGCCTGCACCGACTTCAAAATCACCTTATAACTATCGCCTCCGGCTCTATTACCACAATTACCTTAAAACACTTGATTTTTCCAACCCTAATTCATATAATAATTGTGGCAAACGGAGGCTTTTTCTAATAGGAGCTACCAAACAAACAGACCCGATTGAGGTGAAATAACAATGGATTATACCACGAGGAAACATTTGACCTTAAAGAGCTGTACAACAAGACTTCTTTTAGTGGCCCTGACGATATTCTTACCGTCTTTTTATAACCAAGCTCACGCTCTCTCTTTGTCACCTCATCAGCTAATAGTAGACAATAATGAAGTACATGGTGCATCGATTTCG
>CAZMQF010000079.1:0-7207 GCA_964568365.1 uncultured Pirellulales bacterium | reverse complement strand
ACCCAAACGACAAAGTACATATCACCTATGTGACAAATTCAGGTGTTATGTATACAGACAATACAACTGGAACCTGGTCACCTCATCAGCTAATAGTAGACAATAATGAAGTACATGGTGCATCGATTTCGCTGGATTCCAATACCAAGTGGCATGTAGTCTATCAAACTTACTCATATCCAGCTTTGGTCAGATACGTTAGTAGTACCGGTGAATCATCTACTATAACCCAATCCCTAGATCTCAATATGGCTTGTCCCTCCATTGCTGTAGACCCAAACGACAAAGTACATATCACCTATGTGACAAATTCAGGTGTTATGTATACGGCCACCGGGTATATGGTTCGTGAGCAAATTACGGATTTCGGAAGCTGTGACCCCCTTGGACAGAAGATTCCGAGGTGGGGCCGCTTCGGTAAACGGTTAATCCTCGAGGACGATTCTGGTGATAAGCTTGAAGTAATTTGTAGTGAAGTTCAGCCTAGTTTTGATGCATTTCAATTGCTTTACACAGCTAATGGGGAAACTTTTAAGCTTGTTGGTCTCTGCCCATTCGGGGGTGGATGCAATGAGGCTTGGTTTTATCACTCCGGTGATAACAATAATAATAACAAGCCCGATTCATTTATCAGGACTATCTGGAGGTCCAGAGATTATGGATATAACGATAATCCCAATCCGTGGACAGGAGTCTCCGATGACAATGAGTTGGACTGGGCAGTTTCCACATTTGACGTTAATAGCCAAGATCTTACGAGGGTGAATCACAGCTGGACCTACGCAGTACCGCCACCGTTGGACTGCCCGCACTACCCGAAACCCGAGGGCGTTCTTATCCAAACAACACACGTCGATCCGCCCATCTGGCCAGAGACCGGTCAATTTCTTGCCCAGTTCATGGAAATGATTGAAGTCTCTTCGGATGAAACCCCTATGCGAGAGTATTCCTTAGCGCCCTGCGACTTTGATGTAGACGGTGACTGTGACCAAGTAGATCTTCAGTTATTCCAGAGGTCTCTTGGTACGTGTGAAGGGGATCCTAACTATAACCCAGCTGCCGACGATGACGGGAATGGATGTGTGGATGAGATTGATCAACACTTCTTATTCGGTATAGACGAAGATGGAGATGGTATCCCTAACTCTGGTGATAACTGCCCACTTATAGCAAATCCTAATCAGAATGATATCGATAGTGATGGTGTGGGCGACACCTGCGAGGCTGATATAAACGGTAACCATGAAATAGACTTTTTGGACTTTGCGATTCTGGCATCGCGCTGGCTAGACGTTGGTTGCGGCGACTGCAGCGGCGCAGACCTAGATGGTGAGGAGGATGTAGATTATAGAGACCTTGCTATAATAGTTGAACATTGGCTTGAAGGTACTACACCGTAGTTTTATTTCCATTTGAGAATTACTTATTTTATTCATGACCTTCGTGGTTCAATCTTTTTTATCAGTTTGAATATTATCACGGCTTTTTTCTATAATCTCAAACAGAATCTCAAAGCCGGCACTATCAACTTCGTTTGCTGCTGTATTACTCAGAACAACCACGCCTGCCCGATATTTTGAATTGAATCCGATGAAGCTGTGATAACCGGCTGTGCCGCCGTTATGCCATACTATATCCTCATCACTGTCTTCCAAATCCATAATGAGCCAGCCGAGCGCTATTCTCATAACATCATCTACTTTATTTGTCTGCCTGTGAGTCTTTTCCATTGATTCGTAAAGCTGCGTTTTATGTATCCCCATATTAGCCTTGAGAAATTTCATCATATCATTAACGCTTGACCGTATTGCACCACATCCGGACAGTACAAGAAAATCCCAGTTGTTCATAGGAACTTTAATACCTGCCGGCCACAATGGATTCCCGCCGTAACCCTGTGCGAGTCTTTTCTTCTGCTGCTCGCTCAAATTTATCTGCGTATCATCCATTTCCAAAGGCCCGCAGATATTACTCACCAATAGCTGCTCGTATTTTCTCCCCTCCGCGAGTTCGAGTATATGCCCTAACAGCCCCATCCCCAGATTCGAATAATTGTATTTTTCTCCTGGCTCTCTTTGCAGCTTATAACTCGAAAGAAATTCGTAAAGCTCTTTTTCCGAATAGCCCGAGTACGGATTATTCAAGCCGGCCAATATATTCATATTACCGGGTATTCTCGGCAGAGCTGATGTATGCGTCGCTAAATCTATCAGCCTTATCCCCCTGCCGTTGAAATCAGGGACATTTACATCTGCCGGCATAAATTTATCAATCGTATCATTGAAATCTGCTTTTCCGCTCGCTACCGCATCGGCAAGCAGCAAAGTTGTAAACACCTTTGTTATCGAGCCAATTTCATAAATTGTGTCCCCGTCAGGCACCTCGTTGCTGTCTGAATGAACCTTGCCGTAGCTGAACACCGCGTTTGCATCACCATTTATTACGCCAACGCTGACACCAACGCATTTCCCTTCCTCTATCAGCGGCTCGATTTTATTATCGACTATTGCCTTCAGTAACTCTGTTTCGCTTTTTGCATTACTTTCTTTAGGGGTATCATTTTTATCTTCACAGCAGCAGAGAAAACACAGTGACAGAGTACAAACCACGCCCCAAATTATAAGATGCCTCTTTTTATATTCAGACCCCCCTTTTACTGAAGTCTTTCGTTTCCCTTTTTCACTCATATACTGATAAACCGATATACTGATACACTGTTACACTGATACACTCAATACGAATCAATGTTTGAAGTGTCTTTTGCCGGTAAAGACCATCGCAACGCCCAGCCTGTCAGCCGCTGCGATAACCTCATCATCTTTTTTCGAGCCGCCCGGCTGAACTATCGCCGCCACTCCGGCTTTGGCGGCAATTTCGACATTATCAGCGAACGGGAAAAATGCATCCGATGCTAAAACAGATTCCTTTGCCTTCTCGCCTGCCTTATTTATCGCTATCCTGCCCGACTCGACCCTGTTCATCTGCCCCGCACCCACGCCGATTACCTTTTTATTCTTAACAAGCACTATCGCATTGCTCTTGGTATGCTTGACGACTATCCAAGCCATCTTCAAATCCTCAAGCTGTTTTTCTGTCGGCTGAACCTTCGTCACAAATCTTAAATTCTCCGGCTCCCAGCCGGCCAGGTCGCGCTTCTGTAATAAAAGTCCTCCAACAACGCACCGTACATCGTACTCATTCGAATCGATTCTCGTTCGTTTTATCGGCCCGCTCTCCATCAGACGAACTCTTCCGCCCCACGCCTTAAGCGTACGAATAACCTCAACTGCATCAGCCTCGAATTCCGGCGCTATAATCACCTCCGCAAAGAATCCTCCTGCCCCCCTCGCCTTGCCGAACCTGCTGTACGATTCCATTATCATTGTCGCAAGCTCGACATCCACCTTTCTGTTAAGTGCGATTATCCCCCCGAACGCGCTGATAACGTCACCCTCATAAGCCTTTTGATAAGCAGCCTTAATGTCATCATCGACCGCAGCACCGCATGCATTCAAATGTTTCACAACCACAGCAGCAGGCTCGCTAAATTCCTTGACAAGCTCGAACGCAGCATTCGTATCCATAAAGTTATTAAAGCTAATCTCCGTCCCCCCTTCCAGAAGCCTCGCACTGCACACCGAGACCTCACCGCTCGGCGCAAGTTTATACAGCGCACCCTTCTGATGCGGATTCTCACCGTAGCGAAGTGACGCTGCCTTCTTAACTGAAATCGAAACCTTCTCGGCGAATTCGACTCCACCCCGCAGATTCAAATATCTCGCAATCGCCGCATCGTAGCTTGCTGTCAGAGCGAACGCATCCCGTGCAAGCTCGCTTCGCGTACCTGCACTCACACCCCCCCCGCTCGCCTCCATCTGTTCAATTACGCGCTCATATTGTCCCGGCCCCGTTACCACCGTCACGAACTTATGATTCTTCGCCGCCGACCGAATCATACTCGGCCCGCCGATATCGATATTCTCTATCGCATCCTCGAAGCTGCAATCCTTTTTCGCTGTCGTCTCTTCGAACGGGTAAAGGTTCACGCAAACAAGGTCAATCGGCTCTATCCCCTTTTCCTTCATCGCCGCCGTATGTTCAGCCTTGTCACGCAACCCCAGCAATGCTCCGTGTATCTTCGGATGCAGAGTCTTGACTCTGCCGTCCATCATCTCGCCGAACCCTGTAACCTGCTCCACATCCACAACCTCAAGGCCCCCTTCTCTCAGTGCCTTTGCAGTCCCGCCGGTGCTTATAATTTTAACCCCCATCCCGCTGAGCTTCTTCGCAAATTCAACCACCCCGCTCTTATCTGAAACACTTATTAAAGCTGTCCTTATCTTAACTTCCATAAAAATCGCTCCGTCAAAAAAACTGTCACTATCCCTAATTTACCCTCCCTTAATTCTCAGTTGTTCACTCTTCAACCGGCCGAAGACACGCTATCCGTCCCCTCGCATCCGCTATATACATCTTCGAATCATTCACATTTGCTGAATATCTGCTGACCCCCACAAGATTCACCGAATACAGCCGCTCTCCTTCCGTATTATCCATCACAATAAGTTTACCTTCTCTCGAAATCACATACGCTTTGCCGCCCGATTCCGCAAGCAGCTCAGCACCGTCCGCAACCTGCCACTTAAACACCCCCGTTATCTTATCTATCGCCGCCAGCCCCCTCTCTTCCACATATTGGTATACCACTCTTGCTGTCACTATCGGCCCCTGCTTAAGAACGGCCCCCGCCGGATACTTCCACTCAAGTTCACCGCTGAACAAATCAATGCTGTAAACGTTCGTATCCTTGCTCGCGAATATCAATCGCACTCTGTCACTCACCATCGGCCCCACAATCGCACCGTCTGCCTTAAATTGCTTCCATAATTGTCTTGGCCGGTCCGGTGTTATACAAAGCACATCGCCCACCTCAGTCGAAAAAACAACGTATTCCTCGTCCGCAAGGATATATGTAATCGGAGAATCGCTAATCGCCGCCGCCTCGAAAACCTGAACCTTATTCCTCGCGTTATAAGTATGCACTCGTCTGTCCGAGCCCCCTATATAAAAGTAATTACTATTCCGCGCCGCCGGGCAAACAACTCCGAAGTCGAAATTTTTTTCCCCTCTGTCCTCACCGAAACCCAAATCAATCTCCATAAGTTTATTGCCGACAATCGAATAAATCTCATCCTCAAAATGGCTAAACCCCAGCACCGGAAAAGCCTGCTCGCCTAAGCTTCTGCTGAAAGCAACCTTGCCTGTATCTCTGTTCATCGCCGCGAGATAATTAAAGCTCGAAAGCCCGTACACCCTGTCACCGATAACATATAATTGCTTCAATTCTTCGCCGACCTTCAGCGGCATCTCGCTCTGCCAGACCATCTTAAGCCCCGCCTCGCTGAGAAGCTCCTTCGAGACCAAAGGCTCAAGTACTAACTGCTGCAGCTCAATCCACTCCTCACCTTTACCCCTGTCACAGCCGAGAATCCCCGCCATAACAATTATCAGCAGCAAAATCAATCCGCCTCGCTTCATCGTCCTTTATCCTCTCAAATTCTTTATATGAAAATTATATCATTCCATCACTGCTTCAGTCCATCTTAACGTAATCTGCCAAATCAACATCCTGCTCCTTCTCGAACTCACGCATCTGCTCTATCCGCTCGATATCATCCTGTATCCTGTGCGCTAACTTGAATATATAGGGCTTGCCGTCCAGCCGGTTCTGCAAATCCTCCAGCATAGGCTCCCAGCTCCCCCCGTATAGCTGCCTTTTAAGGATAATCAGCATTCGCTGCTCTTCGCTTAAGCTGTTCACGTAGTCGCTGACTACTTTCCTGACAGCCGTTTTACCGCCCTTTTCGCCTTTTTCTCCTCTGCCTGCCATTTATCTATCCCTAAATCGTAAATCCTTCTTTAGGCGGACCAAATCCTAAACACTAAATACTAAATACTAAATACTCCTTTATTTTGCAATATATTTTCTGAACTAATCCCCAACCCCATCGATACACTCATTTATGTATTATTCAATTTCACTTAGCCCCCAGCACTGCTGGGGGTAATCATTGCGAGTCCATCGCAGACGCACGCTGCAATCTGTCATTCCCGCGCAAGCGGGAATCCAGAAATGGTTAGCCTCGTTGCTTGCGACGAGGGTATTTCCTAACCTCACCCCAAAATTGCCTTGAACTATTATCCAAAAAGAATATAATATCCTTCTATAAAAACAGCTCGAATATTTAGCCGAACGGGTGAAGGTATTAAAGAGATTGACCAAAAAGATTTGCATAGAGAAAATCGAAAGCTTTGTTTGAGCGAAGCCCGCCGTAGCTTAGTGCGAGAGAGTTGCCGTTAAGGTAACTTTCGACTGCTTGCCTTCACCATTGCATCAGTTAAGACAAAAATAACTATTTAAAGAAAAGTTATAATTTCATCATATCCAAGAGAATCTTTATCAAACCTAAGCAAGAGTTCTGCACGATCAATACTTCGTAACTTCCCATCAATTACATTTAGACATGATGAATGCTTGCGTCGTATTTCTGCCGCTGTATGTCTTGATAAACCAAGATTCTGCAGAGCAATTACCGTTGTATCTTTGGTACCATACTCAAGATAAAGAGACCAGTTGGCCCCAGCATTATCTTCACCTAATATATTAATAAGATTTCTATAATAATGATCAAAATATTTTTCAAAAAGAAATCTCAGTCGATGCTCTATATCATCGATAATATTGTTTGCTAAAACATTTATATGAAATGGGTCTGTTTTGTCAAATCTAACGTAGACTGGGGTATTGTTTTCCCATCCAGTTTGAATATCCCTTTTTTCCTCATCGTTAAAATTAATCCCGTCTTTAATTATCTGGCTGAGTGAGAAACTATTGATCCATTTATTGGTAAGCATCGCATAATATTTCAGAGAATTTTTGTACTTAAGTTTGGGTTCAGTCTTATCCCATTTGTATATATCAAATAATTTTTCCAACCAAGCCAAAGAGTTTGAATAATCAATTTTAGCAGGCAATTTTTCTGGTTTTCCCTTTAACTCTTTATATAGGCTGTCCTGAAGTGCCAAATCAATGCTACCGCTTGCCTCCAACAATTCAATTGGGGTAGTTATTTTGTCTGTCTTTTGCTTTGCATATTCAACTATTTCTTCTTTTTTCTTTTCAATAAGTTTAGCAATAATAGGGCTT
>CAZMQF010000078.1:0-11839 GCA_964568365.1 uncultured Pirellulales bacterium | reverse complement strand
AATTGTCAAAGAGGTCTATTTCCGAGCATTGGGCTGTTTGGGAAATATTACTGGATATCGCTATTGTTAAAAGAAAAATGTAGAGAATATTTGTTCTCATAATTGTCTCCCGAAACAGAGATAATAAAATTGTAAGTTATTATATTATCATAGAAGGCGAATAATACAAATATTATTATAATCCGATATTTCTAATATATTTTTTTCGAAACGTTTCTTTATCTTCGGAATGTAGATTCTATCTGATAAATTCTATTTTACTACCTCCCATCCTTCTTTTTGAAAGTTCAACGTTCAATGTTCTACGTTGAACATTCACCTTTCGCCCTCTGTTCTCCGTCTCCACTTCATAATTCCTTGTTCCTTGTTCGATATTCGATATTCATTTTCTCGGCGTTTCAATTTTCCAAAATCAGTCCCATTTCACCAAGTGTCCAAAATGCACAAAAACGCCTTTTTTGTCTTAAAAAGCCCTTTTCTGAGCAAAACTTGACTTTTTAATATATCGGACTATATTATAGTAGCCGCCATTTTCTTTGTGCAGGAAAAGGCTGTCGCAATATTGTCGATTTTATTTATTATCTTGATTTCACCAAGGCGTAAAAAGCGCCCTTTTTATATAAAAAGGATTTGACTGAAATTTATGGCAGGAGTCTTCGACAGCTCAACCGTCTCTCGCATTCAGCAGGCCAACGATATCGTTGACGTCATAGCCGAATACGTCAGCCTTAAGAAAAAAGGCCGCGAAATGGTCGGCCTCTGCCCGTTTCACGATGACCATCAGCCCAGCCTGTATGTCAATCCCGCGAAGCAGATTTTTAAATGTTTCGCCTGCAGTGCCGGCGGCGATGTCTTCAAATTCCTGCAAATGTTTGAAAATCTTACCTTCCCGCAGGCTATCGAAAGGCTTGCTGAACGCGCGGGAATCAAAATCGAACGCCGCCAGCAAGCTGACGATAAAACTAAAGCCCCGCCTGACGTTGACCCAAATAGACTTGCAAAAGCAAACGCCTGGGCCGCTGACTATTTTCACAAAAACCTTCTTGATAAGAAAAAAGGCGAATTCGCTCGTGACTACCTCGAAAAAAGAAAAATCCCCCTCGACGTCGCCGAAGATTGGCAAATCGGCCTCGCCGTAACCGACAATGACCTTGCCAAGACTGCAAAACAGAAAAAAGCCCCCATTGACCTTCTTATAAAGGCCGGCCTGCTTACCTCTCAGCATTCCGACAGGTTCGTAAACCGCCTGATGTTCACTATAACTGACGTTACAGGCCGCGTAATCGGTTTCGGAGGACGGGCATTCGAACAGGCCGAGGCTAAATATATAAATTCGCCCGCTACCCCTCTCTTTGACAAAAGCAATTGCCTTTACGGCCTGCAGCAGGCAAGGCACTCCATCGTCTCTTCAGGCTCCGCCGTAGTCGTCGAAGGATACACCGATTGCATAATGGCGCACCACAAAGGCATATCGAATTGCGTTGCAGCTCTCGGTACAAGCTTCACTCCAGGTCAGGCTCGCATCATCAGAAGATTCGCCAAAAAAGCCGTCCTTGTCTTCGATAGTGACATCGCCGGCACCGAAGCCGCAAACAGGGCTCTCGAGGTCTGCATCTCTCAGCACATCGATATCAAAATCGCCTGTATCCCCGGCCACAAAGACCCCTGCGATTACCTGCTCTCCGCCGGCAAAGAAAAATTCGAGCAGCTTATCAGCAGCGCCGTCGACGTCTTCGGCTTCAAATGGGACAGGCTAACGCAAAGCCTTGGCAAAAACGACACCATCGTCGAAAGAAAAGCTGCTGTGGATGAGTTTTTGCAGACAATAGCGAACGCAATGCAGGCAGGCTCGCTCGACCCCATTGAAAAAGGCCTCATTGGAAATCACCTCGCCTCTGTCATCGGCCTGGAAGCAAAGCAGATAAACAATCAGCTCGCCAAACTGCTCACAAGGGCTCAAAGGGCGGCTGCCTATCAGTCGCAAAATCAAAAGCTCGACTCCGCCGATTTAGGCAGCGGCGGTTTCGCCGTCGCACAGCGGCAGGTCATCGAGGTCCTTCTCAATCAGCCGGACCTTTTCCAGTCCGTAAAAAAGCAGATTACTCCTGAGTTCTTTGACGTACCTGTACTCAGGCAGATTGCACAAATCCTCTTTGAGATGTTAAAACAGAAACCGAAAACTACTGTTGCCGAGATACTGGCAGAAACAGACTCGGTCGAGCTCGCAAATGTCATCGTCGAGCTCGAAAGCCAGGGCAGTAAAAAGAGAAATTTCAAATCCTCTCTTGACGATGCAGTTGATGCTATGAAACGCTTTCACATTAAGCAGAAAAGAGCCCGAATAGGCGAAATTAAGGATGAAACTGAGTATTTGAAGCAGGTTTATAACGATAGCCGCAAACAAAACCAGCATAATATCGGTATGCTTTAAAGAATCAGCCGGTCAAAACCTTAATACTTGTTTCATTGCTCTTTGAAAATTTTATCCGCCCCTGGCGGATCAGTATAACAAAAACAGCTCTTAGCATTATAAATTCGCATTATAGACAGTTTTTACAGGACAGTTTGATATGGCAAAGAAAAGTGACAAAAAGGAAAAAAAAGAAAACAACGCCGACGAGCCTGAGGCTTCAAAGCCCGCCCCTGCATCACAGAAACAGTCCTCTATCGAGCAGCAGACAAAGCTGATTATAGAAAAGGGCAAAAAGAAAGGCTTTTTAACTTATGATGAGATAAACGATGACCTGCCTGATGAAGCCGTTAGTCCCTCTCGCCTTGACAGCCTGCTGGCAACTCTCGAGGAGATGGGTATCAGCCTTCTTGACGAAGCCGAAGTCGAAAAAGACCAGCAGGAGAATTTCGAGGCCCCCGAAGAAGAGCAGACCGATGTAACCCAGCTCGAAGAGGACAAAATCCTCGAAAAGCAGCTTGTCGGCGCCGAAGTCACCCGCCGCATCGATGACCCAATCCGCATGTATTTGACCCAGATGGGTGAGATTCCGCTGCTGACACGCAGGCAGGAGATTGAGCTGGCGAGGAAGATTGAGCTTTCGAGGATGGCGTTCAGGCGGAAGATGCTGGAGAGCGACTACTGTGCGATAAACGCTATCGGGCTTCTTGAGCAGGTCCAGGACGGTACTCTTTCGTTCGACAGGACGATGAAAATCAGCACGGCTGATAACCTGATTAGAGCGGTAATCAAGAGACGGCTGCCAATTAATCTGCAGACGGCAAACAGGCTGCTTGAAATCAACCGTGAGCTTTTTGATAAATTTACAGCAGCCGATGATATCGAGACCAAAAAGAGGCTTGTAAGAAGGATATCCAGAAATAAACGTAAAGTAGCGACACTTCTGGAAGAGCTGAGCCTTCGTACGAGCAGAATACAGGCGATGAAAAATAAGCTGCACGGCATCAGCCAAAAAATGCACCAGTTAGAGCAGATGATAGGTGAAAGGCCAAACAACGGTATGACGCCGGAAGATATCGATGCTGCAAAACAGGAATTGAGCGGGATGATGGAACTGGTGGTAGAGACCGCAGGGCAGTTAGACAAAAGACTTCGAGCAATCGACAGGATATTCGCACAGTACGAGGAGACGAAACGAACACTGTCAGGCTCGAACCTGCGGCTGGTAGTGTCAATCGCCAAGAAGTACCGCAACCGGGGTCTGAGCTTTCTTGATATAATCCAGGAAGGAAATACCGGCCTGATGCGTGCGGTTGATAAGTACGAGTACCGCAGGGGCTATAAGTTCAGCACGTACGCTACGTGGTGGATTCGGCAGGCAATAACGCGGGCAATCGCCGACCATGCGAGGACGATTCGTATACCGGTTCATATGATAGAGACAATGAGCAAGCTTCGCACAGCCGGCAAGAAGCTGCTGCAGGAATTGGGCAGAGAGCCGGCAGTAGAAGAGATTGCGGCTGAGGCTAAGATGACCGTTGAGGAGACGAGGAGAGTGCTTAAGATTTCAAAGCATCCCATCAGCCTGGACAGGCCGATAGGCGACAGCGATGACAGCTACTTCGGCGACTTTATCGAGGACGACGATGCTGATTCGCCGGTTGCATCGGCTTCGCAGGAGATGCTCAGGGAAAAAATCGAGCAGGTGCTGAATACGCTTTCGTACCGGGAGCGGGAGATTGTTCGGCTGCGCTACGGAATCGGGGACGGCTATACTTATACGCTGGAGGAGGTTGGCAGGATATTTAAGGTTACGCGAGAGCGAGTCAGACAGGTGGAGGCGAAGGCCATCAGAAAGATGCAGCACCCGGTCAGGTCGAAGAAGCTGGAAGGCTTTTTAGACCATAAGAGCAGTTGAGGTAGTTTTTAATTTTGAGTGTTTAGTTTTTAGTTAATTTGCCGCAGGGGACGCGGAGAAGAAATTCAAAGTTCAAATTGCAAATTTCAAAGTTGCAGTTCAAAATTAAAATTTAACGCGAGGGGCGGAAGTCAGAAGTAAAATACGCAGTGGGAAAGTCGAGTTCAATTCACTTCGGAACGTCGCAGCTCAGCGTCGGGTCAATTCCGGTTGATATTTTGACCAGTTTCGGGTATAATATTCAATACTGAAAGGTGAAAGTTTTTTAGCTTTTACCAGAGGAAGCTCGGGTGAAATCTTTTTCCAGGAATGCTTGATGAAACAGAGAGTGCTTATCCTGACCATAGTTCTACTTCTCAGCCCGGCGGCCGGGGCGTGGGAAACATGGACGTTCATCGTTACCGCCGACAGCCGCAGCGAGTCACACGAGGAAACCCTTGGAGTGAATGTGGTAATACTCGGCGAGCTGGTTGATGAAATTCTCGCCGAGAATCCGGACCTGTTTCTGTTTACAGGTGACTTGGTCGTTGGTAATACGACGCAGGACCTTCTCGAAGTGGAGTTTCTTCAATGGCGTGAGGTTATGCAGCCGGTGTACGAGGCTGGTATTCCCGTCTATATTGTGCGCGGCAACCATGATGGAGGCGGTTCAGCCACGACGACGGCGTGGAACAACGTATTCAGGGATGAGACGTCCAGTGTCGGCCTGGACTACAGCCTGCCTCAAAACGGCCCGGACGGCGAAAAGAATCTGACTTATTCAGTTACACACAAAAACGCGTTTGTCCTTGCCCTTGATGAATGCACGACCGCTAACCATCCTCAGAACTATGTCGAGCAGGGCTGGATTGATACAGAACTGGCCTGCAATACACGGCCGCATGTTTTTTCATTTGGTCATTTTACGGCATTTAAGATGATATGGGACAGTCTTGGTGACCATCCAACCCAGAGAAATGCCTTCTGGCATAGTCTTGAAGATGCCGGTTCACGGGTTTATTTTTGCGGCCACGAACACTTCTATCATCATGCCACAGCGGACAACGATGGGGACCCGAACAACAATATTGACCAGGTTGTCGTCGGCAGCGCCGGTGCCTCGGTTCATATTTGGGATGGGAACTACACAGGTGACAATGGCGGATATGAACTAACCGACATCTTTCATACCACACGATTCGGTTATATTCTTGCGACCGTAACAGGTTACGATGTTAACCTTACCTAGATGCAGCTTGACAGCAATGACCAGTCTGTTCAAGGGCATTACCTGCCGGAGTACAGCTGGTCGTACACCGTGCCTTCTTCGGGTTTCACGTTTGAGGAATTTGCGGCGTTGGCTGTCTGCTGGTTGAGTACGGATGATGCCGGCTGCGGCGATATGGATTTCGACGGGGACGGTATCGTCAACCTGAATGACCTTCAAATGCGGCTGGATATGTGGCTTGACGGTCCGTAGCTTTATTGACCGCCGACAGAGGCGACGGAAAATACTCGACAGCCCAATATAAAAATAAAAAATGAAAATTATATACTGCTTTTACATTCGCATCTTTTTTTGTAATCTACGGTTTAAAACAAACAAGGCCTGCAAAATCAGCAGGCCTCGCAATCTTTTGAGTAAATAATCCTCATTATCTTCTTTTGCGGAGCAGGGCCAATGCGCCAAGGCTGAGCAGCGCTATTGTCACCGGTTCAGGGACGCACACATCATGGATTGAGATAAACACCGGCGTCGATTGAGGAACATCAACGTTAAAGAGAAAACTTATCCAGTGTGGATTTCCCACATCAACGCGTCCCCAATCTTCTCCAATTGGCTGGGTGCCATACTCGTACCATAAAGCCTCTGTTGTATCGGCGTAATAGGCATTATAGTCTAGGATAGGTATCGCCGAAGGGTCCGGGTTCATAGGAACATTGGGAATTTCCAGGACCGAACTTTGCCACCTATAATCGAGAATATCCAATTTCGTCAGAGGACTGGATCCCTCGGGAATCCATACTGTCAACTCCCAATCCTTCCAACGCATTGGGTCCTCAATATTCTCGATGAGAAGTTGTATTTCTGAGTGATTAACAATCTCGAGTTGTTGAATATCAACGATGTAAGGGTCTGGATTAGTGTCGAAAGGGCTGCCTAACTCGATTGTAACGACAACAGCCCAAGAGGGGACCGCATAGACAAAAACCGCCCAAGCGCAAATTAAAAACACCCAACTCCTTCTTCTCCTCATCTCCTTATCCTCAACAAGCTCCCTTACTCTGCTCGTTGTACAAAAACTGCCTGAAAATTGCGAGCAGGCATCTTTTTTCTCTTTCTCAATAGGCTTTTTCTACGCTAATAGATTAAAATATTATTGTTTTTCTGTCAAGATAAATTTTGAGAAAAATATGATTTTTTTATTCAAAGTCGATAAAGTTCATAACTTCAGATTATAAAGGGCATTATAAACGGAAAATCCTCTTATTTTGAGCCGTTTTGAGAAAATTTTTTACATTAAAATGGGCAATTCATAGAGAATACACCCACGCCCAGCAGAGACAGAAGACGAAGGACGGAGGGCAGAAGACAGAGGATAGAAGAGGGAAATACGAATATCGAACAAGGAATTATGAAGTGGGGATGGAAAGCGGAATTAGTTTTGGGTCCTTCGACAATCTAAGGATAAATTTTGAATGTTTAGTTTTTAGCCCTTCGGTTCCCTCGTCCCCACTCGGGGCGTGTCGGGGGAATTTAGAGTTGCGAATTGGCCGTGAAGTATTTTTGCAGCGCGGTCGTAAGCGCAGGCAGCTTCAACTTCATCTTTAAACGAGCCGATAAAAAGCCTGCTTCCATTTACAGTGATTCTAACGTGCCAGGATTTTTCTTTCTTGCGCCAGGTAAGGCCTTTATATTTTGAGCGGGAGGGGGATTTGAATTTTCTTCTGTGCCAGACGTTCTGAGTATGGGTGGCGAGACGAAGATTGGCTTTTCGATTGTCAAGGCCATTATGATTCAAATGGTCGCAGAAACGGCCCGGCGGGATGTCTATTACGAGATGGTGCATATATTGATTTTTCCTTTTCCTATATTTTCCGTTTGTGAGAGAGCGGACGGCATAATAAGTGTTGGTGCCCTTGTGAGCGTACCATTTATATTCTATGAGACGGTGATAGTCCTCGGGGTCGACAATTGCGAATTTATCTTTTGTTAAGGGGACTTTTCTAAAAGGGAAGCCATAAAGGATTCTGCGGAGAGCGGGCAGCAAAAAAGCGAAATTTTCCTCAATGAAGATTGAGAGGTGAAAGAATAAGCTATTTTTTCTTGCAGCCATGATTTATTTTGGAATTACGACTTAGATTTTGCGTTTTTGAGCCGGCATTTTTCGTTATTCATTTTTCAGTCCCCCCGTAATTGGAGCCCCCCGCGCGATTTTGACGAAATCCAGCAGTTTTCGAGGTGCCGATTTTGACGTAAGCACTTATTTATAAAGGAATTAAAAAAATTTTAGAATTTTCTATTTTTCTCAATACCCCCCCGCGCGCTTTTGCGCGCTCGTAAGTAAAAAGTTGAAACTTAACACTCAAAAGGCAAAACTAGATAATCTCCAATTGCCATTTTGTCGAAATAAGCATTTAGTTATGATTTTGTCTTTTTGTTGGGTGAGAAAATTTATTTTTTTTGTTTGAAACCGTGGATTTTCGTGTATAATACCGCTGTTTGTTGAGAGGATATTTGTTAGTCCTTCCGGAATATTCTCTTTAGTAAGCGTGAGGGACGGATTTAGTTAGTGGTCTGTTTACAGACCGAAGGAGTAAAGTAGTGAGTACAGGTACAGTAAAATGGTTTAATGAGAAGAAAGGTTTTGGTTTTATTACACCTGATGACGGCGGCAAGGATTTGTTTGTTCATTATACAGCAATCAAGGCCAAAGGTTATGCCACTCTTGAAGAGGGCCAGAAGGTAAGCTTCGAGATAGGAGAGGGCAAAAAAGGCCCATGCGCAACAGATGTGGTCCCTGAATAAGAAATAATGAAATAGCCAAAACACAAGGCCCCGCGATAGAGCGGGGCTTTTTGTTTTGGGATTTAATTTTTTTTAGATAGGAGTGACGATAGACGAATTTAACCGCGGTGGACACATTCATCCTTCGTAGTCCCTTAGAAACGGAGAATAGAGAGGACGCAGAGGAAACGGAAGAGAAAGATACAGTAACCAAGATACAAATCCCAAGAAATATTCAATAAACAAAACGAAAGAACCAAAAAACTATACGCTGTACGCTAAACGCTATTATTAGACACAGATTCATTCGATGGTTCGACTCCTTCGATTTTACTCAGGACAGGGCGCTCAGGACAAAAGTTGGGGGCTTAAGGAAAAAGACAATCACAAAGTTAATCTTCTTTGGATGAGTCATCGGTGGGTTTGTCCTCCTTCGGTGAACCTTCGGCGGACTCGTCAGAGACGGTAACGGGCTGGCCTTCGGCGACGACAGTTACAGTGGCGGGGACGATGAGCTCATCTGTGAATTTCAACTCCACGGTGAAAACGCCGGTCTGCTTGATGTGCTCCTTGAGCTTTACAACCTCGTCGGCGACTTCAAAGCCCTGAGCACGAAGGTTGACAGCTATGTCTTTAGCGGTGACCGAGCCGAAAAGATGGCCGAGCTCGTTGGCCTTGGCTGCGATGACGGCTTCGGCACCTTTAGTCTTTTCAGCTACCGATTCGAGACGCTCACGTTCTTTGATGCGCTGCTCGGAGCGTTTGGCTTTTTCGTCGGCGAGCGAGCGGAGGTTATCTTCTGTTGGGACGATGGCGAGGCCTTCGGGGAGCAGGTAGTTGCGAGCGTAGCCTTCTGCGACATCGACGACGTCACCGAAGTAGCCGAGTTTCTGTATATCTTCACAAAGCAAAACCTTCATTTGACAATCTCCTAATAATAGCGGTTAGCGAGTAGTATTTTCGGTCAGGGATTAATATTTTCTCTGATTTTTTACGTAGTGAAAGGCAGCATGGCGATGTATCTTGCTCTTTTGACGGCTCTTTTTACCTTTCTCTGGCAACCAGCGCAATTACCGCTTCTTTTACGCGAGTATATCTTGCCGCGATTAGTCAGCAGTCTTTTGAGGGTATCGATATCCTTGTAGTCGACGTATTTCTGGCCTCTTCTGCAGAAGCGGCACTGCGTTCTCTCGCGGACATTTGTAATTGCTGTTTTTCTTCTCTGGACATTTGTTACAACTGTTTTTTTTCTGTCAAATTCTCTGTTCATATTTTTTCCTTATTAAAACCTATTAAACCAGCCTTTTTAAGGCTGAGACTTATCGGCTTTCTCATATTGATTAAAATGGTATATCGTCGCCCTGCGGCTGGTGCTCGCTGTCGTCAGTGGCTTCGGCGGCCGGGCCTACAAATCTGAAGTTTTCGACGGTTACCCTGTGTCTGCTTCGTTTAGTGCCGTCCTGTGCGGTCCAGGAATCAAATGTGAGTCTGCCCTCGATGAAAATCGGCTTTCCTTTCGTCATATATTTATTGATATTTTCGGCGAGTCTTGCGAAGGCTCGGCAGTCGACGAAGCAGGTTTCATCTTTCTGCGAGCCGTCCTTTCCCGTCCAGCGGCGGTTGACGGCGATTCCGAAATCGACAACGGCTGTGTTGTTCGGGGTGTAAGAGAGCTGCGGGTCTCGCGTCAGGTTACCCATTAGCAATACTTTATTGAAGCTGCTCATATTTTAATCCTCACTTTCGATTTTAAATTTAGTTTATTGAATCTTTTCCTGCTCGTCTTCAATTTCCGTTTCATAATCGGGACTATCTTCGGGCTGGTCCGGCTGCTCGAGGTCTTCATCAAAAGAGAAGTCTGTGATGTCCTGCTCGGCGATGGTCTGTTCGGTATCTTGCTTTTCGCCTGTTTCAGTGGTGACCTGCTCCTGTCGTTGTTCAGGCGGTACAGCGGGGATTTTCTGCTCAATATCCTTCTCGCTTATGTGGTCTGCTCTAAGGATGAGGGCCCGCATAATTTTTTCGGAGAGCTGAAGGTCTCTTTCAATCTGATGAATTACAGTGCCCGGCGCTTTGAAATAGCACAAGATATAGGTGCCTCTTGAAACTCTGCGGATGTCGTAAGCGAGCTTTCTTTCATCCCATTTTCCCATATAGAGGATTTTCACCTTCGCTTTTTTCAGAATCTTTTTGATTGCGGCGTTGATTCCATCCCAATCCGAAGCGGCGAGTGCGGAATCCACGAGGAACATTGCCTCATACAGCTTGCTCTTAGTGACAGTTTTCAAATCAGTTACCTCCAGATAAATTACAGAACCAAGTTATTTTTTACGCCAATAATTAAACGCTGTTGAACTCGTTCATAGCCTTTTCTATGCCATTTTCGAGCCAGTAAACAGCGGCATTTTTTGCATTTTCAACCGCCTTTTCCATTAACGACCTCTGCTGCTCGGTCGGCTCACTGAGCACATAATCATAGTCGTTCTGCGGGTCGCTTCTTCCGATGCCGATTCTGAGCCTGCTGAAATCTTCAGTACCGAGTTTTTCGATTATATCTGCCAAGCCGTTATGGCCGCCGGCAGAGCCTGCGGCTCTTAACCTTATTCTTCCGGGCTCAAGCCACAAATCGTCGAGAACCACCAGGAGGCTTCTCAGGTCGAGCTTGTAAAAGCCGGCTGCCGCTGCTACAGGCTGTCCGGAACGATTCATAAACAACCAGGGCTTGAGCAGGATTACCTTTTTGCCCGCATAATCAGCCAAGCCGAAACGAGCACCAAATTTTCTTTTCTTTACCTCAACTGCCAAATCTTTTGCCAGTAAATCTATTACTTTAAAACCGACATTATGTCGGGTATCAGCATACTCGGCGCCCGGGTTACCAAGGCCGACGACCATTTTCAATTCGGACATATTTAAATTTTCCGTCAAGGTGTTTTATTTCTCATTTTCCTGCTGAAATTCTTCTTGACGACCATTTTCAGTTCTTACATTTTTATACTTTCCGTCAAGGTGTTTTATTTTTCCTCTTTTTGCTGAGGTTCTTCTTCAGGTTTTTCTTCCTTACCAATGACTTCAGGAGCTACGGGTTCTTCAGCTTCGACTTCTTCGGTGGTTTTAGCGGCGGCGACGATGCCGCAGCTGACCAGCAGGGTATCGAGGTCGGTTACGAGCCTAACGCCCTGCGGCAGTTGGACGTCCCTGGCGAAGATGCGCTCATCAATGCCAAGCTCCTTAACCGAGACGACGATAGATTCGGGGATGTTTGTGACTTTACACTCTATTTCGAGGTGGTCGATGTGCTCTCCGACAACCCCACCTTCGTGCGTACCTTTTGCGACGCCTTTGAGCTCGATAGGCACAGTTACGGTGACCAGCTCGGTAGCACTGACTCTCATCAGGTCGGCGTGAATGATATTTTTGCCGAGATGGTCATACTGGATGTCCTTGACGAGGACAGTTTCCTTTTTTCTGCCAAGCTTTAGGTCCATAAGCCTTTGGCCGTGATGCAGACCTTCGGTAAAAT
>CAZMQF010000077.1:0-11898 GCA_964568365.1 uncultured Pirellulales bacterium | reverse complement strand
TTTCACCACAGAGAGCGCTGAGAACGCAGAGAAATTATTGACACAGATTTACACAGATTAACAAAGATTTTATTCTGTATTCTGAGTAAAAAAAGATTGTCAACTTTAACGGTTTAAGGATATAATGTCTTTGTTTTAAGAAGCAACGTGAACGGATAGTCACCGGTATTTAGTCTGTGAAATTGCCTTCGGCGATGGGAATTGACCTATTTTATACAAACTGTATAAGCATTATTAGGCGAATGGAGAAATCGATGGCAATGACAAAATGCAAGGAATGTGGGAATGAAGTCAGCACTAAAGCCGCGTCATGCCCCAAGTGCGGAGCCATTACCAAGAAGAAGATAGGATTCTTAGGGTATATAGGTGCAGCATTCTTGATCTTAATTATCGTTGGTATCATTAGCTCACTCATGGATGAGACATCGTCACCTGTATCCACATTCAGTCATCGTTCACCGCCTGCTACGGCGGAGCCAAAGCTTCTCCTCTTGAACTGGAGTTGGCATGAGGAATACGGGTATGCCATTGTCGAAGGTGAAGTGAAGAACATATCGTCGGAGAACCTTCAAAATGTTGAGGCCGTAGCAAACTTTTATACAGCCGAAAAGAAGTTCATCACATCTGCCGATGCCCTCATTGAATACAACCCCATTCTGCCCGGACAGACGTCACCTTTCAAGGCCATGACCAGCCATAACCCAGCTATGAAATCTGCATCCATTACATTCAAGACACTGATGGGTGGAACCATCCCTTGGAATAAGAAAGAATGACTTTCCAAAAAATTGATTGGGCGCGAATCCGGTAAGGCTGCTGATGAGAAGAAGAGATAAAGGGACATAATTCGTTGAAACACAAGATATTGGATGATTACTGAAGTAGAAACGGGAACTTCTTATTCATAAAGAAAAAATAACGGTGTTATCTGAAAAAATCTACAATAACGTGTTATATTGCTAATAAATGAATGAAACGAAAAACAATGTTCAAAAAGTAAATGTTGTCAATTTTCCCAATAAGGATAAATGGGACAGACTGCAAATTGTTGCAACTATATTATCTCTAATTGTCGCAATTATTTCCTTAATATTTGCATCAATATCCACATCTCTATACATACACGAAATTAAAAAGTGCCCAGATTTGTATGTTTCTGTTTCTTCACCTACGCCTATATTACACAAAGCAATTTTTGAATTTGGTGATGATGTATTATCTAAGCCATTAGAGTTCAATGTTTCCTTGCTTAACAAAGGTGATAAAAAGTCTGAGTCACTTACAAAATTTAGTTTGATGTTTGACAAAAAAGTAGAAGTTTCATTGAAATCTCAGGGCCTTTGGGAAGAAAATAAAGAGTCGCCGAATTTCAAAGTGTTTTCTTATCTCAAAGACGATTTAGCTATTAATTCAGATACCAGTAGGCTTATTGGCAAATATGATTTAAGCATCCCTAAGCAAACAAAACCATTATTGTTTGCTCTATTTATGATTGAAGGTGATTTCAAAAGGAAATCTGGACTGATCTATTATGATTACTTGAATGAAAAATACAATGTTGTTCATTTCACCGATCCTCATAGGCCAATAGAAATATGGAATAAAAATTTAAATCAATGATAGGCTTTAGCCCCTACGGTTATAGATTTGTAAAAAAAAGTATTGTGTTTTGTTATTTCGACCAAGACGAAACCAAGTGGAGAAATCTGTTCCTTCGAATGCGCTCAGAACAGGAATTGATTATTTTTTGGTTTCGAGCAGTGAAGTAAAGCCCCGCGGCCTGCCTCCACGGCGTTTGAGGGGGGATTACCGAATCAACCGCCCTGCTGGAAAATAGCCATATCTTTTTTTGTATTTTTGTACTAAATTTTTAGACTAAAATAAGAAGGATAATTGTCTATCTTACGGCTGACACAGCTCGAAGATTAATTCTGTTCGTCAAAAAAACAAGGAGCCGAGCTGATAAACAACAAAGGTTATTATATAAGCCATTGCGGTCAGGGCTGCAAATTGAAATAGTGCCCAGAGCCAGGAAGCGGTCTCCTGCCTTGTGATTACAACCGTAGCAATACAGGGTGTGCTAATCAGACAAAACAGCATCACGCAAAAGGCCGTCAACGGCGTATAGTTGGCCTGCAGCTTTTCGCGTAATGTATGGCGGCTTTTTTCAGAGTCACCAACAGCATAAATAATCGAAAGCTGCGATACAAAGACCTCCTTTGCCGCAGTTGCCCCGATAAGAGCTGTTCCTATCTTCCAGTCGAAACCAAGCGGCCTGAGCGCGGGCTCAATCGCCTTACCCACCCTGCCGATAATTGAGCTTTCAAGTCTTAATTGCTGTGCCCTTTCAGAATTCACATCTTCCAGCGGTTTTTCCGCGGGCTTCGGAAAACTCATCGCCGCCCATAATATGATTGAGATTGCGAGAATGATGGTTCCGGCTTTTCTTAAAAACAGCCAGCCTCTTTGCCACATATGAATGGCAAGTGACTTCATTGTAGGCACGCGATAAGGCGGCAGCTCCATCACAAACGGTATCGTCTCACCCCTGAATATCGTCAACCTTAAAATCTTTGCACTGATAAACGCCAGCGCAATGCCGATAAGGTAAATCAGCCACAGCATCGGCCCCTGCCATTTCTCCGCGAAAAATGCCGGTATAAAAAGGGCGTAAATTGTCAGCCTCGCACCGCAGCTAAACAACGGCAGCACGAGAATCGTAGTTAGCCTGTTTCGGCGGTTCTCGATTATTCTCGTTGCCATAATCGCCGGCAACGAGCAGCCGAAACCGATAAGCATCGGGATAAAGCTTTTTCCGTGCAGACCGATTTTGTGCATCAGCCGGTCCATAACAAAGGCAGCCCTCGCCATATAGCCGGTATCTTCAAGAAATGCGATAGCCAGAAACAAAAGCAGAATATTCGGCAGAAATACAACCACACCGCCGACACCGCTTATCACACCGTCGACAAGAAGTGATTTTAACCAGCTTTGGCTTCCCTGCTGGAAGAATCCGGCTACGGTGATTGAAAGCCGGTTGAAAAACAACTCCAGTGCCTCCATCGGGTACTTGCCGAGCTTGAAGGTCAGCACAAAGGTTAAAAACATCAGCAGCAGAAAAATCGGCAGTCCCAGGATGCGATTTATAACTATTGAATCCACGAGGTCGCTCGTACTGTGCCGCAGCTCGACTGTGCTTTTAATCGTCTCCTGACAGGCACCTGAGATGAAACCGTATCTGCGGTCGGCTATAACAATTTCAGGCTCATCGCGAAAAATATTTTTTAAATGCTTAATACTTGTGCCAACGGTTTCAATAATGAATTTGTCTTTAATTTTAGAAGTGATTTCACTATCCTGTTCGAGCAGCTTTACCGCTACCCATCGAGCTGGGTATTTACCCGTCAGCTCTTTTTCACCTTCTTTAACTATTTGCTCAATCCTGGCCAGTTCTTCCTCAATCTCGGTGCCGTAATTTATTTTAGGGCCCCGTCTTTCTCTGCCCTGCTCGGCTGTCTTTATAATTGCCTCGAGCAGCTGCTCTTTACCTTTGGCTTTATTTCCTACGGTTCGAACTATCGCCGTCCCCAGTAGTTCTGAAAGCTGTTCTATGTCGAAAGTCAATCCTCTTTGTTCTGCGATGTCACTCATATTGAAAGCCAGCACAAGCGGCGCATTCATTTCTATTAACTGTGTTGCCAGGTAGAGATTGCGTTCGATATTGGAAGCGTCAACGATATCGACAACAACATCGGGCCTGGTATCGATGATGAAATTTCGTGCCACCAGCTCTTCAATCGAATAAGCTGTCAGGCTGTATGTGCCAGGCAGGTCGACAAAGGTAATCTTGTAGCCTTTGTATTTACCAAAACCCTCTTTTTTTTCAACTGTCACGCCTGGATAATTTCCGACATGCTGGCGGGCGCCGGTTAGCATATTGAATATAGAGGTTTTCCCGCTGTTCGGGTTTCCCGCAATCGCTACTGTGATTTTCTTTTCCATAACGGTTAATTCGACTCTTAAAAAAAGTTGGCCGCAGCGGGTTATCCGCTTAAAAATAAAATTCTTAATCGTTTTGCACCGCTGTATCGGAGACGATAATTTTTTGTGCCATTCCCCTGCCGAGCATAACTTTTGTATTCTTTACATTTATCACAAACGGTCCCGGCCGGTCGTTTTTGATGACTGTTAAGATTGTCCCCGGCACAAGTCCCATTGCCGTCAGACGGCCTCGTAGGCCGTGACCGGCATCTATATAAACGAGCGTGACTTTTTCACCGGCTTTTACCCCTGATAAAGGTCTTTGGCTGAATTCCATTTATTCCCCTTTTATCTTCAACTTGTCAGTTGCACTTGTGCCTTTGCTTTTGCAGAAATTTTTAAAATCAGCCGTCAGGTCGTTGCCGTTTTTATCTTCCTGGGTGACAAATTCGATGAACATAAGCAGTTTATTAATAACCTCCTGCCCGAGCACATGCTCTGCCCTGCAGGCGCAGCTTTGGGCGAGCCTGGCTTTGAGGCCAAGCACATCGACGAAAAAACTTGACAGGATTTCGTGTTTTTTGGCAACTTCTGCTGCTATTTTCAGGCCTGAATCCGTTAAGGTAACATAATCATAAGGCTGGTAATTTATGAGTCCTTTTTTCCTTAAAAGACGCAGTGCTCCGGTTACTGAAGATTTTGACACATCGAGTTTCTCTGCGATGTCCCTGCTGCGTGCTACGTCGGTCTTTCGTGCGAGGTTGAATATTGCCTCGAGGTAATCTTCCAGAGAAGCACTCAAATTTCCTTTTTTTACTGTTTTCATAAGTATATCGCCATACTATTAGTTACTCCTAATATAGTTAGTTGTGCCTAACTTTGTCAAGGTTTTTTGGGAAAAATCACAATTTTTTAAAATATTTGTCTCATAAGGCTTTTTTTATTAGAATATCAGCTTGTTCGGGGCGTGGCGCAGTTTGGCTAGCGCGCTTGACTGGGGGTCAAGAGGTCGCAGGTTCAAGTCCTGTCGCCCCGATTTTTCGGGCATAGCCCGAAAAATAGAGCAGTAGAAAGGAGAAAGTTGAAAGTAGAATAATCTATCAATATGCAGTAGATAATAGTCTGTTGATAAACCAAGGCTTTCTACTGGGGTTTACTGCTCAACAGTTTTTTGCTCGATAGAAGTTTGGGCTTCCTTTAGAACCTGTCTTTTAATCAATAAAGCTACAAGTAAAACAGCGGCTGCAGACATCCCTGTAACCGAACCTATGTTAAGCAGAAGATTATCCTCCAATAGAAACCATAAAATTGAAACAACTTGTTGCAGAATTGAAGAAACAACCAAGATAATTGCAAGTGTTGTAATAACTTTTTTCCCTCGCACTTTCCACAAAACCAAAATTATGGAAATCAGCACGACAGGGATGATTGAAGCAGCCAATCCCAGCCACAATTTTGTAAATTTATAATATTCAGTCCCAGTAACACTGACGACTTCAAGTACTGATGAAGTTACCCATGCGATAGAAAAAAGAATAATTATCAAAACACCTGCTATTGGTATTTTAGAAATTGCCAGTGTAATCAATATTATAACGCCGACAGCGTATGGAAAAACCTCGATTAGTCCGACATTAAATCCTTTGACAATTTGGCCTCCGGCGTCGTAGTATCCATACCAGGCATCCCGCGGCGACCAGGATGATTCTACCGGCAGAAAGTAGGATATTATTAATAGAAGGCAACTTATAACAATTATTACATTCAATAACCTATTTATATCTTTCATATGCTTATCTTCCTGAATATTACACAAGTACCATTATAGTAACCGTTTTCATATATGCAAGAAATCGACTCTATAAATGCCCTTGAATTAGTTAGGTAGTTTAGCTCCATTGTTAAGGAATAGGCAAAAACCGCACTTTTGAAATGGCAACGGTGAAATCTCCTTTCCTTTATAAAGCTTGAAAATTACTCACTTCTCATTCAAGCTTTGCTGGAAACTGTTTGATTTTCAGCACCTCTGCGATTTTTTTAGGTATATTGGTATTGTCATAAACACCGCTGAAGATTTCAGCTCTCGGCCCGAACGCAAAAACCGCTACCGGCTGACCCGTATGACCGCTTGTCCCCCTTTTGTGCTCCTTATCCACCGCCCATAATAATTCAAGCTCTTTGCCATCCTCGGCCTCGGTTATTGTAAGCCCTGATGTTTCGTGGTCTGCCGTTACTATCACAAGAGTATGTTTGTCTTTTATTGCAAACTCCATTGCTTCCTTAACTGCCAAATCAAAGAGCAGTGTCAGCCTTATAACTCTGTCAACATCATAATCGTGGCAGGCCCAGTCAATCTGGCTGCCCTCGACCATAATAAAGAAACCCGGGCCTTCATCGGATGTCCCGAAGAACAGCAAATTCAGTATTCTGGTGATTATATTTTCGAGAAATGTTTTTCTCTTTTGTTCTTTTACATCGAGTATCTCGATTGCTTTTTTCGTAAGCTCAGCCAGAGACGGCTCGGGCTCTTTGGTTGTTAAACTACCTATCTGGAAAAGTCCCAGCACATAAGGCCCCTTCGCATTTCTCAGTTGCTCTTTGTTTTCAATATACGAATAACCTTGGCTTTTAGCCTCTTCTACGAGGTTTCTTTCATCTCTCCTTCTACCACCCGGAATCCCTCTCGGCAGGAAATAATCCCTGCCTCCGCCGAATAAAACATTGACTTTTTTATTTTCAATCAGTTGCGGGGCAATTCGTCTTTCCATATCGCGATGTCGAACGTGTGCGGCAAAACAGGCAGGCGTGGCGTGAGTTATCCTTGATGTTACGACTAACCCGGCTTTCATCTTATTTTCCCTGGCTAATTCGAGAATCGTTTTATATTTAGTCTCGTCGGGCGCCATACCGAGCATCTTATTATTTGTTTTTATACCGCAGGCCAGTGCTGTTCCGCTTGCAGCGGAGTCTGTAACAATATTGTTTGCCGAATGTGTTCGCATTATCCCTGTTACAGGCAGCTTCTCCATATACAATTTACCATCCAGGCCGGCTCCTTTAATACGGGCAATGGAAAACTGGTTAAAACTCATCCCGTCACCGATGAGCAATATTACATTTCTAACCCTTTCGCCTTTAACATTTGAATAAGTTTCGGTATCAGCAGCCGGCTGATAAAAGCTTAAATCCTGGTTATTATCTCCGCCGGCGCGATAGCTATTTTTCTCCTGTGCCAGAGAAACAGAGAAAAGAAAGACTAATACCAATAAAATCAGACTCAGGCTTATCGCTTTTTTGTGTGTTTTCATAAAGACCTCGCGAATATATATGGATAAAAATATTTGACGGCTTTTTAGTAATATTCAATAAGTATAACAGAAAAACTCTTGCCGGTCAAGTGCAGGAGCGTTTATACGGTGAAAACGCGATTTGCCTCTGTAGAACATAAATTTCTCCTCAACCGGCAGGCTCAGCAAATTATTTTCTCTTGCTTTAAAAAATCCTGAAAAATATATTTTCAAAGAATTTTATTGATGAACAAGAACCAATTCTATATAGTAATAACTCCTATGAAGAATGAAGATAAAAAAATTAAAGCCGAACAGGACTGGAAGGTTAAAAAATTCAAGGCGGAATGCAGACGGCTCGGCCTGAAAATAACGACGCAGAGAATCGCAATCTACACCGCCCTTGCATCGGCTAAAGACCACCCTACCGCTGATTTGCTGCACCGCAGGCTGCGGAAAGAGTACCCCAAAATCTCGCTTGATACCGTCAACAGAACGTTGCTCACCCTGGCTGATATCGGCCTGGCTCTCGTGGTCGAAGGGACCGGCCAGCCGAGGCGGTTCGACGCCGACATTGATACACACCAGCATTTTATCTGCGTTAAATGTAAAAAAATTTTTGACTTTAAGCACAAGCCGTTTGAAAATATAAGGATACCAAAAAAAATCGAACGAAAGTTCAAAGTCATCAGAACAACTGTATATATGGAAGGTTTTTGTGATGCCTGCCTGAAAAAAACCGATAGGTAAAACTAAAAAACTGTAAACAAAAAATATTGACATTAGGAGGCCGTATATGAATCTGAAAGGAACACAAACGGAAAAGAATCTGCTAACCGCCTTTGCAGGCGAATCGCAGGCAAGGAACAGATATACCTATTTTGCCAGCCAGGCCAGAAAAGAAGGATACGAGCAAATGGCTGCTATTTTCGAGGAAACGGCAAACCAGGAAAAAGAGCACGCAAAGCGCGAGTTTAAATTCCTCGAAGGCGGTGAAGCCGAAATCACCGCTGCTTTTCCCGCAGGTGTCATCGGCAGTACTCTTGAAAACCTCAAAGCTGCTGCCGCAGGTGAACACTATGAAAACACGCAGATGTACCCTGAATTCGCAGAAACAGCCGATAAGGAAGGATTCGCTGAAATCGCTGTGGTCTTCAGGAAAATCGCTGTCGCCGAAAAACGCCACGAAGGAAGGTACGTTAAGCTGGCTAAAAATATCGAGCAGGGAAAAGTCTTCAAACGCGAAAACAAAGTCAGATGGGTCTGCAGAAATTGCGGCTATGTACACGAGGGAACCGAACCGCCCGAGGTTTGCCCATCCTGCGCGCATCCTAAAGCGCACTTTGAGCTCGAAGCAACAAATTTCTAATAAGGATATTGAGGGTAAAACAATGGCTCAGGAAAAAATACAAATAACAACGAAGGGCGTGCCTCTGAAACTTTCAGGTACCGGAGTCAATATCGGCCAAAAAGCCCCCGACTTCGAGGTGCTCGATAACGACCTTAAAACCGTTACGCTCTCATCCTGCGCCGGCAAAACACTGATAATCTGCTCTGTTCCTTCCCTCGATACGTCGGTCTGTGACACAGAAACAAGAAAGTTCAATGAAGAGGCGGCACAGCTCGGAAGCAATGTAACCGTTATTGTGATAAGTATGGACCTGCCCTTCGCGCAGAAAAGATGGTGCGGTGCCGCTGGTATTCAAAATCTCAAAACTCTCTCAGACCACCGCAATGCCTCTTTTGGCAAAGCCTACGGCGTACTTATCGAAGAGCTTCGCCTGCTCGCAAGAGCAATCTTTATCGTCGACAGGCAAGGCATTATTCGTTATAAGCAGGTAGTGCCCGAAATAACTAACGAACCCGATTATGACGATTGTCTTAATTTTGTGAAACAGTTAATAAAATGAGAATCCAGAAACCATAATAGTAAAAGATTACCCTAAGGAGAATGATTATGACCGAAAGCCTTCAAATCTACAAATGCGAAGTCTGCGGTAATATCGTCGAAGTCCTTCATACCGGAGTGGGCGAGCTTGTCTGCTGCGGTCAGCCTATGAAGAACCTAACTGCAAAAACCGCTGACGAAGGCAAAGAAAAGCACGTCCCCGTCATTGAAAAAACCGACACTGGTGTAATCGTAAAAATCGGCTCCGTCCCGCACCCGATGGAGGAAAAACACCACATCGAATGGATTGAAATTATCGCGGATGGAAAAACGTATCGCAAATTCCTCAAAGCCGGCGACTCGCCCGAAGCCGCTTTTTGCATTAAAGCTGAGAAAATCACTGCAAGAGAACATTGCAATATCCACGGATTATGGAAAGGATAAATATGAGTCTGACATTTAACGCCGAAGAAATTCTCGAAATGGCCGTTCAGATTGAGAGAAACGGTATAAAATTCTATAAAAAGGCTGCCGGCATCATCTCGAATGAGAAGTCGAAAAAGTTCCTGCTCGACCTTGCTGATATGGAAGTAGAGCATGAGAAAACGTTCACCGAGATGAAAAATCAGCTCACCGAGCGGGAAAAAGAGACTGATGTCTACGACCCCGACGACCAGGGCGCTCTTTATCTGCAGGCAACTGCCGACGGCCACATCTTTAATCCCAAAGCAGACATCGACAAACAGCTCACAGGACAGGAAACTCTTGAGCAGATCTTCAATAGAGCCATACAGGCTGAGAAGGACTCCATCGTCTTTTACCTCGGGCTCAAAGAGTTCGTACAGCAGAGAGCCGGAAAAGAAAAGGTAGAAAAGGTAATCAAAGAAGAGCAAAGCCATATTGTGATTCTCAACAATCATCTCAAACAGTACAAATAGAATACTTACCATTCAGGTCGTGAGCTTTGGGAGATTGTAGATGATTGATTTGGACTGGCTATTTAAATCGAGCTATGGTACGTCACTTAACAAAAGCAGAAACTAAATAAAAAAATTAAAGGAGACAAAGCTATGAAAAAATATAAATGCACTCTCTGCAGTTATATTTACGACCCGGAAATTGGCGACCCTGATAACGGTATCGAGCCGGGAACAGCCTTTGAAGATATCCCTGATAGCTGGACCTGCCCCGAATGCGGCGCTTCAAAAGATGATTTTGAGCTGCTGGAAGATTAGGAAAAGATGCCAGACTGGACAATTCAGAAGCTGCTCAACTGGATTATCGATTACTTCACTGATAAAAAAATCGATTCGCCGCGCCTCAGTGCAGAACTTCTCTTAAGTAATGTTTTGCAGCTTAAGCGTATTGATTTATACACCCAGTTTGACAAACCTGTTCCTGAGGAAAAATTAGACGTATTGCACGAGCTGGTTAAAAGGGCTGGAAAACATGAGCCCGTAAATTATATTACAGGAAAAACAGAATTTTTCTCCATCGAATTCGAAATTTCACCTGACTGTCTTATCCCTCGTCCGGAAACCGAGCTGCTTGTCGAACGTGCCGTCGAATTTCTGCGTTCTCGCGGCGCAAAGAAGCTTGTCTGCGACCTTTGCACAGGTTGCGGCTGTATAGCTGTCGCTATCGCCAAAAATGTCCCCTCAGTCGATATCATCGCTACCGACATATCTGATGCCGCACTTAATATCGCCGCTAAAAACATTGAAAAGCACAACCTTAAAAATCGGATTAAACTTCTTTGCGGCGATTTATTTGACCCTCTAATTGCCCAGCTTGATATCGCAAAATTTGACCTTATTGTCTGCAATCCTCCTTATGTCAGCAGCTCCGAATACCAGGCTCTCGGCAGGAACGTAAAGGATTACGAACCGAAGATTGCCCTTTACGCCGGTGACGACGGCCTCGATACTTACCTGAAACTTACAGAAAAGGTCTGCGATTTCCTAAATCCTGACGCCGCTTTAATTCTGGAAATTGGCTACAGCCAGGGCCCCGCCGTAAGGGAATTGCTGGAAAAAACCGCCTGCTTTGATGAAATAAAAATCGAAAAGGACTACCAGAACAATGACAGAATCGTAACCGCCTTGAAAAAAATATGATTCACTTCTTTTCTCTGCGTCTAATATTTTAGAACTGTCACAATCTTATACTTGCTCAGTTTTCCTCTGCCCCCGAGTTCGCTGAGCTCTACTAAAAAAGCGATTCCTACAATTTTTCCGCCTATTTTCTCGATAAGCTCACACGCCGCCGCCATTGTCCCCCCTGTCGCAAGCAAATCATCGACCATCAAAACATTCGAGCCTCTTTTCACTGCATCATTATGAACCTCAAGAGTATCACTGCCGTACTCAAGCTCGTAAGTAATCGACTCGGTTGCCGAAGGCAGCTTACCTTTCTTTCTTATCGGCACAAAACCGGCATCGAGTCTTTCTGCAACAGCCGCTCCGAATATAAACCCTCTCGCCTCGACCGCTGCCACGTAATCGATGCTTTTATCCCTGAAGTCCGAACACAGCGCATCCACCGCCGCTGAAAACGCCTCAGGCTCTCCCAGCAGCGGCGTTATATCGCGGAAAAGTATACCTTTTTTCGGCCAATCAGGCACCTCTCGTATAAACCGCCCTAAATCTGCATTTTGGTTTGACATATAGTTACCTTCCCTGTCACCTAACGGGCTTGTTTTAATACACTATCCAACTGCCGATTATCTTAATGAATCAGACT
>CAZMQF010000076.1:0-11900 GCA_964568365.1 uncultured Pirellulales bacterium | reverse complement strand
TCCTATCTTAATATGGTTAGTTCACAGCCTGACAGCCTTAATATCTCCAAATGTATCAACCACCGGCTGGATATACTCTGCCAGGTTCATATCTTTGTTCAGTCGGATTTTAACAGTAGTGCCTTTGTATTTTATAGGAAAAAAGCTTTTGGGGCAGATTAATAGTTTTTGGGGAATACTACTGTTACTGTTATTACCCTATCCCACACGGTTTGGAAGTGATGCTTTAAGAGATTGGCCTTATATGCTTTTTCTGACAACGGGTTTCCTGTTATTATTACATGCTTTAAAGCAAGACCGATACTGGCTGTTCGCAACAGCAGGCTTAGTTTCTGGACTTGGTTACTGGATAAGGAATGAATGCATTGAACTGATTGCATGTGCTTTTCTATGTCTATTAATAAGCTTTATCTTCCAGAAAAACCATACAAATTCAAGAAAATTAGTCTTGAAGTTGATTATATTAGTTTCTTTTTTCGCTGCTGCCGCAGGACCCTACATGCTGATAAAAGGAACCTGTCTTCCAGAAAGGCTGGAAGGCTATATTAAGGTTTTATCGGGTTCGTTTGAAAAACCTCAAACCAAAGAAACTGAACCGGTATCCGATAAAAATCAAACTTTTCAAGTCGGATATACCTCACAAAACCTTGCAAGAGGATTTCATGCCGTAGTGAAAGAAATGAATCAAATGTTATATGCCTGGCACCATTTACCCGCCTTATTAATCGGTATGTACTTTTATTTTCGAAAAAAGACCCTAAAGGAAACAGGTGTATTGTTAATATCGATATTTATACTCACGAATATCGCCGCATTTATAGCGCAATATTGCTCTCACGGAAATATTCGCGAAAGATATATGCTGGCATTTATATGCACGACAATCTTTTATGTTCCGGCAGGTTTCCATGTCGTAAGCAGCTTAATCCAGGAAAAACTTTTCAAAGTTTCACCGAATAACAAACCAAATATTCTGTTTTTAACTCTCATCTTATTTAGTTGCGTTAGATGTATTCCAAGGTTGCCACATTTTTCAAAGAAAACAGAATTGTATATAGTTGCCTCACAATGGCTGAAAGAACACAGTCCGGCAGAAAGTTTGATAATAGCGGCAGACCCACGAATCAGCTTTTATGCTGAACGCAGAGACTACAGAACAAACGAAACCAAGAATATAAGACTTAAAACTGTTTATCTTGTAAAAGTAGGAAACGAAGAAATTAAGAATCTACCTTTACAAAAAGAAAACTTCCAATTAGTATTTTCCTATTATGTACGTAAGCCTGATAAAAATAATTGCGTGGAAATCCTGAAATTCACACAAAGCAACAACAAAATACGGTAGACAGCATCCGGTTGTTAATTCGGGTGTAAATTTTCGAGCAATATATGCCAGAAACAAAACGTATCTTTGTAATTGCATACTTAAAAGAAGAGTCTCCGGCTTCAATTCGTGTGGAAAGGCGTCGGTGGATAAAAGGGCTTATCCGTCTCGGCCACGATGTGCAACATTTTAGTTACCGAAACATTACCAGAGAACTGAGTGCATTCAAAAGCAAATACTTTTTTAAGCACACCGCAAAAAGATACACAAATCCGACACTGCTTGAGCAGGTCAGGTGCTACCATCCTGATATTGTTCTTGCGCTCAGTATGGAAGATTACGGGCCTGAAACTGTCCTTGCAATGCGGCAAGTCGCGCCGAAAGCAGTTTTCGTCGGGAGGGATACCGACTGGTTTCCGGAGCGGAACAAAGAACGGCTGGCAATCGCCCGCCAAATGGATATTGTCAATGCAACAAACGCAGGTGAATGGTTACAGGAATATAAAAATATCGGCGTCCCCCTTTGTGCATTTATTCCATTTCCCTGCGACCCGGATATTCAGCATCCTTATCCGGCTGAAGAACGATTTAAAACTGACATTATTTTTACAGGCTCAGCCCTGCACAAGGCTCATCAGGACAAATTTGACCCGGACAGATACACAATTGCCCAAAGACTTTCGAAAATGCCTAATGCGAGGATCTATGGCGCATTCGGAATCCCGAAAATTGCAGGTATTGATATATTCAAGGCTATAAGCGGGGCTAAAATTGCATTGAGCATAAATGCGTATAATAATATTCGGATGTGTCATTCGGACAGATTGGTTAACTGCCTTTCCTGCGGAACATTTACTTTGGCAAAAAGAGTTCCTGATACAGATTTGCTTTTTAAAGATGGCGAACACTGCCGATATTTTGAATCTGTTGACGAATTTTTTGAGCTCGCCGGCTGGTACTTAAAGCACGACGAAGAAAGGGGAAAAATCGCCCGCTCGGGAATGGAACATGCTCATAAGGAATTTAACTGCTCAAAAATCGCAGGGCATCTGATGGATTTAATTGAAAAAGGAAGCTACGACGCACCATGGAAACACATTATATAGACGGACCAGAAAATATTGTCTCAAAATATCACAAAACGGAACCACAGAAGGACGGTAAATTATGGCAGAAGCAAAGCGGATAATGTTGATATCCGATTTCAGAAACCATCTTCCTCTATCCATTAGTGTGGAGCGACGCCGCTGGTTCAAGGGTCTAATCCGCACGGGCAACGACGTCCAGCGTTTCAGCTTCAGGAATATTACCAAAGAGTTCAGTCCCTTCAAAAGCAGAACCTTATGCGGCAAAATCGCGCAAAAACGTACCTTCAACGCCCTCATTTCTCAAATCAAAAGTTATCATCCGGATATTATCTTTATTCTTACGATGAAAGACCTCAGCAGCGATAACATAACTGAAATGCGCAGACTTGCTCCGAAGGCAATTTTCATCGGGAGGGATACCGACTGGTTTCCGGAGCGGAACAAAGAACGGCTGGCAATCGCCCGCCAAATGGATATCGTTACTGCAACAAACGCAGACGAATGGTTAGAAACATATAAAAAGGCAGGAGTACCTATCTGTGCCTTTATCCCCTGCCCGTGTGACCCAGATATTCAACATCCTTATAAGGATGAAGAGTTTATGGGAACCGACTTTATTTTCACCGGCTCGGCTGAACACAGAAAAAATAATGATGAAGCTGACCCGGATAGATATACAATTCTGGAAAAGCTCTCCAAAATGCACAACGCCAAAGTTTATGGTTCGTTTGGAAATCCTAAAATAGAGGGAATTGACGCATTCAAGGCAATAAGCTGCGCTAAAATTGCTTTGAGTATAAATGCGTATAATAATATGAGAATGTATCATTCGGACAGATTGGTTAACTGCCTTTCCTGCGGAACATTTACTTTGGCAAAAAGAGTTCCTGATACAGATTTGCTTTTTAAAGATGGCGAACACTGCCGATATTTTGAATCTGTTGACGAATTTTTTGAGCTCGCCGGCTGGTACTTAAAGCACGACGAAGAAAGGGGAAAAATCGCCCGCTCGGGAATGGAACACGCCCACAAGGAATTTAACTGTGAAAAAATTGCCCAGCACGTCCTTGATTTGATCGAAAAAGGCCATTACGACGCGCCATGGGCGACGATACTATAATGAATTAAGCAAATTTTAGAGAAGGAATTAAAATATGTTAGTAGATTATGTTAATTTTTATAAGCGAGAGGAAAGAACAAGGTATATTTTTGATAAATTCAGTAAATACTTTGGCAAGAAGATTTTAGATGTAGGATGCGACAAGGCACTATTGAAAACACTAATTGAGGACATCGATTACACAGGTATAGATGTCGGGGGTACTCCAGATATACGTATAGACCTTGAAAAAGTTGACAGCTTGCCTTTTGATGAAAATTCTTTTGACTGTGTTATCTGTGCCGACGTTTTGGAACATATCGACAACCTGCATTTGGTTTTCTCTGAACTGCTTAGAGTAAGCAAGAAACATGTAATAATTGCATGGCCAAATAACTGGGTTAATGCCAGAGTACCAATTGAACGGGGTCATGGGTCTTTTAAGCACTATGGCCTGCCGGTCGAAAAAACACAAGATCGCCATAAATGGTTTTTCTGTTTTTCTGAAGCAAAACAGTTCATCCGAGAACACATCCGCAAGAAAAATAATATCCAGCTGGTTGAAGAAAGGGTTTCGGAAAAACCCAAATTCCCACTCTTTCGTCTGCTACGGCATTTACGCTACCCTATACAGGAACACTATCTAAATAGGTACGCTAATACATATTGGACAGTTTTGCAAAAAAGCTCTGCCTGAAAGCGCCAAGCTCAAGTTGCTAAGAATATATTGATGGCCTACACGAGCACTCAAATCTTACAGCATCTTTTGCAAATCTCTATATTTGCTTTGTCCGTAAGCACACGACGTCGGAGTTGACGCATTTTGTCACCAAACCATACTTTGAAAAAACCATCGTCGAACACGTTTCCAGGCGAGTACTCACAGTCATAGTCAATGCAACATAAACCCATTGTACCATCCCAGGACACCACGGTTGATCGCCATAAGTCTGAGCAGCCTCGGACTTTGTCCCGTTTTGATTTGAGATGCATTGTTTCGTCATAACGGCAGTATTTTGGATTTGTCGGAAGAAATTCCACACCCTCTTTGGTACGATCTACATGTGCACTCTTAATCTTAACGCGGTCAACACCAAGCTCCTTCCCGAACTCTTCCACGTATGGTAGTTCATGCTCGTTGTGTTTCATAACAAGGAAGTTCATTTGTATTCGCTGTGGATATATACTGCGCCGCTCCTGACGTAGGGATACAAGACGCTTTACACCGGCTATAACCTGCGCGAGATCGCCTCCAACACGATATATCTCGTAGGTTTTCTGCTCCAAACCATCTATAGCGATAATAATCGAACGAACATTGCATTCAACCAAGTAATCTATTTCGCATTTATTGAGGTAGGTGCCATTAGTCTGCACCTGAACCACCATTCCCTTTTCGGAAGCGTACCTTACAAATTGGCCTAAATCTTTGCGAGTAAATGGCTCTCCATACCATGGGAAAGATATCTGGCTGACAAAAGGTGAAATTTCATCCAAAAGTTTACAGTACTTATCATAATCCATCAGCCCAACATCTCGCCCCAGGCTTTTCTGGCCCAACTTACACATGGGGCACCGGAGATTACAGAAGCTGGTAACCTCCATTGAAATATGCCGCGGCGGCCCCAAAGTAACAGGCTTACCCAGCCACCCCGATAGTTTTAACCCGACTTTGCATATTTTCCTGTTGAACCAGTAATTTTTGAGCATAAAACGTCCTACTTAATCTGGAGAAACTTTTGCATTGTGTGTCATAATAACATTATGCATCATTATTTGCAATATCAGAATTTTGCCTTGTAAAAAGTATCGACTCATTCTATAATTCGCAGGATAGATAGAAAAAATGATATGTCTAAAAGAGATGTTACCGTTTGTATATTATCTCTTAACATTTACATTCTTATTTACCAAATGTTTTACGAAAACAATATAATAAAAAATTTAAAGAAAAATTTTATATGAAAAAAAATAGAGAATACAAGATTGCTCTAATGGGTGATAATTACTGGTGTGAGAACTTAAAAAATCAACTTGCCGAAGAAGGTGTAAATGCTAATATTTTGAAAAAACCTTCAGCAAATCCATTAAAACAAATGCTATGGCTAATTTACTTTCACAAAGAAGTCCAGAAGTATTCAATATTGCATATTATGTCACCTTATGGAGCAATGAAATTATTAAAAGCATCTAAAAAAATAAATAAACCAATAATTTGCCACTGGATAGGTAGTGACGTTTTGAAATTAGAAGATTCAAATAGAAAAAATTTATTTATAAAATGTTGCCCGGAAAACTTGATACATATATCTGTTTCCAATCACCTAAGAAAAGAATTAGAAAACCATGGTTTTGATATTTCTTACGTGATACCCAATATAACTAACAAAGTGTTAAACAAGGTTGAACCACTTCCCGAGAAACCAGCGGTTTTGAGCTATTGGAATGATAAACGTGAAGAATTTTACAACTATTCTTTAATTTTTAAACTGGCAGACGCCTTTCCTGAAATAACATTTAAAATAATAGGTGCAACTGGTGCGAATTTGAATCCACCGTTGAACGTGCAATTTTTTGGTTATCAAAAAGATGTTTTGAGCTATATTCTTAATAGCACTGTATATATACGCCTAGTTCCACATGATGGACAATCCATGATGGCAACTGAAGTTTTATCAATGGGTAGATATGTTCTTTACAACCATCGAACTCCAAATTGTGAATATGCAAGTACATTTGAAGAGTTAAAAAGTAAATTGGCTGAAATATTAAATCGTAAGGATCCGAATTACGAAGGTGCTAAGTATGTTCAAAAAGAACTAAGTCCAAAAAATAATATACAAAAATTAATAAAGCTATATGAGAAGATTCTGTCTTAAGTGGATGAATGAAAAATTGTTTTGATGCGAGAATCTCTTTTTTTATATGTTTCTATGATTTCCCTCGACCTGTCTGTTGAGACATCGTCAACTATTATCAATTCAAAGTTGGGAAAGGTTTGATTTAATATGCTTTCAATTGCCTCCGAAATAAAACTCTGGTGGTTATAAGAGGTCATAACGACGGAAATTAAAGGCGTTACTTGGTGCATAATTCAATTCTTCCATATTAATCTTGACAGACGTTCAACATCTTTGGTTCGCATGTGCCGATAGACAAAATTAATCCTGTGAAACTTTATAGAATCAAGGTCGGTGAGGACTGGACCGTTTTTGGTAATAAGAATATTAGTTGGTTTCATATCGCCGTGAGTTATACGATTATTTCCGAGGTTGTCAAGGAGCTGCCGGATTTGCAAGGCTATTTTTGAGCGTTGCTCGTCATTGGCAACCTGCAGGCAATCGTAAAGCCTCCGGCCGGCGACAAATTCGGTTATAAGATAAGACTGCCAGAGAAGCAAACCATTTCGCTGCTCAATAAAAGCGATTGGTTTCGGTGTTGGGATGTTTAACATTCCGAGACGATGGCCGTAAAGCCAGCAGCGACGGGCTCGAGAACCCATTATCGTATGGCGCAGGGAATGGACCAGGCCTTTGTGGTTATAGCGTTTGACGACAATATCTTTTCCGTTGAAGTTTATGCGGGAGACGTAGCTGGTATTACCCTTTTTGAGGATTTGGCCGGCATCCATCAAAGAATCGATTTGCTTTATAAAATCAATTGGTTTTGCGGATTCGATGAAGTTCCTGTCAAATACAGCAAAATGTCGGCTGGTCCTGATTTTCAGCACCCTTTTACTTGTGCGCATACACTTTTTCAGGCCTTTTTTGATTTGTTCTTTTCTATGCCGGTCCCTGTTTTTTAATACCAAAGCCTTTTGGGTCTCATCAAAACACCAGTCTCGCACATCAAAATACTCTTTGCACAGTTTGTCAAACAATTCGATGTCATCATCACGTAAATAGCAGCTAAGCAGTGCCAATTGGGAGATGCTTTTTGACCTGCATAGAGGCTGATGAAAAAACTTCATACGGGCCGGATCCAGCGCATAAACAGTATCTTCTAAAACAAGAAAGTTACCCAGATGCAAATCTTTCTGGAAAACGCCCTTTTTATTCTGCTTTGCCAGCTCTCTGCAAACAAGAACCAAAATCCTGAATCTACCCTGGTCATCTTCAGCACTATTAAAAACCTCAAGAGCCGTAGAAGAATCTACTATTTTACCGGTTACAATCGCCCATCTTCGGTCTGTTGTCTGCCCAAAAAACAAAGGTTTCGGGGCATTCAATCGGCATTTGTGCAAAAGGTTTAATCCCCGCCACTCTCTTTTAAGATGATGATGTGCAAAAAACTTTTTCGAGAAGATTTTTACAATGACCGCCCGGCCATCCCACGAGGCATTAAAAACCTGCCTATTACCTTTTACAGCCCGCAAAAGAAACCGACACTCAACAGATTCCAGCTTCTCAGGATTCAAACCGTTTTTAATTTTTAGATTAATTGGAAGTTCAGGCATATGATATTACCCGGGCAATTAGTAGTAACCGTGACAATCAATACCGTAAACATCAAGCCGGCAACGATTATGATTTTTATTTTTTACCTAAGAAGCTACAAGCTGTGTTTCATATAAACTTTGATATAATTGACAGGTTTTAATCAGCTCTTCGTGCTGGCCCTGCGCAATAATTTGCCCATTGTCCATTACGACTATCAAATCAGCCGTAATGACAGTACTGAATCTATGCGCGATGATAAAACTTGTTCTGTACTGCATCATCTGTTCAATCGCATTGTGGATTTTAGCCTCGCTGTCGGCATCAACCTGGCTTGTAGCCTCGTCAAAAATCAGGATTGTGGGATTTTTCAAAATTGCTCTTGCGATAACAACTCTTTGCAGTTGTCCCCCGCTGAGTCCCGAGCCGTGCTCACCGATTATCGTATCATAAGCATCCGGCAAAGGAGCGATGAATTCATGTGCATAAGCTCCTTTTGCGGCTTTTATTATCTCCTCTCTCGTTGCATTGGGCTTTCCATAAGCGATATTGGCAGCTATGGTATCGTTAAACGTCACCACCTCCTGTGTGACCATACCAATCTGGTCTCGCAAACTATGCAGAGTTGCATTCTGAATATCCGTTCCATCCAAAAGAATTTTTCCGCTGTCCGGTTCATAAAACCTTGGTATAAGGTTAGCAAGAGTAGTCTTTCCTGAACCGTTGGGCCCTACAATGGCAATATTATGGCCGGCCTGAACCTTAAGATTAATCTTATTAAGGACAGGCCTATCAGAACCTGGATAGGTAAAGACCACATCTCTAAATTCAATTTCTCTCCTAAGCGGTGCAAGCTTTATTGCATCAGGCTTTTCCTTCTCCAGAGGCTCATCAAGGAGAGCAAAGACGCGCTCCGCCGCTGCGTTGGACATCTGAATTTTATTCCAGATATCACTGCTTTTCCTTATCGACTCAGCAGCCGCTCCAAGCGCAATCAAAAGGAAAAAGAAAGAGCTGGCCTGCATATTGGCATTAACCACCCAATTCACTCCGACCAACAGAGCGGCTGAGCCGGCAAACATACCGAGCACTTCAAGGATAGGTCCGGTAGAGACATCGACCTTTGTAACCCTCAACGACCTTTTAAGATATTTTTTATTTACCCTGTGATAATCATTTTTTTCAGCTTCCTGATAGTTATAAACTTTGACAACTTTCAGAGCACCTATAATATCTTCGAGCTTGCCAAGCATCTGCGCCGATATGACAAGCGACCTTTTGGTGGCTTTTTTGATTTTCTTACCCAGCAAAACACCTATGCCGATTGCAACAGGTGCAGAAGCAACAAAAAGTAATGTGAGTTTCCAGCTCAGATAAAAGGCACCACCCAACAAGCACAAGGCATTCATCGGCTCACGCATAGCCTTGCCCAATAACAGTTTTGCTCCTTCAGCGGTCTGGTTGGCGTCACGCACAATCCTGCTTATCGTATCGCTGGTACCATAGCGAGTGAAAAACTTCATAGGCATATCCATAATATGTGCAATCATATCCTCGCGCAATTGCGCATTGGCAATCTGAACGATTTTTTCGCCGGCATATTTCTGATAGTACGTCATCAGACATCTTATGATTGTAACAACAATCATCGCAATGACTATAAACGTCACCGTCCTGAGCTTTTCAGATGCACTATGCCCTCTTTTAACAAAACGGCTCAGATTTTGTACAAATTTAACTCCAAAAGTTTTTTCCGGCACCGCCAGAGTAAGCTCTAGCGGCTCGAGAAAACCTGCCTTATCACTCCTGTTAACCTGAAGAACAACACTTTCGGATTCGACTTCAGCCAATTCCTGAAGCAGTTTACCTCTTAAGACCCTATCGTTTCCCTGCCCGACAAGCTGGCTGCCCACCCCTATAATTCTGTCATCCCTGCGCAAGCCCGACTCATAAGCCAAACTTTTATTGAAAAAACCTTTTTCATCCACCTCTTTTACACGCAGATAATAAGAAATGTTAGGGTCGTTTCCATCAGTAAAATCAGCTGTCTCGGGCACGTAAAAATCCACCCCATATCTCCAGTCACAAACATTCCTGTCAATCCAGCCGTGCAATCCTTCCTCACCTATCATTACCTTCAACAACGGCACTACAGCAGCAAAGCTGAATAATAATAATAAAGCGACAATAAAAGCACTTAAAAAAACAGTAACTACCCTTGGCCATTGCGGCCATATATATTTAAATACACGCCTAAAAGAATTCATAAAACAATTCCTCTTATTTATAAGGACGAACAATAACAATAGCGTACCATCTTCAAACGGTCAAGCTTAAAGTTGCTCTAACCGTTTAGGATTACTTTAAGTGAAATTTCTAGTGAAAAAACTGAGCTTCTACGAGCAGAATTGAAAAAATCTTCCTCAGCATTAAAAAATATGAAAGGAAAAACTATTCGAGTCTCAACCAACTGTCTGGGTATGTAGCTGTCTCCGACCGACCAAAGGCAAAACAACAGTGAGTGTTGTTCCCTTGCCGACTTCACTTTCCACCTCGATTCTGCCCCCATGCATCTGAACAATTTCCTTAACAATAGCCAGTCCCAATCCTGTACCCTGCACCTGCTTTCCCTCACGATAGACCCTGTAAAACCGGTCAAATATTTTCGGAAGCGATTCCTTTGGTATACCTACTCCTGTATCGCTTACATAAAAAAACAACTCATCCTCCCGGCACCGAGCAGAAATAGAAATCCTACCATTTTCTGGTGTGAATTTGATGGCATTATTCACAAGGTTCGTTATTACCGACTCAATTTTATTTTCGTCACCCTGCAATATTTCAAGTTCTTCAGGAATATCACACCGGAGCTCTATTTTACCTTTTTGCGCCAGCGGTTTTAAGACCGAGAGAACACGATTGATAACCTCTCGGATATTCACATCCCCCCGAACGATTTGAAAAGTACCGTCTTCAATACTTGATATTTCAAGAATACTTTCTATCAAAGTTGTCAGCCGCTCCGTCTCCTTTTCAACCACATGCAGACATTCCTCTTCCGTTTCACGCTTCATATCAGGGCTGGACAGGATTGTTTCAGTATATGCCTTTATCGAAGTCAAAGGAGTCCGCAGCTCGTGTGAAACCGAAGAGATAAAATTCTGTTTCATCTGGTCAATTTCACGTTCCTTTGTGACGTCCCGCATCACTATCACAACACCAACGATCGCTCCATCGTTCCTGCGAAGGGGAGCAGCACCGGCTGATATGGGATGCAAGCTTCCGTTTTTAGCAACAAGGCAGTCCTCATCAGTCCCTGTCTGCATCTGGCCGGATTCAAGTGCTTTCCGAACAAAATCCTCAACGGCCTTTTCCGTATTTTCTCTGACAATTCTAAAAAACTCATCGACCTTTTTTCCGTGCACCTCGGCAAAGCTCCATCCTGTGAGATGCTCGGCAATCCTATTAAATAAAATGATTCGCTTATCAATGCCAACAGCAATGACGCCGTCGCTCATACTGGAAAGAGTCACCGATAACAGCTCTTTTTCTTCAGCGAGCTGTTCCGTTCTTTCTTTTACAAGTCTTTCAAGATTTTCGTGATATTTTTTAAGTTCATCTTCATTTATTTTGTAGTTGATAGCATTTTTTATTACCCCCGGTAAAACCCTAAGATAATCACGTTTCGGGTCCTTAACCAGATAATCATAGGCACCTGCCTTCATAGCCTTGATAGCGGTCTCCTCATCACCGGCACCGGTTGTAAATATAGTGGGTGTATCCTCCAAAATACTGAAAACATCAAAAGCTGTACCGTCACCCAGCCGATAGTCAACGATGACAATATCAAATCTTTCACGATTCAATAGTTCGCTCGCCTCTGAAACCGAGCTGGCTAACTTATAATCATAAGGCAGGCTGTTTTTTCGAACCGCTGCCTCAAAGACCATACG
>CAZMQF010000075.1:0-12214 GCA_964568365.1 uncultured Pirellulales bacterium | reverse complement strand
ACTTTCGGTAGGAATAATCTGGGGCCTGGCGATGCTTGCTTTAGGGCTGATAAATATAGCCAGCCACTGGGGCAGCGGCATCGTAGAAGTAATGTCAACACTGTATATCGGCTACAAAGCAACGGTTCTGGGAAGTATAATAGGCGGCATCTGGGGATTTTTTGATGCAGGAATCGCCGGTGTCGTGATAGCGTGGATATACAACAGACTTGCAAAATAACAGAAGCTTGCGATGATCAATAATGAATCTTGTACATTATTTGATTGAATTTTTGGTTAGAAGGTCAGCCAAAGAACACGGTGTTGCAGTGCGAACGATAGCAACACTGCTGGCAGCGACTGTTCTTGTGGCGGGAATACCTGCGCTTGTTTTTTGGGGCGGTAAACTCATTGATAAAAGCTCTTTTCTGCACCAGAAGGTATCTTTAACGGCTTCAATTGTATGCTTTATTATCGGGCTTCCGTGGATGCTCACTGCCGTATTTTTACAATTCGTCCGCGGCAAAGGAACTCCGGTACCGATTGTTCCGACCAAACAATTTCTGCAAAACGGGCCCTATCGCTATGTTCGCAACCCTATGATGCTGGGATTTTTCCTGTACCTTGCGGGCTGGGCCTTCCTCTTTAATAAAATCGGCGCTTTTTTGGCAGTAGTGATTATAATCGCATTATTGCTGGCAGAAATCAAGTTCATCGAAGAAGTAGAACTCGAAAAACGTTTCGGGAAAGCCTACAATAAGTATAAAAAACAGACGCCTTTTTTACTCCCAAGATGGCGTAAGAAAAGCAAGGTGAACCGACTTTAGCCGCCCGAATTGATACATTCAATACTCTGTATGAATAAAAAAACCGTCAACATCCAAACCTACGGGTGCCAGATGAACAAGCTGGATTCGGCACTGGTTTCTGCTGCGCTTAAAGATGCAGGATTTGAGATTACCGATGATGAAAAAAAAGCGGATGCAGTTTTAATTAATACCTGCTCGGTTCGCGAGCACGCCGAGCAAAGAGTCTTCTCACATCTCGGACATTTGAAACATATTAAAGAAAGCAGAGCAGAACTTGTAGTGGCAGTGTTCGGCTGTATGGCACAACGGTTAGGTCGGCAATTACTGAACCACCCCGCTGTTAATATCGTATGCGGCCCGGGCCAGATTCCAAATATAGTTGAATACGTCAAAAACGCCCTGGCAGAAAAGAAAAAGCATTTGGCTTTCACTGAGCAAATCCGCAAAAAATCTGCAGAAAATGCAGAGCTCGAGGAATTCGAAAGTATATGCGACAGCGATGATAAGACAATTCCCGGCCAGGCCTTTGTCCGCGTGATGAGGGGCTGTAACAATTTTTGCTCATACTGCATTGTCCCCTATGTTCGCGGGCCTGAGATATCGCGTCCGCATAAAAGAATAATCGAGCAGCTCAAAAGACTGGCAGGTGAAGGCATAAAGCAGATAACACTATTGGGACAGGCTGTGAACTTTTATAAATACGAATCAGGCGATAAAACTTACCGCTTGTCGGATATTCTTGAAATGGCAAATGAAATTGAAGGAATTGAATGGATAAGGTTTGTTACAAATTACCCCTCTGAGGATGATTTTGTACGGATTTGTGAGGCGATGCGGGATTTACCTAAGGTTTGCCGGCACCTGCATATGCCTGCACAGTCAGGCTCGGATAAGATACTGGCGGCGATGAATCGCAGATACAATGCAAAACAGTATCTCGGCCTGCTCGAAACTGCAAGAAGAATCGTCCCACAAATCGCCGTTGCAAGTGACTTTATTGTCGGCTTTCCGGGTGAAACAGATGAGGATTTTCAAAAGACAGTTGAACTTCTAAAGAAAGCACTATTTAAAAACAGCTTTGTTTTTAAGTATTCACCTCGGCCGGGAACGGCAGGCGAAAAGCAATTCGAAGATAACGTTCCCGCTAAAATCAAAAGGCAAAGAAATATCGAGCTTTTAGCTGTTCAGGAAAAAATAAGCGAGCAGCTGAGCAAAGAGTTTCTCGACAAAACTGTAAAGGTTCTCATCGAAGGGCCAAGTAAAAAATCCCATCAAAACGGCCAAGACCTCCAGCTTGTCGGCAGAACGGATACCGACTGGATAGTAGTTTTTGAAGGTGACAATAACCTGGCCGGCCGATTCGTGAACATTCACATCACAAAAACAAGCCCGCTTACACTATTCGGTAAAATTGCCGGTGCAGAATAATTTGCATACATATTCGTTTTATATTAATTATTGCAGGTATTTTGCAGGCTGTTATAATTACGCAAAGCCAGGTTTCAGGCAATGCTAATTGTCAGATTTATGGAAGGGTAAAATTATGGAAGTGATATTAGCAGAAGGAGCTCAAACGTCAGGATTGGGCAGGTTAGACGGATTGATAATCCTTGTTTTTTTTGCCTGCGTGATTGGATTGGGACTTTTCAAAAGCCGGAAAGAAAAGACATCAGAAGACTATTTTCTTGCAGGCCGAGGATTGAAATGGTGGCTGATAGGATTTTCCCTAATCGCAGCGAACATCTCAGCAGAACAGTTTGTAGGTATGTCGGGCCAGGCAGCTAAGAACTCAATCGGCCTGGCAGTAGCCAGCTACGAATGGATAGCAGCTATAACCCTCGTTTTCGTAGCGTTATTCTTCCTGCCGAAATTCCTGAAAAGCGGTATTTTTACCATACCGGAGTATCTTGAGTACCGTTACGACCACTCTGCACGAATTGCGATGTCCTTTTTAATGGTAGTTATCTACGCGGGAGTAACTATCCCGACAGTTGTTTACCTTGGGGCAAAAGCATTAGTCCCTGTATTTCCAAAAGACGTAATAGGGATTCCAATTAACATTGTCACTTTGTCCTGGTTTGTCGGCATTTTAGCAGCAGCATACGTTGCAGCAGGAGGCCTTAAGGCCTGTGCGTGGGCTGACCTTATCCAAGGCTCGGCACTGATTATAGGCGGTGCAATAATAATGGTTCTATCATTTATGGCTTTAGATGACCCGAGCAGGTTCGAAGGCATAAGCCAGGCTGCGGTAAATACATCGCTGGGGGTCGGTGGTGAAGCGTCTTTCGGAGAAAAATTTGCGATACTTAAAGACGCAAAGATGCACATGGTACTGCCCAGAGCAAGTGACTTTTTACCCTGGACTGCCCTGCTGCTCGGCATCTGGATACCTAATTTTTATTACTGGGGACTGAACCAGTATATTATGCAAAGGACGCTTGGAGCACACTCGCTTCGTGAGGGACAAAGGGGAGTGGTATTCGCAGCCTTTCTAAAGCTGATTATTCCTTTTGTCGTATGTATCCCCGGCATAATTGCCTTTACATTATACGCTCCAAAGATGCACGACGATGCAATGAATATGAAAACATTAAACAAACCCATCCTGGAATCATTCGAGTCTGTCAAATCCGACCCTGCAACTGCAAATATTGTTTTTCCGTTCGACGGTGACTTTGCCCAATTGAAACCGCAGTTGGCGGGTGAGATATTATCATTCAACGAAAAGGTACTGGGCAAAACACTTCCTGAAGGTGAAGACCTCAGCACAATCAACGCCGATATGCTCAAAGAGGCGAAAAAAACGCATCCACATATTAAAGCCCAGCAGGAACTCGTGGGTTATGACTACGACGGTGCATTTCCCCTTTTAATCCGATACCTGACACCAATGGGCCTGAGAGGATTTGTACTTGCGGCACTGATGGGTGCGGTTATTAGCTCGCTTGCATCAATGCTTAATGCCGCATCGACGATATTCACTATGGACATTTACAGGGAATGGTTCAAAAAAGACGCTGCACAGAAAATTCTGGTACTGGTTGGACGAAGTTGCGTTCCGATTTTAGTGGTTATCGGTTGCTTCATAGCGCCTGTACTGGCAAATCCGAGATTCAAAGGTGCCTTTGCATTTATCCAGGAATTCCAGGGCTTCATATCGCCCGGAGTGCTTACGATATTCCTGTTCGGGCTGTTTGTGAAGAAGACGCCGCGGGTTTGCGGAGTTTTAGGTCTTGTCTTAAGCCCGATTATATACGGAATCCTGTTTTTCGGTTTCGGTGACATTGCATTTCTGAACCGGATGGCAATCACGGTCGGTGCTATCGCAGCGGTTTTATTAATAATAACATTGATAAAGCCCTTGAAGGAACTGATAAAACTTCCTGAGCAGACAAAGATTGAGATGCACTGGTCCAGTGGTTCTGTGTACTTCGGCGTCCTTGTGATACTTCTTACAATAGTGCTTTACATAATATTCTGGTAATCAAGAGGTGTTTAGCAGATGTTACTTGATAAAGAAGAGCAAAAAGCAATTCAGACGATTCAGGAACTTGCTTCAAAGCAACAAGTCGATATATCAGGCGCCAAAATCAGAAGGACCTCGTCGCGGTTCTGTCTTGGAGTTGAGCACGGGGACTATAACGGGACGGAGCTTTTCGGCGTGGGGACAGACAGATTCATCTGGATGGCATATAAGCAGAGCGGCTCTGCCAAATGCAGGCTCTTTAGCGGCAATTTCGCCGATGACGGTGTTATTGAATTCAGCTTGGCCAGTGTCCCCGAGCCGAAATCGGCCCGGATTGCGGATACCTGGGCGAGATTTCCGTACGGCGTAGAATATATCCTGCGCAGGGAAGGATTCAAGCTGAAGCAGGGTATCAACGCTGTTGTATGGGGTAATATACCGGGCGGAGGGATGAGCAGGAGTGCATCGCTTAGCCTGAATCTGATATTGTCACTTCTCGACGTCAACGGGATAGAAGTCAGGGACGATTTCAGGATTATCGATATGGCTCAGGCGGTGGAGAATGACTACATAGGCTCTCCCTGCGGCCAGCTCGACCAGATAATGATATACTTTGCCAAAGAAGGGATGGGGACACATTACAATCCGAAAGATCGCTCGATAAAATACGTCCCGCTGGGCAAAGCTGCTGCTGATTTTCGCATTGTGGGTCTCGATACGGGCACTGTCAGGCCGGGGCTGGAAAAATCAACGTACAAGATTCGCAGGGCTGAATGTGAGCAGCTCGTCTCGCTCCTTCAAAAAAATGGCTACAAAATAAAATGCCTCGCAGACATTACAGACGAAAAACTCTACGATGAAATAATAAGCAAATTTTCAGAAAAGTATGCCGACCTTTGCGACAGGCTGAAATATATCTTCGGTGCGCAGAAGCGTTTTTACAAGATGCTCGATGCCTGGAAGGCAGGCGACATAGAAAAAGTTGGGGCGATTTTCAGAGAAGACGGAATCGGGCTGCGGGATGATTACAAGATAAGCGGGCCCGAGCTTGAGACTATGTGTGATATTGCCAGGTCAATTGAGGGCTGTCTTGGCGAGAGAATGCTTGGCGGCGGTGATAAGGGAGCATCGGGCGCAATCGTAAAGGCTGAAAGTGTCGATGAGCTCAAAAAAGCCGTCGAGACAGATTACCCGCGAAGTCACCCGGATTACGCTGATAAATTTGCGGTGCACATCTGTAAGGTGGTGGATGGCGTAAAGGTATCCGATTTAGAAGACTAAGAAAATTGTCAGCCGAAAAGATAAAAGTTATGAAAAAAGGGCCTTTCAATGCTCTGGTAAAGCTCAATAAGCAGACAGGGACTTGTTTTTACAGGTTGGATTTGGAGTTTGACAGAGCCGGAGCGGATGCCTTTGGGCACGCTATCCCGGGTCAGTTTGCAGAGTTTGATTTGAGCAAAACCGCCCTGCCGCCGGCAGAAGATGTACCCGAAGAGTTAAAGGATAAATGTAAAAGGGATATAATACTTCGCAGACCTTTTAGTTTTTGCGATATAGTTACCAATGCAGGCAGGACTATTGCGGAAATTCTGTATTGTGTGGTCGGGCCTGCAACGCTTCGAATGACGACACTGAAGGCAGCTGACACTGTGAGCGTAATCGGGCCGTTGGGCAACGGTTTTTCAGTACCGGCAGGGAAAAAACTGGCTGTTCTTGTTGCGGGCGGGATGGGCAGCCCGCCTGTACAGCATCTGGCAAACGTTCTTAAAAGAGACTACCCTGAAGTTGAAGTTATGGCAATTGCAGGGGCAACAACCAAAGAGAAGCTTCCCTTCGAGGCCGGTAATTTCTCGAAATGCGGGACCAAATGCGTGATTACAACCGACGACGGCTCTGCCGGACTGGCCGGCTTCGTAACCGAGCACCTCGAAAAGCTTCTCGATGAAAAACAAAAGTTAAAAGACCAGCTCATCATTTATGGCTGCGGGCCTGAAGAGATGCTGGCAAAAGTAGCTGAGATTGCGAACAGCAGAGATATCGACTGTCAGATTAGTATGGAAAGGATAATGGCCTGCGGTTTTGGTATCTGCCAGGGCTGTGCAGTCGAGTGTAAACTCGAAGGTTCAAACGAGACAATCTACAAGATGTGCTGCACCGACGGCCCAGTATTCGACAGTAAAGAAATAGTTTTTAAATAGCAATATGAGGTCACAAACTGTGACCTCAAACTAAAATTTGGTGACCGAGGAGCAAACTTGAAGTGCCAAAATGGCACTTCAAGTTGGGGAAGTACGAGGAAACTACTATGTGCTTTTAAGAACTGGGCGTGTGGAGCCGAAACGAGAATCTCAAATAGGTTTCCACACAGAAGAAAAGTGACACAAGCTAAAGAAAAAAGCGAAATGCCGTAAGAATAACAAATTATGAAAAATAAAGTAGATATGTCGGTTGAATTTGCGGGGCTGAAGCTGGCGAATCCGGTTTTTACGGCTTCAGGGACATGCGGCTACGCCGACGAGATGGCTGACTTTATGGATTTAAACAGCCTCGGCGGATTCATTACCAAAAGCATAACAGCCAGGACCCGTAAAGGCAATCCCGACCCGCGGATAGTCGAGACCGATTCAGGGATGCTCAATGCCATAGGCCTTGCCAATATCGGCCTGGAAAAATTCATCGAAGAAAAATTACCCATACTCGAAAAATTTAAATCTGCAGTATTCGTCAATATCGCAGGAGAAACAATCGATGAATATATTACAGTGGCTGAAAGACTATCGAAAGAAAAGGCAATAGCAGGTTTCGAGCTGAATATAAGCTGTCCGAATGTCAAAAAAGGCGGGATAACGTTCGGTACCGAGCCGGAACAGGTCGAACAGATAACCAGAGAGGTCAAAGCCGTTAGCGGTGACAAGATACTAATGGTTAAACTGACGCCGTCGGTAACAGATATAAGCGAAATCGCAAAAGCAGCGGTTAAGGCAGGTGCCGATGCACTCAGCCTGATAAATACGTTTACAGCAATGGTAATCGATATCGAGACGCAAAGGCCGGTACTTGCAAATCGAACGGGCGGCCTGTCGGGGCCGGCAATAAAGCCGATAGCAGTTTATCTTGTTAATAAGGTTTATAATGAGGTCGCAAAAAAGGCGAAAGTTCCGCTCCTCGGGATGGGAGGCATCAGGACGGCGGTAGATGCGATTGAATTTATAATCGCCGGTGTAACGGCGATTGCTGTGGGAACGTGGAATTTTGTCGACCCGGGCAGCTGCAAAAAAATAATTGAAGGCATAAAACAATATTGTATGAGAAAAGAAATTCCAAAGATATCGGAACTGACAGGAACATTGAAGAGCTAAAAATGGAAACCCTGAAACTATTACGAGATTATTTTCCAACTGCCGTTTTTACCGGCAAGAGTCTTGTATTTATAAGCGAGGACTGGCGGGTAGAGCTGACCGAGCATAAGGAAAGCGATTTCAGCAAACAGGAAAAACAAGCCCCCGTCATAAGAGTAAGAATCTTTAAAAAGGCCTTGAATGGCGATTACGTCGGCGGACATTTCGAGGATTTTCAAATCGAATCGATAGGTGAGCTTGCAGAGCAAATTGAAAAATACGTTCAGATGGCAATAGGCAGCAATCTGAAGGAGTTGGAATAAAAGGATAGATGATTTGGGACAAACATCTGAGTTGAAAGTTCAGGACACAGACGGAGGTGCGGTTTTCAAAGTAAAGGTTGTGCCGGGCAGCAGCAGAACCGAAATGTGCGGCATACTCGATGGTATGATTAAAATCAAGGTGACATCACCTGCTGAAAAAGGCAGAGCCAATCAAGCCCTTATAAATTTCTTAGCTCAACTGCTCGACGTTAAAAAAAATCAGGTCGGTATAATTTCGGGGCAAACAAGCAGGGTTAAACAAATACGAGTTTTGTCGATGTCGGCTGAAACACTGCTGAAAAAGCTCGGGCTGAACAAATAAAGGTTTTTAGATGACGGAAGAGACAGAACTGCTCTCAGAAGATGCGGCTAAAGAAGAGACTTCACTGAGATATATGCTCAAAATAGCCGGCCCGATGATAATAGCGACGAGCTCATATACGCTTATGCAGTTCGTCGACAGGATGATGGTATCTCACTACAGCGAGGATTCGATAGCGGCAATACTTCCTGCGAGCATGGTCAGTTTCATACCCGCCAGTTTTGCTATGGGGATAATGACGACCGTCAATACATTTGTCAGCCAATCCCTTGGCAGAGGGGCAAAGAACGACTGCTCGAATTATTTCTGGCAGGCGGTTTATATGGGTCTTCTGTATTCTGCGATAACATTTTCGCTAATGTGGCCGACGGCGAGGTGGATATTCAAGATAATGTCACAGCCGGAATCGATTATCGGCCTTGAGGTTACATATTTTCGGATAATGATATTATCCCAGTTCGTAGTAATAATAATGTGGGCTACGAATCATTTTTTTATGGGTATTCACCGGCCTGTAATATCGATGTACACGGCGGTCATAAGCCAGGTTGTTAATGTAATAGCAAACTATGTGTTGATATTCGGCAAGTTCGGTTTTCCGGAAATGGGCCTTGCAGGAGCAGGCTGGGGGACATTGATAGGCTCCGTAGTCGGGGCGGGACTGCGAATGTCTGTCTTCCTGGGCAAAGGTATTAACAGCGAATTCAAGAGCAGGAGCAGTCTGAAAATTGATTTTACAAAGATGCTCGGTCTTCTAAAAGTCGGCTCGGCAGCAGGATTTGCATTTATGATAAACACGGCATTTCTGGGAGCGATACTGTTCAAGCTGATAGGCAGTTTCGGCAAGGAAGCTCTGGCGGCAACAAGTGCGGTATATTCTTGTACGGCGCTGTCGTTTATGCCGGCCGTCGGTGTGAGTATCGCATTGACCGCTGCGGTGGGTAAATCGATTGGAAAGAAACGAAAGGATATCGCCGTTAAGCAGACAAGTGTATGTCTTAAGATATCACTTTTGTATATGGGAATAGTCGGGACACTTTTCTTTGCATTTAGAGAACAAATAATAGCAGCCTGGAAGCTCGGCGAGACAGCAACGGATATCGGGGCAAAGATATTAATATGCGCAGCTATATTTCAGGTATTCGATGCGGCGGTATTGACATACAGCGGTGCTCTTCGCGGAGCAGGTGACACGCTATGGCTCGGCTTTATCTCGGCAGTCGGTGCCCTGTTAGTTCTCGGCGGAGGCGGCTGGCTAATAGTAAAACTTTTCCCGACTCTCGGAGCGCTCGGCCCCTGGATAGCCTATACGTTTCATATTATAATTGTTGGAATAGCTGACCGCTGGCGGTTTAAAAGCAACAAGTGGATGCGCATAGATTTGTTTAAGCGCAGGCCGGCTGGTCTGCCGACAGAAATTGAGCCGCTTATCGAGTAGAACTGCAGGCGAATTTTGACGATAATATAAGGACAGATGAAAAAAGTAATTGGAATAATCCTGTTTTTTATCTCGTTACAGGCGGTTTTAGCCGGAACCGAGCCGCTTGCGAATGAAGATAAGGATGGCTTATACGCCAAATCGATTGCACAGGTACTTCGATTAGAGCCTGAGCAGATAGATATAGGGATAGCTGCACTGATTGTCTCGGAGCAGTGGAGTGATATGGTTGCCGGCCGACGGCGTCAGGAGCAACTGGATGAAATGGCCTATGAGATTCGTGACCGGCTTGAGGCTGAAAAACTCCCCGTAAATTATCAGGCAATTCCCGTAATAAACGAGTATTTGTTTGATGAGCTCGGTTTCAAGTCTGTGCAGGAGGCAGATGACCCGAATGATTTGTTTTTACACTCAGTCTTGAAAAACAGGCGCGGATATTGTCTGAGTCTTTCAATTCTTTATCTCGCGATAGGTGAAAGATTGGGCCTGTCGCTATACGGCGTAGTTGTGCCGGGACACTTTTTCGTCAGGTACGATGACGGCCAGGTTCGGTTCAATATCGAGACAACAAGCAGCGGCGGCAGCGCTCCGGATGAGCACTATATGGAAAAATTCAATGTGCCGACGAATCGAGAAAACAGCATTTATATGGTCAACTTAAATCCCCTTCAGACGCTTGGATGCTTTTTCAACAATCTCGGAAACAGTTATCTTGCTGTCGGTAATATCAGTCAGGCACAGGTTGCTCTCGAGAAGGCGGTAAAAATAAATCCCTCACTGGTCGAGTCGAGAACGAATCTCGGTAATATTTATCTGCAGACAGACAGGCTCGATGATGCCATATATGAATACAGATTTTCTCTCAAGTTTAACAGGGACGATGCGGGAACACACAACAATCTGGGTAATGCTTATGCAAAAAAAGGACAGCTCAACGATGCAATTGCGGAGTATTCTTCAGCAATCAGGCTGGCTCCGAAATTTGTCGATGCATATAAAAACCTTGCGATTATATATTGCGAGCAGCAATTGTACCCAAAAGCGATAGTCAAATTACAGCAGGCACTAATTATAGAGCCAAAAAATTACGAGCTGTATTTGCAGCTCGGGGAAGTTTACAGAAAGAAGAAAAACCTCAATCAGGCTGTAATTGAGTACAAAAAGGCCATTGGATATAATCGCGACAGCTCCGAAGCGTATCTCGGACTCGGGCTTTGCTACAAGGATTTAGGATTTATCGACGAAGAGATTGCAGCATATAAGAACGCTCTGGCCATCGAACCTGAAATGACTGCGGCCCTGACGAATCTGGGCAACGCGTACTTCGGCAGGCAGAACTTTGATGAGGCTGTTATACTATATAAACAGGCCCTGGCGTTAAGTCCAAATGAAGCACTGCTTTACTACAATCTGGGTGCGGCATATTCGAATAAAAAGGATTATAAACAGGCAAAAGATGCATACCTGAAGGCTGTCGAGATTCTACCCGACCTCGGTGATGCTCATTACGGCTTGGCTTACTGCTTTTATAATATGAAAGATTACGAATCTTCCTGGACACATTTGAAAATTGCAGAGAAGCTCGGCGTTGAAATTGACGAGGGGCTAATGAAAGCCGTTCAGAGAGAAGTAAAATAATTAGCAAACCTGTAAAAAACTACCATACAAATTTCACGATGTAACTTCTTATTTAACAAGAAGTTATAAATTTAATAGCCTCTCATTGCATTGCTACGCTTAAAATGGGCATATCAAGCAAATTACGCCAAAAAACCCTTTTCAAGTCCATCTGTTTGATAATTATAGGATTTATGTTGACAAGAAAATGGGCATTTGGTAGAATCGGATAAAGAAGAATTAAAGTACTTTATAGGTACTGATAAGCCTGCCACAAGGAGAAGGGTAAGCTTAATATTCTGAGAATCTTAAGAGATAGACGAGATCATTGAAGTGACGGCCGTCTGCTCTGTTTGCAGACAGGTCCACACACGGCACTTTTATGCAGGTACTAAGTCACTGTTCCTCTATTTTTTTAAAGGAAGCAGTGAAATAAAGAAGAAGATTGTTAGAGGAGAGTGAAATGAAAAAAATTAGTACATTTTTAATATTATGCCTTGTTGGTTTTACTGCAACAAGTCAGGCGGGTTGGACACTGATCGATGACTTCGATAGCTACGCCGCCGGCGACGCGGCGACCGTGACCGGAGGTGTTTGGTCCAGTGATACTGATGATTCCACTACTGAAATCACTGCTTCCGGGACGCTTCTGATCTCAAAGCTCGCAGGATCTGGTGGCTGGGATGGTTCCTATACGGACATCTCCGGAACCGGCGCATCAGTGGCCGTGGGTGAAACCAGCACATTTTTCTGGCAGGTCAAGGTTAACACTGGTTGGCCGGACGGCGATTGGGTTTATGACTGCATGATGGGTTTGAGTCCCGACGTCAGCAACATCGACCAAGTCGATGCCTGGCAGGACTTCGCCGTCATGCCCTTCATCAACAACGGTGCGCCTGATCCGTTCATCAATGCGAATGCC
>CAZMQF010000074.1:0-12278 GCA_964568365.1 uncultured Pirellulales bacterium | reverse complement strand
TTTCGGTGCACCGCAGAGAGGTTTACGAAGCTATTCAACGAGAGAAGAAAGAAAAAGCCCAAAAAGAAGCTACGAAAGACGAAGTAACGGAACCAAAATCCGCGGAAGAAGAAGAGAACAAAAAGCAAGAGCAATAGACTCGCCGGACGAGCAGGAAAAAAAGCCATTCTATTTGCGGTTGAAAAGCAAATTAGAATGGTTTTTTTATGCTCATAAAACGCTGGTGCAATATCAGATGAGACAGCCAAAGTTAAACCGGTTATCACAAACAAGCAGCAGGGCAGGGATGATTATTCTGAGCCTACAAGTATAACGACGGGCGCCATCGTATTAATCTGCTGCTTTGTTTCTTCGAGTTTATAAAGAGCGTTCTTAAGAGCGTTTTTGGCAACCTGAATTTTCAAGGAGAGGATTTCGTACTGTTCTGCCTGCCTCAAAAGAGTTTCAGTGCTGCTAAACCGACTGCTCAAGTATTTCATCTTTTCCAGAGTCTCCGCTTTATCAATCTCAAAGTTATTGAACTGAAATTTGAGCTGGTCGATTTTGTTGCCTCCGGCGTTGTTTGTAATCTGCTGTTTTTTCTGTGCAAGCTCGATTTTTGTCTTTGCAAGTTTTTCCTCGGCCTGGATAAGCTGGTCATCAGAAATCTCGCCCCCTATTTCTTTAAGCTTACGAATTCTTTCAAGCTCTTTAGTCTGAACATCCACTAAATTTTGCAGCTCTTTCAAAACAATATTATCATTAATTTCGTTTGCAATCTTCTCTTGAAAAAATCTAATTTGTTTCAACACACTATTACGGCGCCAGTCCATAGAACTGAGATTAAACTCTTCCTGTGCAATCTGAGTTTTAATGTTATTTGCATCTTTCAGTATAGCATCAGGAGAAAGGTCGGGTAAGTTTGCCTTTAGACGAAGAACAGACTGCTCATCCTGCAGGTTTCGAAGCCGGGATTCCGCGGTATCTGAGTTTTCTTCGGCAAGAGCTATCTGCTGAATCCATATTTTTTTAGAATCTTCATAGGATTTGTTAAGGCTTTGACGAAGTCCTTCGACGAGGGCGAAAAGGAATTCCTCAGCTGCAGGTGCAGGAACAGGATCGCCAGACTCATTTAAATCGACAGACAAGCTAATAATAGTCTCACAAATATCAGGATACCTCTGGGGCTTGGATATTGCATTAACATTTAGAACATCCCAAAAAAGCGGTCCAGGGGTAATTTCGAGAGTCTGTTTAGCTGCCTTTCCGCCGACATTGGAACTTACTAATATAGAGTAAATACTTTCCTCTATATTGTTCCAGGGCAGGATATCAGGAGTTGTCACTATTCTAATAACACAGCTGGCCTGCCGGGTATACGATAATTCAGTTTTTTCTTCCTGCGGCAGGCAGAGGGCGGAAGCAGTGAAAATCAAGGTAATCAGAACAGGTAAAAGTTTTTTGGCATTCATAATAAATCTCCTTTTCATATTTAAATGTGGTTATTGATTTTGTTTTTCTGAATTTCAGACAGTCTCTGCCTTGCAAGCTCTGCTGACGTTGTGTCGGGGAAAAATTCAATGACGCGTTTGTAAGACTCGACGGCCTGGTCCTTCTGGTCCAATTCATTGTATAAGCGGTCTGCGTTATAAACGAGAACGAAGGCGGTTTCGTCAATCTTGTCCTTAATTTCCTGCAAGGGGTCGCCATACGAGGCGAGCTGAGCGTTGAGCCTCTGGAGGTTCTCTATTCTATTCTGACGCTCAATAACCTCGGTAACGAGCTTTAATGTCGCATCAGCAGTTTTATTGAGGTTTTTTATATCCTGCTTCAATGTGGCGAGCTGTTGCGGTGAAAGAGGTTTTTTGCCTTTTTCAAAGGTCGGCAGAGCGAAACAAAGAGCAATTACCAGACAAGCAGCGGCAGCGAAAGAAAGGGAAGTTTTGAGATATTTTCTCCTGACAGCTCGAGAGCGAACTGAGCGAACAAGCTTATGAGTGTCAGAGGGGTTTGCGGCGAAGCTGTTATCCATATCGCGGAGCAGGTTTTGCAATTTGTCTTCAGTCATTATTTTTTACCCCATAAGAGCTATGAGTTTGTGTTTTAAGATTTTTCTCGCTCGCGAGAGCCTGACGTTCAGGACATTTTCAGTTATGCCAAGGATTTTTGTAATCTCTTTAGTTGACAATTGCTGCAGATACTTCAGGACCACAGGCTCACGATACCTGACGGGTAAATCAGCTACAGCTCGACGAATACGTTCAGAAGTTTCACTATGTATCGGTCTGTCATCGGCGGCGGCTGATTTCGCGGCTGCTTTCCGAGCGATTTTTCTATAAAAACTTAATCGCAGCATTCTTTTATATTTAAGAGAGCGACATTTGTTTATTGTTATTCTAAAGAGCCAGGTTTTCAGGCTCGATTGTCGTCGGAACTTTTTAATGTTAAGGAAGACAGCCAGAAAGACATCCTGAACGACATCATCGACATCACCGGGCCAGCCGAGCAAACGATTTGCGAGCCCGACCACATCAGCAGAATATTTCTCAACAATTTTTTCGAGAGCGACTACACTATCCTGACTGCCGATTTCAGCCAGGAATTCATCGTCGAGCATACCACTATCTGCCGGGCCTGCCCGCTCAATCTCCTTGTTTTCGGCCATAACTAATATATTAGAGCAACGAGGAGGAAAAAACTTACAAAAAAATTTTACTTTGGGGAAAATTTCGGTGTATTGGTGTATGAGTATAATTTTTTATTACATTTTTTTATATTTTGGGCCGCCGGAGCCTTCGGGGACGGTCCAGCGGATATTGTCAAAGGGACACTTGCGCTGACAGGTTTTGCAGTGCAGACAATTAGAAGGATTGGCGGGTTCGACCTGGGATTCAACGGTTTCATAAACACCGGCGGGACAAAAAGTGATGCAGGGACTATTAAAAGTTGGTGTGCATTTTTCAGTGCAGATATGTGAGTCTATAATGGACAGATGACTCGGCTGGTCTTCACGATGCGCAGTGGCTGCCATAGCGGTGAAAGTCTGCTTGTCAAAATCCTGATTCGGTTTCAGCCGATAAGCGGCTGTTTTCATAGCCTTATAATCAGGTTCAATTTTAAACCTGGGCAGGAGGCGGCCAAGGACGGAAAGGGGCAGGCCGAGCAATGGGCCGAGCTTTGCAACGGTCTGTCGGAAATTTTTGGCTGAGGCCATTTCGGCGGCGATGTTGGAGCAGTTAACCAATTGTGTATATACATCGGCGGCGTGCTCTGGGGAGCTGAGATTATCTGCGATGGCCTTCGCCGCGAGCAAGCCTGAATCGATTGCGTTGTGCAGGCCTTTTATCTTGAGCATATTTACAAAGCCGGCACTATCGCCGATTATCAGGCAGTTATTTTTACCGATATTTCCGTTTTGAGGGTCTGTGGGGACGGCAAAGAGGCCGCCTTCGGGAATCAATTTAGCACCGGCTTCGACGATTGTTCCGCCGTCGATGAATTTTTTGACGAAGCGGTGCTCTTTGAACAGTGTAAGAGCGTCCTGCGGATTGAAGTTATAATATTTCCAGTCGGCACCAGCTATCATACCGACGGCGAGGTAGTCGGGCTGGTGCGGGTAAATAATCCCCCCGCCGAAAACAGCTGGCCCGATGACGGGTGTCCAAATTGGATAACCCATAGCTTTTACTATGCGTCCGGCAGTGAATCTTTCGTACTGTTCGGGACTAACCTTTATGAGCTGCTTTACGCCGACGGAGAAAAGCTGCGAGGATTGCCTTTGCAGGTGAGCCTTTTCGATGAATTTTTCGGTGACCAGGCCGTCACATCCTTCGGCGAGAATAACAAAATCAGGATTGATCATCTCGCCGGGGACGTAATTGGGCTGCTTATTACCATTTTTGTCGAGGCCCTGGTCGACGAGCTTTACGCCGACTGTCATGTCATTATCGTCGAGAATAATATCCTCTGCGGCAAAGCCGGTAAGAATCTCTGCGCCGAGGTTTTTGGCAATTTGACCGAGATACGCGGTCAGCATGCTTATAGAAACAGAATAGTCGCCCTTGTGAATCATCTGGCCGATACCAAGCTTTAGGAAATTTGCGAGCTTAATTGCGGGGGAGATATTAAAGGCGAGCTTTTTGCCGAGAAGAAACAGCAGGTCGCTTTTTTCGATTTTGTTTGCGAAAACTTCCCTTGCCTGGTCTGTTTTTTGCCAGCCAGGCGCAGCTTCATCGAGCAGGCTGAAGAGGGGCTGAGGTTCGAGTGATGCTCCTGAGAGATTGTGATTTCCGAGTTTTTCTGATTTTTCAATTATGCAAACATCGATGTCAGGCTTGAGGAGCTTTAGTTTTATCGCAGCGGACAGGCCGGCAGGCCCGGCACCGACAATTAGAACTGAGACTTTGTTGTAATCATTACTTATTGACACTTTTAAGATCAACCTACCAATTCCACTTATAAATTCCGAACTAGTTTTGGAATAATATCTTCGACGTTACCGACGAAGTAGTAATCGCAGTTTTTGAAGATAGGGGCGTCGGGGTCGCTGTTTACGGCGATGATGGTTTTGCTGTTAGCGACACCAATCATATGCTGAATGGCTCCTGAGATACCGAGCGCGATATAGATTTTCGGCCCGACCGAGGTTCCGGTCTGTCCTACCTGATGGATACGGTCGATAAAGCCCCGTTCGACGGCGGCCCTGGAGGCGCCTCTTTCAATTTTTGCTTTCAGCTTTTCAGCAAGAGTTTCACAAAGCGAACCGACAAGACGCTCGTAATTGTCACGATTCTGCATACCCTTGCCGCCGCTGACAATGATATCGGCAGCGAAATCGACCCGGCCGGTGCCAAGCTCGGTTTTTATAATCTCAAGGCTTATATCATCGGCTGATAAATCGAGGCGATGCTCGATTATTTTTCCTCTCCTGGACGGGTCGGGGGTGAGTCTTTTCATAACACCCGGCCTTGCGGTTGCCATCTGAGACTTCGAGTCCTTAGTGCAGATAGTAGCCATAACGTTTCCGCCGAGAGCAGGCCTGGTCTGTAAAAGGATTCCGATTTGTCCTTTACGGGAACTATCCCTTATATCAAGGCCGGTGCAATCAGCGGTCAGGCCGCAATGGAGCCTGTACGAGACCATCGGGGCAAGCAATCTGGCTTGTGGCGTTGCAGCAAAAAGGACTATTTGCGGCTGGTATTTTTTTATGCAATCGGCAACGGCTTTTCTGAAAACGGCAGGGTCAAAGGCGGCGAGGAGCTTATCGGCGATAACGTATATGCTGTCGGCACCAGCGGCGATTAAATCATCGGCCATCGAGAGGACGTTGTCACCCGGCAGACAGACGCCGAGGTTTGTTTCGAGAGAATCCGTGAGCCGGCGAGCCTTGCCAATAAGCTCGAACGTTGCGGGGTGAATTTTTCCGTCGTGATGCTCGGCGACGACCCAGACCTCGCCTACGTATGATGAATCGGTCGATTTGAGGCCTGTCAACATATCCTCGAGAGCATTTTTGTGGAAATGTTCGCCGGCGGTATCAAGAATCTGCTTTTTCGTATATTCGTCTATCTGCTCAATTCTTTGGATGCCGAGCTGTTTTAATTTGTCAGCGAGTATTTTGAAATCTTCATTCTCGCTATCAGTTGCTTCAAAGCTTCTGTCATAGAAAATTTTGCGTTTTTTAGGGAGAACATAGCTGTCAGCAGCCTGCTTATCCTTTCGGTGCTGTTGTGAATCGGCTTTGAGGCTTTGGGCTAAAGTACGGGCAAGGTTTTTTACATCGTATATCTGCTGACAGCTTCTTTTGCTTTTGCCGGGCGGGAAGACGCGTATTACGCGAGTTTTCGAGCCTGCGACGCCGATGTGCTGCGCGTTTATATCATCGCCTGACCATTGTATGATTTTTAAGGCATTCGCCCTCCGAGCCTGTGCGAAACTTGCGAAAATAGGATATTCATATTTAGCGACGGTTACTACGGCAGGAGCGGATTTTGCAGCAACGAGCTGGTTTCCGCCGCTTATAATACGAGTGAATTCGAAACGGTCATTTTTAAATTCGGCGTCAGTGACATAGGCTATACAGGGTATTGACAGCTCTTCTGCTATTTGTGCAGGGACCTGCGCGGTGTCACCGTCAAGTGACTGCATACCTGTTACGATGTAATAATCGCCGGCTGAATTCAGGATTTGTTTAACTATTTTTCTGACGGCGAAGGCGAGAGGATTTGCCGTTGCGAAGGTGTCGGCTCCGCCGAGTGCCTTGTCGGTAAGCAGAACAGCGATATCGGCACAACGGCCAAGGCAATATCGCAGGACGTCTTCGGCCATCGGCGGTCCCATAGTCAGAACAATGATTTTGCCCTGCCTGTCACCGCTTACCTGCTTCATATAGTTTGCAAAAGCAAGCGCGTGGGTATCGAGCTCATTTATAACAGAAGGCAGACGGGTACGAATAAGTGTACCGGTCTCAGGGTCAAAGGCATTGTCGGTAATCTGCTTTACATCAGGTACCTGTTTTACGAGAACTATGAAATCAGCCATAATCAGTTTCTTATTTCGACTATGAATCCGAAAAACAATATATTTTGGAACCACAGAGCATAAACAAAACAGTTGATTTTTGCAAATATTTGTTTGGACTGTTCGAAACGCGAACGGTTATCTTCGGGGGCAAAAAATTTGAATTTGGACTTGCTTTTTACAAAAAAATAATATATTAAGCTCTTTCCTGAAAATTAAAGTTCCAAGGAACACCGGTTAAGATTTTTACTTAGGTAGAGAGATTATGGCGGATTTACAGGCATTAAGCGAGGCGGTTTTCAAAGGTGACCAGCAAAGCTGTATAGAGATGACCAAAGCGGCTGTCGAAGAAGGTGTACCGGCCGATAAAATCCTTAACGAGGGTCTGATTTCAGCGATGGACAGGATTGGAGAGGGCTTCAGCAAAAACGAAATATATATACCTGAGATGCTGATAGCAGCTCGAGCGATGAAATCCGCGATGAAGGTATTAGAGCCGGAACTCGTCAAGGCCGGCGTCGAGCCGATAGGAAAACTCATAATAGGAACGGCTGCAGGTGACCTTCATGATATCGGCAAGAACCTGGTTGCGATGATGCTGAAAGGCGCCGGCTTCGATGTTATCGATCTCGGTGTCGATGTCTCTGCCGAGAAATTTATCGAGCAGGCCAAAAGCACAGGAGCTCACCTTGTCGGGATGAGCACACTCTTGACAACAACAATGCCCTCGATGGAAGAGACGATAAGGGCTCTCAAGGAAGCGGGCATATCGGCCAAGATTATAATAGGCGGAGCCCCGGTGACACAGGAATATGCAGATAAAATCGGCGCTGACGGATACGCCGCTGACGCCGCGAAGGCGGTGACATTGGCAAAAGGTCTGGTGGCGTAAAGGGTAGATGAGTATATCGGTGTATCGGTGTATCGGTGTATCAGTGTATCAGTGTATCAGTGTATCAGTTCGAAATGAGCACCCCGGTAAAATGTGGGATTGAATATTTCAAATCAAAAATCCCTGCTCTGCAAAACAAATAAACTTTCTTTTCCTATGTCAAAAAAAAATTTTTTGAGATACTTTTTTCGCCGGTTTTTATTAAAATGGACACTTAGTGAAAACGGGAAAGACCGGATGCAGATATGCGTAAGATACAAAGCGAAAATCTGGCACAACTGCTTAATCAGCTTAGGTTTACGCCGCTAAAAAAACGTCGCAGGCAACTTGCTGAGGCGGAAAAGCTCCTGGAAGCTATCAAGCCGGACAAGGAATACCCGTTCGCATTCGTATGCTATCGAATCACGGGATTCCAGCTAAGAGAGACGAGATTATCGGAAGTTATCAAAGGAGAGCAGCTCGCAGAAGACCTCAGAATTTTTATCTCCAAGCTGAGCGGTCGGATGGCGGAGCCGGTCGGGCTTTCGAAAGAAAAGGTCTATACCGTCGAGCAATTAGCTGAAGAGATTCCCGTCAGCACGAAAACAATCAGACGATGGCAAAAAAAAGGTCTGGCCGGTCGAAAATATATTTTCGACGACAAGAAAAAACGTTTCGGTTTTAAGAAGTCGGCGGTAGAAAAATTTTTGAAGTCCAATGCCGAGCTTTCATCAAAGGCCGGCCAATTCGAGCGAATGACAAACAAGGACAGACGAAAGATAATCAAGATGGCAACCGACCTGAGAGGTAAAACAAATTTGAGCCGATACCAGATTATCGAGAAGATATCAGAAAAGGTCGGCAGATGCCACGAGACGGTCAGATATACACTTCTAAAATATGACAAGTCACATCCCGACAAACGGATATTCAAGAAGGGCTGGGGAGTTGTAAATTCAGAGCAGGCTGTGGAGCTTTACCGGCTATATAAGCAGGGAACCGAAGTAAGCGAATTACAGAAGCGCTTCGACAGAAGTAAAAGCTCAATATACCGCCTCATCAACAGGCGAAGAGTGAGAGCACTATTAAGCCATAAAATTGAATATATTATCAGCGATGAATTTTTAGAAGATGATGCGAAGGACGAGATTCTCGGCGAGCCCTTGAGCATAACGAGCGAAACTGGGCTGAAACCGGCAGGCAGCAATCTGACAAAATATCTCAGAGACCTGCAAAGCACGCCCGTTTTCAACCGGGAGCAAGAGGTCGAATTTTTCCGCAGATACAATTATCTGAAATACTTAGTGTGCATAAATCGGACAAGTATGAAGATAGAGAACACTTCGAGCAAAAGTCTCGATGCAATGGAAAAATATTTAGAAGAAGCGGAATCAATAAAAAAGACGCTTATTCAGGCGAATCTCCGGCTGGTAGTGAATATTGCAAGAAAACATACAAGAGATGAGACAGTGCTGATGGATTTGATAAGCGACGGGAATGTCTCGTTGATGAAGGCGGTCGAGAAATTCGATTATGCCAAAGGTTTCCGGTTCAGCACTTATGCGACATGGGTTATTGCCAAAAACTTTGCAAGAAAAATACCGGCAGAAAGGGTTCGGGCAGCCAAGACAAAAGAGCTCGCCGGCAAAGACGTCGAGAGGGATATGCGAATCGATGAGGCGGCAGATTTTGCCGCGATAGAGCGGGCAAGAAGCAGCCTTGTTGAAGTTATTAAAAACGACCTTAACGAGCGGGAACAATACGTCATCCTTAACCATTACGGGATGTTAGACACATCGATAAAAAAGAAGAAAAAGACGCTGCAACAAATCGGTGAAGATTTGAATCTGAGCAAGGAAAGAGTTCGTCAAATAGAGCTGCTCGCGCTTCAAAAATTAAGGCAGCTTTTGAGCATACAACAATTCGAGCTTCTAACCGAGGAATAAACAGCCAAGAACAAAGGCAGGAAAGATTAGAGCCGGCAAGTAAAAGAAACCTTGAGTAAGAATAAGGAGTGTGATAAATTGAAAAAAAGCTGCAAGTCGCAATGAACTAAAAGAGGAGTAAAAATCGGGGAGCTTAAAGAATAGAATCAGGAGATTGGAAATGAAAGTATTATTAGTCGGCAGCGGGGGGCGGGAACACGCGATAGCGTGGAAGCTGGCACAATCAAAGGAACTGGACAAGCTTTACATTGCACCGGGCAACTGCGGTACTGCTGAGTGCGGAGAAAATATCGATATCAAGACAGATGAGAGTGATAAACTGCTCGAATTCGCGCGTGAGAAGAAGGTTAAGCTGTTAGTGGTCGGGCCTGAAGGCCCTTTAGCAGCAGGAATCGTTGATAAATTCGAGGCAGCGGGCATAATGGCGTTCGGTCCAAGCGGGGCGGCGGCCCAGCTCGAGGGAGATAAGGTATTCTCCAAACAACTGATGCGGTCGGCTTCAATCTCCACAGCAGAAGCTAAAATATTCGATAACTTTAATAGTGCCAAGACTTATATTGCAAGCAGAGATGAGCCTGTGGTTGTTAAGGCAGCAGGACTTGCACAAGGTAAAGGAGTATTTGTGTGCGATGACCCCTCGGACGGTCTGCTTGCGGCAGAGAAGATAATGGTCGAGAGGGTTTTCGGCGAGGCAGGTGACAGGATTGTCGTTGAAGATAAGCTGCTCGGTGAGGAGGCATCAATACTGACATTTGTTGACGGGCATAATATATATGTGATGGAATCGTCTCAGGACCATAAGCCTATAGGCGAAAATGATACAGGCCCGAATACAGGCGGTATGGGAGCATACAGCCCTGCACCACTTGTTACAGAAAAGATGATGAGCCAGATTACACGTGAGATTCTCGTTCCGATAGTCGATGCGATGAGTCGCAACGGCACATCTTATAAAGGAGTATTGTATGCGGGTCTTATGATTACCGCGGGCGGTCCCCGAGTGCTTGAATTTAACGTTCGGTTCGGCGACCCGGAAACACAGCCGATACTTGCGCGTATGAAAAGCGATTTACTGGAAGTTCTGGTGGCGGTCTGCGAGGGCAGTCTCGAAGAGGTTAGCATCGAATGGGACCCAAGGCCGGCAGTCTGTGTTGTAATGGCTTCGGGAGGCTATCCGGATAAATACGAGAAGGGTAAAAAAATAACAGGATTAGAAGAGGTGAAACAAATCGAAGATGTAATCGTATTCCACTCAGGGACTGCCAAAAAAGACGGCGATATTGTAACCAACGGCGGAAGAGTACTTGGTGTAACGGCCCTCGGCCGAACAATACCGGAAGCCAAGGCAAAGGCATACGAAGGGGTGGAAAAAATTCATTTTGACGGAGCGTACTACAGAGGCGATATAGCAGATAAGGCAATAAAAGTGAAAAAGTAAACAGAGATGCAGGGCTGTGCAAACAATTTTCAGCTTAAATTCGTAGGAAAAGGAGCCGGTGGAGACAGGATTTTTTCGTAATAAAGCTTTTTGAGAATACTAAAGGTGACTGAGTGAAAAGCAAAACAGGTACGAGCTTTCTGAGATTTATAAAAAAGAAAAGCAGAACCGTCATTCGCATATCGATTGAAGTATTAGTTACGGCTGCTGTGTTATGGATTTTGTTTATCTTTGTCGGCAGAAGTCTGAGCAAAATAGCAATCGAGCAGATTGGTGAATTAACGAATACAAAAATAACGACAGAGACACTTAAGCTCAGCCTGGACGGCTCGGTTGCCATCAAGAATCTCGTAATAAGGCCCGAGGAGGCAGCTGATTACGACAATACGATACTGAGAGCAGAGAAGGTACGAGCCTACTTTAAGACAGGCAGTGTTTTACTGTTTCGGCCACGCCTTAAACGGATAACCATAAGCGGATTCGATTTTAACATCATATATGACAGCCGGAACGGTCGATGGAATCTGGCCGGTCTTAAAATGGCCACACCCAAAAGCGGCTCAGGCAAGGTCCCGAAAATATTTCTCAACGAGGGAACACTTTTATACAGTAAAATCTCAGAAGAGCGGGCTGAAACTGTTGCTGAAATAGGTTTCAATCTGAGATTGCTTCCGGCACTATTTATAGACAAGCCTACGGAGGAAGCCGTACAAGGCGAGGGAGAGAATGTTTACAATTTTGGAATACAAACGAGTCAATGGTCCAAGTTCGGCAAAAGCAGCCTGAGCGGACAATGGCAGCCGGGCAGAGTCGAACTCGTCGGTGAAATGAAACCGGCTGGAGAAAAACCAGAATTGGATGTTCTGTCGGCTAAGGAGCTTGGAATGAGGCTCAATTACAGCGCGGATAAAGAATATTCTTTGAAGCTTGATATAAAGGAGCTCACAAGCGAAAAAGAAGCGGTTGATAAGCATTTCAGGATTCTGCGGTCTTTATTTCCTATGAGGCTGGGAGCATTCGAGGCGCTGCAGGGTATATTCGACCGCTTCAGGCCCGGGGGACAAATCGACCTTTCCATCGAGTTCAGCGGCAATTTAAGCAGGCTAAATGAGAGCAAATTATCAGGCGAGGTTTACTGCAAAGACGTATGGCTCTGCGATAAGCGGTTCGAATACCCGGTAAGCAAACTAACAGGCAGGATAGATGTCAGCGAAAAAGGAGCGACGCTGAATAACCTGCTGGGCCGTCACGGCAATGTTGAGCTTCGCTTTAACGGATGGACAAAAAAGAGCGATGGAGAACAACTACACGATTTTGAGATTACCAGCGACAATATGGTGCTGAACGAAGACTTATATAAGGCTCTAAAAGCGCAACAGCAAAAGGTGTGGGATGATTTTTCGCCGGCAGGGGTAGTAACAATCAAGCGGAACGTCAAGAAAGAATCTGATAAAAAATCGAGCGTTCTTGCAATCGGTCTTCTTAATACAAGTGCACGGTGGAGTCATTTTCCCTATCCTCTGAA
>CAZMQF010000073.1:0-12473 GCA_964568365.1 uncultured Pirellulales bacterium | reverse complement strand
ATAGTGCCCCTTCCTGGTGCACAAGTTTAGGGAGCTATTGGGAAAAAACAGCAAACAGCTTTTTGGCAATGGGTTTTTACCCCCTCGAATTTGCTTATTTCGACTGCTGCTACTCAGGCCACTTAAAAATAAACGCCAGTAACCAGTTAGTAGAGGGTCAACCAGGTCAAATCGGTCTTTTTGACGGGCCTCATTCGGATATAAGTCTTGCTTTAGGGATGGGTGAAACCAGCATAAGCCGTGCTTATCAGGGGTGGTATGGTTTAGTTCCAATAAGATTGCAATTGCCTCTGCTTGAAACCGAATACCAAAAATGGACTCGACTTGAATGGGAAGAGTTAGGTGATGGAGAATCTCTCTATTGGTCGTTAATGCACGTCATTGGCGAACAGACGGAATTTGGTCCTGACGCTCCTGTAAACAATTACAGGTTGAAAGGACAAGGGTCTCTCTTTGACATCGAATTAAGTGGGAATTAAGGAGAATAATCATGAAAAAGGCTGCATTTTTATTCTTTTGGGTTTGTTGCGTAACGAGTAACCATTGTTTCGGAGCAATCGACCCAAACCATACTGCCAGTAACGCATCTGCTGCCGATTCCAACAACATAAAAACAACAGTAGCTGGAAACACCGATTTTGCCTTTACCTTGTATGGTAAATTGAAGGATGACCAAAATGCAACTGCACCCAGAGGCAATTTATTTTTCTCGCCATACAGCATTTCAACTGCCCTTGCGATGACTTATGGCGGTGCTCGCGGCGAAACACAGAAGCAAATGGCGGATGTCCTGCATTTTACATTGCCAAAGCAAAATCTCTACTCTACATTTGGTACTCTCCAAAAGCAACTTGTTCAAAAAGACAAATCATGTGGTTACCAGCTATTACTTGCCAATGCCCTTTGGGAACAAAAGGGTGAACCTTTCTTAAAGGAGTTTTTGGACTTGACTGAATGTTACTATGGGGCAGTTCTTAATCAGCTTGATTTTGTTAATGAAACGGAGCAATCACGGCATACAATCAATAGCTGGGTTGAGGAAAAGACAAACAATAAAATTAAAGATCTCATCCCACCGGGCGGTGTTGACGAACAGACAGCGCTGGTCCTTACCAATGCGATATACTTCAAAGGCGAATGGAAGACCAAATTCAGTTGGTGGAAGACCAGAAAAGCAGATTTTGCTGTCTCTGCCAAAGACAAGGTCAAAGTACCCATGATGCATCTGAAAGAAGATTTCAAATACTATGAAGATGAAAAATTGCAGGCTCTCGAATTGCCATATAAAGGTGATGAAATGAGTATGCTGGTGCTTTTGCCCAGCGATACAGAAGGCATCAGGGAAGTCGAAAACACGCTTACAACCGAAAGCCTCAATGTTGTACTGTCAAAAATGTGGATGACAAAGGTTGATGTGTATTTCCCTAAATTCAAAATGACCTGGGGAGCCTTTTCTTTGAATAATGCTCTCATTAAGTTGGGAATGCCTGATGCCTTTGGCGGAAAAGCTGATTTTTCGGGTATAAACGGCATAGGAGGTCTATTCATTTCAGATGTCTTCCACAAGGCATTTATTGAAGTTAACGAAGAAGGCACTGAGGCAGCAGCAGCAACAGGAGTTGTTTTAGCTAAATCCGCTCATATCGTCCATGTTTTCCGTGCCGACCATCCATTTATTTTTATTATTAAGGATAATCGTTCGGAAAGCATATTGTTTATGGGCAGGGTAATGAATCCGGCTGAGTGAGGTGAACAATACCTTAGGTTATTTCAAGAAACATGCTTTGAATGGCAACATTTACTCTATAAGACTGCAACAATAGTGGTGCATTGGGATGAGCAGTAAGTTAAAAATAATGCTGTTATATGTTTTGTTGGTTCAGGATTTATTCATATCTGGCTGTAAGCACTCTGAGCGACGGGCTGATTTTCTGATGCTCGATACTAATAGAAGCAACGAGCTACTTAAGCATGGTTGGAAGCCGCTACACTTTGCAGCAGAAATGGGAGATAAGAAAATAGTCGAATTTTTAATATCGATAGGGGAGGATATTAATGCCAAAACCGATTGTAACCAAACCCCGTTGCATCGTGCGCTAGTAAATCAAAACACAGAAATTGCGGCTCTGCTCATATCCCACGGAACTGATGTGAATGCCCGTGATAAATGGGGTGAAACACCGCTCCACTATGCATCGGATAGGGGTTATGAGAAAATTGTCAGTTTATTGCTGTCTAAAGGAGCAGACGTAAATGCCCGAAACGATGGAAATGGGACTCCTCTTCATAAAGCAGCCGATGAAGGCTATCTTGGGATTGTGAAAATGCTTGTAGCTAATGGTGCTGACGTTAACGTACAGAATGTAAATGGGCGCACCCCTCTTCATAACGCAGCATGTGCCGGTTATGAAAGAGTGGTTAAATTTCTGCTGGAAAATGGTGCTGATGCTACTATTAAGGATAATCATGGCCGAACTCCCTTACCAAGAACGGCTCACAAACATAGAATTAAACAATAACTAAGGATAAGATTTATGAAGAAAACCATATTTTTGTTCTTTTGGGTTTGTTGTGTAACGAGTAATAACTGTATGTCGTGGGAATAAAATACTAAAATGGTATGCGTTATTATGATAATTATTATTTCCAAATTCCTGGCCTGAAGCGCTGGATAGATGAAAATGTTTCGAAAAAATAAGAGTAAAAAAACTTTAGATTGATAAAGAGGGTTTATTTTCGTAAAAAATCTTAACGTTTGAGATATATTGCTTTGTCTCTAATTTGTATGGCGATGGCAATAACTCAACACCTGTTTCACTAGACAGCAACGATTCTTGAACCGGCCACGGTTCTAATCCTCGGATTCGGTATTCTACTCCTGAGAAAAAAAGTCCACTGAATCGTTTTCAGCTTATTTATTCTTCTGGCGGCTTCGGCCAGTTCTCATCCTCATCGCCCTCCGTCCACGTAAACGCCCCTTAAATTTACCTGTCGATATGGGCGCTTATGAATACGGATTCAAGGTACATTTTTCTGATTTGCTGATAGCTGACGTAGATAACTTTGCTTGGTTCAATATGGCCTTCGTCGATGATGAAGACGACGATCTCATCGGACCAGGAGATTATCCTGATGCAGATGCAGTACTTGTAGATGTGCATAATAAATCTCTCAACGGAATAGCTATACCGGAGGGAGTAAAATTGACTTTCTGGGAAAATGAAGATTTTATGGGTTCCAAAGTGCTCGAACAAGAAGGACCTGCTGTTATTTTTGACTTGTACTATAAAGGTATCAATCCTCCAGACGAGAAAAAAGATGAGGTCTGGTCTTATTTTTTACAGTTAGAGTTCCCTCAAGGTGTAAGATTCTGGAGCAGTAAAAATATGTTTGATCCTGTTCACTGGACAGATGGCTCGTTTAAAATAGAGAGATTAAAATAAGAAAAAAACCAATTAATGCTTGACAATCTCAAAAAAAAACAATATAATAAGGTTTGTTTATTATATTGTCATAATATATTTATAATAATTTTTGAAGGGACAGAAAAATGAAAAAATCACTCATAATTTTAATAATCCTTTTTCTATGTGTTTCTTTTGCTGATGCCGGGCTTACACTTGTTGTGGGAGATGGTGTAAATTTTACAGACCCTGGTGACGAATTAACAATCTCAATTAATGATAAAATATGGGTTGGAATTTATGATGACATTGGTGAAATGTATTATGCCTTTATTAGCAACTTAAAATCAGATATAGGAGAATGGACGGGAGATACAGCTGTCTTCAGCCCGCCGGTTGTAAGCACTTCGCCTGGATGGGATTATACCCTCGGGGGAGGAGGTGGTGTTGAATATTGGCACCTCGATACACGAGATTACCAAACCCAGGAAATACCTCTTCCCGGTGTCGGAGGAGCGGTTGAGTATAAGGGCCTTTTAGAAGGTGATGTAATGATATTTCTGAATCTTACCCCCGGTTCAGTTGATGATGATTTTACCTTGCATATCATCCCTGAGCCGGCCACGATTTTACTTCTCGGCCTCGGCGCTCTACTCTTGAGAAAAAAAGTTCACTGATTAATTTTACGCTCCTCTATTCATCCGGCGGCTTCGGCCAGCTATCATCTTCATCTTCCGGCTCGTCCGCCTTCCACTTATCCGTCTCATCCATATCCTCAAGCTCCCGATTCATATACTTAAATAGTCTCTTCTGAAGCGGCGCAAACTCCTTTTGCCATTTAAGCATACTCTGATAGCTCGCTAAAAGCATATCAAGACGAATCAGCTGCCATTTCGCTATGCACTCAGGCTCCTTGATATTCGTAAAAGGCTCGCACTTAAACGTCCTTCTGCCGTCCGGGCCCATCTCGAAATATTCGCAATCTTTACACTGTATCATATCAACTCCCCGAAATTCACCCTTTGCTGAAATTATCTTTACTTTCCTGCTAACCTGTTATATTATCATATTCAATGGAATCGTAAAGAGCAATAAATCAAAACTCCTTTCAGGAGACCTGAATGGCCAAATCAAGGCGAAGAAGAAAAGTCGGCAGCAAAAAAAGAAGGGCACGCTGGAAAGTACGCCATAAAATCAGCTAATGCCCTGAAAAAACAGACTAAATTGCTTTTACGTCTGCGTATCTAAGAGATCGCAAATAGGCAGTTAAAATTCATAAAACTATCTCGGCTGTAACTGAATATTTTTTTACAATTTTTAATTTTTAACTGTAACTTTGCATTTTTAATTTTTACTTTTTAATCTTTCTATGGCTCACTTCAACATAACTTTCAAACCGGACGACTTAAAAATCTCGATACACCCCGGCGCAACTATCCTCGAAGCTGCCGGCCGGGCTGGAATCATTCTCAATAGCTCCTGTGGCGGACAAGGAACCTGCAAAAAATGCAAAGTAAAACTCGACGACGATACCGAAGTCCTCGCCTGCCAATACAAAATCAATTCCGACCTTACCGTAACCATCCCGATAAACTCCCGGTTCTACGAACAAAAAATCCTCACCGCCGGCATCGAAACAAAACAAAAAGCTGAGCTAGACATATACAAGAAATATTCAAAGCTGACAGCCGGGCCGATTCTCGGCCTGGCAATCGACATCGGCACCACGACCGTAGTCGTCAAACTAATCGACCTCAGCACCGGCTCACAGCTTGCAACAGCAGCCGACTCGAATCCGCAGTCGGTTCACGGCGACGACGTCATATCAAGAATAAACTACGCAAAATCCGAAAAAAAACTCGCTGAGCTAAATGAGCTCATCATCGATTGCATAAACAATCTCATTAGCAAACTCTGCAAAAAAACAGAAACCAGCCCGAACACAATCTATGAAGCTGCTATCGCCGGCAATACAACAATGAACCATCTGCTCCTCAATTATCCCGTTGAAACCCTCGGCAGAGCGCCTTACAAAGCCTATAAACTCGATGCTCAGGATTTATCCGCAGCACAAATCGGGCTGAAAATGAATCCCGAAGCGAATATCCACACAATCGCCAACATTGCCGGCTTTGTCGGAGCGGATACGACAGCCGCTGCAATTGCCGCCGACATCGAAAACTGCGACGAAATCGCAATGCTTATCGATATCGGCACCAACGGCGAAATCGTGCTGGGTAATAAAAATAAACTCTTGGCCGCAAGCTGCGCCGCAGGGCCGGCTTTCGAGGGAGCAAGAATCGAAAAGGGAGGCAGAGCTGTCAACGGCGCTATCGAAGCCGTAGTTTTCAACGGCGATGATATCGATATAGACGTGATAGGCGGCGGGACGGCAAATTCTATTTGCGGCTCGGGCCTGCTCGACGCAGCGGCTGTGATGCTCGATTTGGGCGTAATCGACAGTACCGGCCGATTCACAAAAAATAAAAACCTGCCCGCTGCAATCGAAAAACGCATTACCGAAATAAATACCCAGCCGGCATTCATACTCGCCGGTACCGGCAGAGCGCAGGTCTATATCAGCCAATCCGATATCCGCCAGCTTCAGCTTGCGAAGGCTGCGATACGTGCAGGTGCGAAAATCCTGCAAAAAAACCTCAATATCGAGGATGCTGATATCGAGCAAATATTTTTGGCAGGTGCTTTCGGCAATTTTTTGAGAAAGGAAAGTGCATTGCGTATCGGCCTGCTGCCGCAGGTAGCTGCTGAGCGAATAAAATTTATCGGCAACGCAGCGGCTGCCGGTGCGGAATTGATACTTGTGAGCAGCCATTGGCGAGACAGGGCAAAACAGCTCGCCAGAAAAATCGAATATGTCGAGCTTGCAAACGATAAAGATTTCCAGGCCATTTTCACAAATTCGATGAATTTTTGAATCCTGCCACAGAGAAATTTTAGACACAGAGATATTTTTTGACACGGATTTCACGGATTGACATGGATTTATTTCGCTGACTTGGGTGTTCTCAGGATTTTTTGCTTTGAAAAGCAAGCTATTCATACAATAAATCCTTCGTCCACAAGAATGCTTTGCATTCTTACTTTGTAAGTCAGCAAAATTGTTAAAACCTGTAAAAGTCTTTCTTTTTAACAAGTCAGCGAAGAGATTAAGCTTATTCGCAAAAGCGAAGATTTCCTTGTAAATCAAAGCCAATATTGGGAAAAACAAAGCCAATTTTGAGCTAAAATTGGGTTTGTTTTGGCTTTGTTTGGCTTTGTTTTTTCGGCGGCTGAAAGGCTGAAAAATCTCAGAACCCTTTCTATTACAAGCACTTACGTTAATTTTGGGATTTTTAAAATTGGCTTTGTTTTGCATAATAAAGCTTTTATTGCGCGCGTGGTTTTGAAAGTTAATTGGTGAATTGGTGAATTTGTTAAATAGTTTACCGATTTTCGATGCCTGATACTCGTTGTTATGAGTTAATTGGTTAATCAGTGAATTGGTTAATTGGTTGTTGGACATCTATAAGTCCCCTACTAAAAAAAACTTATGAAATAATATTTTGACTTGGCCTGCTGGCCTTTATCGTGCGGAGCTCCGCAGCCCCGGAATGGGGCCTCCCCCAGTTGTTAATATTGTACCAAATCAGGCCGTTTTATCAATAAAAATTTAAGATTTTTTTAAACACGACTATAGTGAAGTAGTGGATTAGTTAATTGGTGAATTAGTGAATTGGTTAATTTTTTAATTCCTCGAAATATGACATTGTTGTTTTTTGCAGAAAATTATGGAAAGAAGAGGCGAGTTTGTTGGATTAAATAATGGCAGCCATAAATGAAGGCGGATTGCGCATATCCCTTCGACAAGCTCAGACAAATAACTTCGACAGAGCTAGCAATCAAAAACAAGGCTTTTTGTTGAAAGCATAAAAAATTTTCTAAGTTTTTAGGATTTTCGCATTTAACTATAAACATTTTTGATAAATTTTTTGGCTAAAACAAGCGTTTTTTAGCCAATAATTGGGTATGTGTGCAAAAGTAGTGAAAAATATAAGAAGACACTTGACAGAGAAAATGAATTAATGTATATTCGTCAAGCATGAAAAAAAATAAAAGATACAAGAATGTTGTGCCGTTGAGCAACCCCTTGGCTCAGTACGATCCAGAGCAACCATCATTTATACCTGAAGCATTCAGAAAAACCTATAAACGATCCGTTTATTTCCCTAAGAGAAAGGCATATGTTCTCTACCAAGTAAGCCAGATGGTAAAGGAAGCTGAGAAGGCTGGTATTAAAATGTCCTTCAATGATGTAGCAATCGAGGCGCTTGAGTTGTGGTATGAAAACAATAAACGAAGGCATATTGCCTGGATTTTATACCGCTTGCGGGGAGAAAGAGACTCATTGTCTCACATGCTGAATAATTTTGAACGCATGTCCAAGAAACAAGCCGAAGCCGATCAGCTATCTAACCGGCTCGAAAGAATAAATGAGGCAATAAATCAAATTGGAAAATTTTTATATGAAAATCAGCCAACCATAACAACAAGAGATTATGAGATGTTATTAATGGAGATTATTCAGTCACTAAAGAAACACTTCTCATTTGAGATGAGCAGGGCGCTATCAAAGATTCTCAGCCGTTCAGATATCCAAGAGCTCGCTGCACAAGTTCGACACAAACATAAAATAAAAAAACAAAAGAGTGTCTTTAGCAAAGGTAAATACGAAGAGAAAGATTTGTATGAATAAAATAAGAAAAAACTAAGTAATTGATATAAGAATGGGCCGGTCCGGCTACAACCGATACCGACCCAAATTTTGGGTGGGGATAAAACCCCACAAATTCGTAAACATGCATTTTAAGCCCCACTCAAATCTTAATCAAATAAAAAATTAAGCTTAACTTAGGACCAAGGAAGTCCAAGTTATGCCCAAGTATTTGTTATTTAGGTAATAATGGAGATTATTGACAGATGCGATTTTTTAAAATTTGAAAAAAATTTTAAAAAACTTTGAGATTATTAAGGAGAACACTCATGCATCACAATAAATCACCCCCTTCTAATCAAAAAAAGCTGACGGCAATGATAACTTTGCCACAAGATAGAGAAGTAGTAAATATGCTTTTCTGATATGAAACTACTATATCTATCACTCTTATATCAAATTTTTTATTAGAATGAATCCAAAATAGAATAGTTGATTTTTTAAGGAGAATAAAGATGTCAAAGAAAAAGGAAACAGTCACAAGAGTAATTGACGGAGATACATTTAAAACCGCTTCACGCAAGCACCCTGTACGTTTAGCTAATGTCGATGCGCCAGAAAAAGGAACAAAAGCCGGAAGCGCGGCAACGAAAACATTAAGACAAATGATTCAAGGCCAAAAAGTTCAAGTAAATACCGTGGCGCACGATACTTACGGTAGGGCTGTTGCAAATGTGAAAGTTGAAGGTAAATCAGTTAATAAAGTGATGAATCAAAAATTGAAAAAGTGATTTGTGAAAAAGAGATTAACTTTAATTTATAGGAGATTTAAAAATGGCAAATTGGTCAGATATGTATTCATACACGGAAGAAAACGTTAGAAAATATGCACCTCCAACCGCAGGTGTTTACCGTCTCAGCTATAAGAAAGATAGTAGCTACTACGTGTTCTATGTCGGACAGACCAATAACATTGAAAGACGACTCTTTGAACACCTGAGTTCGAGTGAAACGGACCCGTGTATAAAAAGACATTTAAGGGATTACAACTGCTTCTTCCGATTTATTGAAATCAGTTCATTAGAGGAAAGAAAACGGGTAGAACGTGAGCAGATAAAAAAGTACAACCCGAGTTGTAACGGTTAGATGCATTTAAAAATTGACCCGTCATCCGCCTTTGGTAGCTTCATAGAGAAGTTCAACCAGAAGAGGTAGATAAAAGATAAAAGCGCAGAAATAAAATTTACTACTTTTGGGATTTTTGTTTTGCTCTGTGGCGGAGGTATGTTTCGATGAAGGGGTCGATTTCGCCGTCGAGGACGGCCTGCACATTGCCGGTCTGGAAATCGGTGCGATGGTCCTTTACCATCTGGTACGGCTGAAGCACGTAACTGCGAATCTGACTGCCCCAGGCAATCTCGCCTTTGTCGCTGTAAAGCTTTGCGAGGGCGGCGTCGCGAATGCGGTCGTGGTATAAACCGACCCAGTGCTTAAGCTCAACTCGCTGTTCATCGTCGCTATGGTAAACTTCCCTGAGATAGCCGCCTGCCAACAGCAATGCTAACTTGGCCGCGTCAATCTTGTCGTCATGGTCACCGTCAGAGCTTATCAACTTGTTGCGTCGAGGGTCGGCTATAACAAAACGTTCAACCTTCTGATGCAGGTTGCGATAGAGCCAGCCGGACATAGGGCCTTCTTCAATGGCCATGTACTTTTTGCCGGGCAGTGAGTTCAATACCTGGACTGCAGCCGATATGCTGGCCGGTATCGCGTAACGTTTAATGACTTTTTTTCGATGCCGGATCGCCATTTCTATGCTATTGCTATGCACATCTGCTCCGATATAATACGTTGCCATAAGGGCCTCCTTTCGTATTACGGTTAACATTTTCATCCGAATTATACTTAAGGATGCCCTCTCTTCATATCTTCACTGATTAACACTGATTTACACTGTTTTTTAGCCACCGAGGTCACAGAGAGCACAGAGAAGATAAGTGCACAAGTCACAGGTCAAAAGACACAAGTTAAAAGACACAAGTCAAAAGATTCTCGATACTAGATGCTGGATTGTCGTTTTTTGCAGAAAATTAAGGAAAGAAAATCAGACACAGATTCCACAGGACAAGTAACGCAGATTCACACAGTAAAAAAATTGTAAGGCAAGGGAAAAAGCTTTGCAGAAAATTATGGAAAGAAGAGGTGAGTTTGTTGGATTAAGTGATATCCATTACATTATCATATTTTCAAACGTATATCTCGTTTTCTTCAGATACAGGCAGCCTATCATCAGGTATAACATCAAGCCAGTGCAGCATCCCAAGATTACGTATAGTTGAGGCGATCGTTGCTTGGTCTAATTTTGGTTTCCTACGCTGTTTCCATTGCATTACAGAGTCAAGCACATCCATCTCTGATATTGAGCTTCTTTTACTTTTTTTGAGTTCTGCCCAGGTAAATATTACAGTGGCAAGTGTTTCTGCTTGTTTCGTGTCGACTCGCATAAACAAGTCTGTGGTTTTCTTAATTACATCAGAGTATTTATCCAAAAGAGATTTGTATCGCTCCCGAGACTTTTCGAAGGCAGGACCGACTCTAACTTCAAACATTCTACCAAGATGTTCTTCCTGCAGGAGATTATTGTTGATTAACTTTGATTCAGCAAGCTTAAGTTCTTTTGAAAATGGTCCATAACTCGATTTTTGATAGTTAAATCCTGTAGGCAGTCCTTGCTGAGTAGCTATGTATGCAATTTTCTGAAAAGTTGTTCTGCCGATAGGGAAATGATAAGGTTGTTCCTTGATTCGATACAAAATCTCTACAAGACCCACCCATGCAGGATTGAATGGAAGCCGTTCATTTCTTGTATTTCTACTATCAGCGACCATAGATTCGTTGGGCTTTTCGAGAAATGACATCGTTAGCTCAGAAGGATTTGTTCCATATGGTGCATAGATTTCGACGGGTATACCCATCTGTTTAGCTCGACTATAAATCAGGGGACCAACGACTCTCCATTCTAATTGACCGTTTCCACAGCCGAGGGGTGGAATTGCTATCGAATTAATACCCCATTCCTTATAATTGTCTAAGATAAAATCTAAGCCCCTTTCAATATCACTTACCTTAGAGACAGACTTCCAGTGCTCTTTGGTCGGGAAATTGACAATCTGCGAACCTATTAAACTCTTGTATATATAAGGTTGACCTACATGTATCTCGTTACGTTTGCACCGCTTTAAATAATCTTTGAACATTTTAGGAAATCGCTTCTTAAACTCCAGAGCTATTCCCTTACCCATTATACCAACACAATTTACTGTATTGACAAGGGTCTGTGCCCTAGATTTAAAAATATCGCCTATTAGAATCTTCATAACATCCTCTTAGAAGAATATATCACTTCTAATACTTACGGTCAAGGAAATATCGAGTTGCTGAAAGGCTTTTAAAGCTGTCTGGTTCGCAACATAGGCGCCCAGAATATATTTGGATTCAACATTACCAGGGACAAGGACCTCAGAACATTTAATCGATTTCTTCTCCCATAATTCATAATCGTTATTTGCATTAGTCCAATACTTTGCATAAATTTGATCCTTATCTAATGCTGCTAATCCATCAATTACACTGTTAAATCTTGCCCAATCACTTGCAGCGTTTCGATCTGAAATGATAACATCTGGTAAATCCAGAACTGATGTGCTAACACGCAGGATACATATCTGGTCATTTTGGTTTCTTCTTTTGCTGAGCATCGGATTATGCGCATCGAAATAAAGATTTGCGTATTGATGTAGCTTTCTTGCACCAGGAATCTTTTTAGTATTTCTTTTAGATTGAATCTCTTCCATTGCTAGAGATTTGTGGGGTAGCTTCTTCGATAGTTCATTTGATACAATACCATACTTCATAATAGAGGGAACATTAGCAATTGGTGTAATATAATATAACTCCTTGACATCTGCTCGTTTCAAGTAAAATATTCCTTATCGCTTAATTCTTTATCTACATACTATTTTACATCGTAATTTATAATTAGAACTAACTCTCCGTCAACAAGGCCATAATCTCTTATCTCGATATTTCAAAACAAATGCCTTTATCTTTTCACTGCATATTTTCTCTGTTAATCTTTGTAGCTTCTTTACTCTCTCGGCTAATTGATCGAGATTTTTTATTATTTTGTATTCAGGATCGTATCGGGTTTCAACATTTCTTATAGCAGTAAATTATATCCTTTCCGGATAACACTACAAGATAATTTACGAACAATAGAAAGTAGAAAGTTGAGCAGTAGAGAAAAAAGTAAACTACCACGCCCTTACGGACGTGGCATTTTAGAATTCAAGCTTCGC
>CAZMQF010000072.1:0-12696 GCA_964568365.1 uncultured Pirellulales bacterium | reverse complement strand
ATACGAGCAAGCCGGACAAAGATATATAAAAGCACGCAACCTCGATACAGTAAGATTGCGTGCCGATACCCGGATAAATGAGATTATAAGAGAAGTCGCACAAAACAAAAGTTTTACTAATGTTTATCTTGCGGATGCGGTCAAGGCATTGGAGGAACAAAGCCCTTACCAGATACCGGGAGAGGAATTTTTTTATGAGCATGTGCATTTAAATTTCAGCGGTAATTATATTATAGCAAGAACTGTTTTCGGGCAGATAGAAAAAATACTCCCGGGCCGGATTAAAAACGAAAAGTTAAGCAAGCAGCAGGTTACCGACGAAAATAGGTGCAGGCAGCTTCTTGCGTATTCTGATTGGGACAAATATACCATATTACAGAGCATGCTTAATGAATATATTGTATTCCCTCCATTTACAAACCAGCTTTATCACGACGAGCAGGTTGAAAGTCTCAAACAGCAAATCAGCTCCCTTAAAGATAGTCTTAGCGAACAGGTTTTCTCGCAGATAGACGTATTATACCGCAGGGCAATAGAGAAAAGGCCGGCAGATTGGATGCTGCATTGGAAGTACGGTAAGCTTCTGATGGATGGCCGTAAGGATTATCGATTAGCAGCAGAGGAATATTATAAAGTTCTGGAACTTATGCCCCGCTATTATATGACAAATGTTATGCTCGGTGCTATGTGGTGGGATTTAGGCGATTATGATAAGGCTTTGGGCTACTTCAAAGAGGCGTTAAAAATTAAACCGACTTATGCGCCTGCTTATTATGATATAGGCTTGATTTGTCAAACGAAAAAGATGACTAAAGAAGCTCAAAGTTACTACGAAACTGCCGTGAGGCTTAGTCCGGAACATTATCCTTCATATATTAATCTTGGGGGCTTGCTTGCCGGCCAGGGCAAGCTGGATGAGGCTATAAGAGTATGCCGAGAGGGCTTATCGTTTTGCCCGGATTCTGTAGATTTGCGTTATAACCTCGGCTGCTTTCTCAGTCTGAATGGGCAAAAGGATGAAGCTGTTAAGGAATTTCGCCTCGTTTTGAAAACAGACCCGGGGCACAAACGGGCAAAACGTGATTTGGGAAAGATGCTGAAGGAATCTGAATAGATTCTTTTATAAATATGCAATGAAAAAGAGTCAAAAAGAAAAAAAACAATTAAACAAAAGTGAAAAGCATAGGCGGTTGTTCATTTTTATTACAGCGTTTGTCTTTCCTGTCATTGTTATTCTGCTAATCGAGCTGGGATTGGGAGTTATCGGCTTTGGATGTAATAACCGTATCGTAAAAAAATGCACAATCAGTGAAGCATGCCGACAAATGAAGATATTAAGGCCTTGGTCGGATTTGGAAAAAGTTAAATGAAAGAGAAATATCGTAAAAAAACAAAAAGTTCACAGCAAAAAAAAGCTAATAGTGTTTTTTCCAAAAAAGAGAAAGCATCACGGAGAAAGATAACCGGATGGCGTCTCTGGCTGTTTCGTTTTATTGCGGTGATATTGATTCCGGCACTGCTTATCTTAGCTCTTGAGTTTGTTTTACGTTTAACGGGTTATGGTTATGAGCCGGCAGCAATAATTAAGTGCACGGTAAGAGGTCAAAAAACGTATTGTGACAATGATAAATTTGCCTGGTTGTTTTTCCCTTCAAATATTGCGCGAGAATTTACTCCCTTTGTCATTCCTTCACATAAGACGGAGACTACTTATAGAATTTTTGTTTTCGGTGCCTCTGCAGCCCAGGGGGTGCCGGACAGTGCGTACAGCTTCTCGAGAATTCTTCAGATAATGCTGTCGGAGCGATACTCCGGAATAAATTTTGAGATTATTAATACTGCAATGACAGCTATAAATTCCCACGTGGTTGTCGAGATTGCGGAAGATTGTGCCCGGTATGAGCCTGATTTATTTGTTGTGTACCTCGGAAATAATGAGGTCATCGGACCTTACGGTGCAGGGACAGTTTTTGCACCGCTTTCTGAACATTTATCTTTAATTCGTTTGGGAATAGCTTTCAGGGGAACAAGATTGGGACAACTTCTGACATATCTGCTGGGAGCAGCTGGCCGAGACAATCGGAAGATTTGGGGAGGGGTCGGTATGTTCGCTGATAAACAGCTTTCCGCTGATGATGAGAGCTTACAGATTGTATACGGGAATTTTAAGAATAACCTGGAAAGCGTCGTAAATATCGCAGACAAGAGAACCACACCGGTTATTTTAACTACAGTTGGAAGTAACCTTAAGGATTGCCCGCCCTTTGCCTCGCTTCATCGCAGCGGTATTACCGAAGAGCAGATAAAGGATTTTAACGACCTTTACAATGAAGCGATAGGATATGAAAGTGCCGGCCAATACGCCCAGGCCGTGGAAAAATATCTGGATGCTGCTGAAATTGACGGACAGTTTGCCGAGCTGCAGTTTCGTTTGGGGCGATGTTACTTTCTATTAAATCAATACGAGCAAGCAGGACAAAGATATATAAAAGCACGCGAGCTTGATGCGGTAAGGTTACGTGCCGATAATCGGATAAATGAAATTATAAGAGAAATCGCACAAAATAAAAGTTCAGATTGTGTTTATGTTGCAGATGCAGTCAACGAATTGGAGGAGCAGAGCCCTTATCAAATACCGGGTGGTGAATTGTTTTATGAGCATGTACATTTGAATTTTAAGGGTAATTACATTTTGGCGAAATGTATTTTCGAGCAGATAGAAAAAGTACTTCCGGGCCGGGTTAAAAGCCGAAAGTTAAGCGGGCAGGAAGTTATCGATGAATATAGGTGCATGCAGCTTCTTGCGTATTCTGATTGGGACCAATATACGATAATGCAAAGTTTGCTTAATAATTATATTGTGCATCCTCCATTTACAAATCAGCTTTATCATAACGAGCAGGTTGACAGTATTAAGCGGCAAATCGATTCACTCGAAAGTAATTTCAGCGAACAGGTTCTATTGCAGTTTGACACAGAATATCGCAGGGCAATAGAGAAAAGGCCGGCGGATTGGCTGTTACATTGGAAGTACGGCAAGCTTCTGATGGATGGGCTTAAGGATTATCGAACGGCTGTGGCGGAGTTTGAAAAAACTCTGGAACTTGTACCCCGTTATTATATGGCGGACGTTATGCTTGGCACTATATGGGGGCATTTAGGCAATTATGAAAGGGCTGTGGAATATTTTAATGAAGCGATAACAATCAAACCGTTTTATGCGCCTGCTTATTATGATATCGGGTTGGTTTATCAAAAGAGACAAAACTTAAGAGCGGCTAAGAAACACTACGAAACTGCGCTTAGACTTAATCCGGAGCATTATCCTTCATATATAAATCTTGGTGTTCTGCTTGCTGATGAGGGCAGGTTGGACGAGGCTATAAAACTTTGCCGGAGAGGTTTGCAGTTTCTGCCGGACTCAGCTAATCTGCGTTATAATCTCGGCTGTTTCCTGAATCAGAATGGACAAAAAGATGAAGCTATAAAGGAATTTAGTGCTGTCTTGAAAATAGACCCCGAGCACGAATTGGCAAAAAAGGATTTAGAAAAGATACTGAGAGACTCTGAATAGATTTCTTTTTGAATATGCAATGAAAAAACCTGAAAGAAAACAGTTAAGGAAAAGGAAAAAGCATAGGCGGTTGTTCATTTTTATTGCAGCGTTTGTCTTTCCTGTTATTGTTATTCTGCTAATCGAGCTGGGATTGAGGGTTATCGGCTTTGGATATAATAACCGTATCGTAAAGAAATGTACAATCGGGCAGGAAGATTTTTTTTGTAATAACGATGATTTCAGCCGGCGTTTTTTCAACAGAAAAATTGCAAGAGAATTCGTCCCTTTCACCTTTTCAAAGACAAAGCCAAAAAATACATATCGCATATTCATCTTTGGTGGTTCAGCAGCCAAGGGCGAGCCGGACAGCGCTTATTCGTTCGGCAGAATTCTCGAAATTATGCTTGAAAGAAAATATCACCCTTTTGATTTTGAGATTATCAATACGGCTCTGACTGCGGTTAATTCTAATGTTGTTCTGAAAGCCGTTGAGCAATGTTGCGAATATGAACCTGATGCTTTTGTCATTTATATGGGGAATAACGAGGTTGTAGGGCCTTACGGGGCGGGTACAGTATTTTCGCCGATAAGCTCGAATCTAAGCATTATCAGGGCATCGATTTTCGTCAGAGGCACAAAAATCGGCCAGTTGTTTTCAGGGATTTTTGAAAAGTTATTTGCTGAAAAAAATGCCCAATGGGGCGGTATGGAGATGTTTACCGGAAGGCTCGTGAGATTTGATGATAATGGTCTTCAGAACGTTTATGAGCATTTTGAAAAAAATCTTGATGATATCTGCAAAATTGCGAACTCAGAGAAAATTGCCCTGATATTGTGCAGCATGCCGACAAATGTAAGGGATTGTGCGCCTTTTGCATCTGTTCACCGGCCCGATATGACAGAGCAGCAGAGAGAAAGATGGGATAACCTTTATAAGCAGGGTGTTGAAGAAGAAAACAAGTCTTCGTATGCGCAGGCTGTTGAATATTATCTTGCGGCAGAAGCCATTGACGGGCATTTCGCTGATTTGCATTTCAGGCTCGGCAGTTCTCTTTATGCCGTTGGTCAATATGAAAAGGCAGGGGAGAGATTTATCCTTGCGTGCCGGTATGATGCACTTCGTTTCAGAGCAGATAGCGAGATAAACCGGATAATAAAAAGTGTAGCCGATAAAAAGAAAGACAATAATATATATTTTGCTGATGCACTAAGGGTGTTTGAAGAGGGCAGTTCAAAATCGATAGTTGGAGATGAATTTTTTTATGAGCATGTTCATCTAAATTTCAGCGGTAATTATGTTATAGCGAAAACGGTTTTTGAGCAGATAGAAAAATTATTACCCGCCACTATGAAAAACAAAGCTATTGAAGGTAAAGCGCTTACAGAGGAAGATTGTAAAAACCTTTTGGCTTTTACAGGCTGGGACAAATACGGAACAGAAAGAATAATCCTTGATGAGTATATTTCCAGACCGCCTTTTACAAATCAGCTTTACCATAACAGGCAGATAGAGAAGCTGAAAAACAAAATAGAATCATTGAGAGATTCGCTGACTGAAAGAGACCTTAGCGGTTGTGCGGATATTTATCGAAAGGCGATAGAGAACAGGCCTGATGACTGGCAGATTGGATTTAATTTTGCCTTGCTGTTATCTGATGGTCTGAAGGATTATGAAGGGGCAGCCGAGCAGATGCGTTTTGTCGTACAAAAAATGCCTCAACACTATCAGGCGAGCGCGCAGCTTGGCGTCTACTATAGCCTGCTCGGTGAGAGCGAAAAGGCAGAAGCTAATCTTAACCGGGCGTTGAGTGTCAGGGCGAATGACAGTATTTATTTCAATCTTGCCGTCGTTTATCAAAAGCAGGGAAAATTCGAAGATGCGATTAGGAAATACAAGAAAACGGTTAAATTAAATCCGAAGCACGGACGAGCCTGGAGCAAAATGACCGCTCTTTTAGGTGAAATGAACAGATTTGATGAGGCGATAGAGCTTTGCAGAGAAGCTTTGAGGAATTTGCCTGATGACGGTGCACTTAATTTAGGTCTTGCAATTCTTTTAGTTCTTGACGGCCGAAAGGAAGAGGCAATTGAGCAGTTAAATCATATTCTCGAAACAAATCCTGGTCAAAGACAGGCACGGGAAATGCTCGAGAAGTTAGCCAAACAGGATGAATGAGGCGGATTGTCAAACAAGGGAGTCAGGCTTAATTTGCTTAGCCCGTGGACTTTGGTAAGCTCAGTCGAGCCGTTTTACCGCAGGTTTTGAGCACTATATCATAAAAAATATGATTCGAAATCATCGTATTTCAATGCAACTCTGTTTGCCACAGCCAGGTTTCGGCGAAATATGCGAAGTCGCCGAAATTTACCTTGCCGTCGAGATTGAAATCAGCAGGATTTGTATAAGTTCCCGGCTCCCAGATGATATTGCAATCGCCAGATAAACCTCCCTGCGGGATGAGGTAACCGCCTTTGATATGGATTGTGCCGTTGCAGACGGTCTGGCCGGTAATGAGTGTTGTCCCATCGCTAATCTCTAAGGTGGCGTTCGGGTCGATTTGGACGTTACCAAAGATTTTGGTGGGACCGGTTAGCTGAATTGAGCCATCGCTTTCAATGACAAGATTATTGGTGGTAATGTTGCCTTGACCCTTGAATGTTGCATCGTCAGATTGGGTAATCGTTGTTGCAGCTAAAGTCCCGCCGAGCAGTTTAATTACAGCATTCGGCTCATTGTTCAAATTACAGTCAAATGTCACACCCCCGCCGGCATTGACCTCTATTGTGCCTTGATTATTTACATCCGGGGGAAGTTCAAACAAGTTCGGCTTAATATGGAGCGATGCGTTTGGCTTGTTGCCCAAAACACCATTGTTTAAAAAGGGTCCTTCAGTGATAATAGCAACAAGTGCGCCACCGAAGGCGTAAATTATGCCTTTGTTGTGAAACAACTCGTCTGAGTAAATCTCACCAAAACCTTTAACAAGGCCGATACTGTCGTTATCAAAAGTTTTGTCACCTCCACATAGACCGCCGTAAAGGTTGATCTGCCCAGTATTGTGAAGCGTCTTGTCAAGCCACAACTGGCTCGCTGGAAAACTGACAATAGTGCCAGAATTTTCAAGGTTCGCATCAATCACAAAGACTTCATGTTCAACTTCTATAATTGCTTCTATATGGTTGTACAAATTCCCATTTATTTCTAAGTTTAGCAAATAAAGTTCGGCACCATTGGTATTTGTTATATTGCCATTGATTTCAAATTCGTTCCTCCCCTCAATTCCCAACCCACCATGATTTGTCAATCCATTTGGTTCTTCAAAAATAAGTTCATTCCAGTATGGACTCCAATCTTGTAACTCAACTTCGCCGTAACAGTCTAACTGATCAATAGTACGCGGTTGCTGCAGGCCAACTTCTATTTCATCTATGCCGATTCTGTTGCTGTCTATGGTGACTACAAAGGTATCTGTTATGGTATTGTCCGGCACAATATCCGGGTCCCAGTTGTATAGGTCTTCCCACGAACGTCCGTCGCCACCGCCATCCCAGGTTGAATTGATAACGGCGGCTTGAACTTCCAGAGCTAATAAGCCTAATATCAAGGCCGTCAACACCAATACTTTTCTAAACATAATTCACCTTCCTTTTTCTCCCTTGGTAAACTTGATTCAATCATTGCCAGCTTGTCTGCCACAGCCAGGTTTCGGCGAAATATGCGAAGTCGCCGAAATTTACCTTGCCGTCGAGATTGAAATCAGCAGGATTTGTATAAGTTCCCGGCTCCCAGATGATATTGCAGTCGCCTGATAAACCTCCCTGCGGGATGAGATAGCCGCCTTTGATATGTATTGTGCCGTTGCAAACGGTCTGGCCTGTAATGAGCGTTACGCCATCACTTATTTCCAGTGTTCCTTCAATTGTTACATTGCCGACAATATTTGTTGAGCCGGTTAGCTTGATTATGCCGTTGGTGTCAATAACCACATCGCCTGTAATCCCGCCGAAACCTGCAAAATTCGCATTTTCTTTTTGTGTAATCGTCGTTGCTGCTAAAGCCCCACCAAGCAGACTAATTACGCCATTAGGTTCATTAACAAGATTGCAGTCAAAAGTAACGCCGCCGCCGGCATTGACTTCTATCGTGCCTTGATTGTTTACATCCAGCACTGGCTTAATATGCAGCGAAGATAGGGGATGATTCCCCAAAACGCCTTCGTTTATTAGAGTACTGTTGATACTAATCGCGAGCGAGCCACCATAGGCGGTAATTTGACCTTTATTTTGCAACTGGTCCACCCAAACTACACCAAAACCCTTAACAACGCCGGTACTGTTGTTATCAAAGATTTGATCACATCCACACTCGCCGTCAAATAACTGAATCAGACCTGTATTTCGAATGTTTCTGTCAACCAATAGGTCGCTGGCAGGTCCGATGACTACAGTCCCATCATTTTGCAAATCACCATTGTGAATGTCGTTTTCCCCCTCTACTTCTAATATGGATTCTGTATTGTTATACACATCGCCATGTATTTCAACCGAATCGAACCAGAGATTTGCCTGTTCACTATTGGTTAAGTTGCCGTGGATTTCTATCTGTTGCGATTGGCCTGTTATTGAAAATTCATCGTAGTTTGTCAGTCCATTTACGTCTGATAGTGTAAGGATAATCCGAAATGGTGTTCCTGATTCCAGATCAACTTCTCCATAGCAATCAAGCTGGTTGATTGTACGGTTTTCTATGATGTAGACTTCTATTTCTTCATCTGCGCCGAGACTAGTGCTGTCTATGGTTACGACGAAGGTATAAAGCTCGTTGTTGTCCGGCACAATAGGTGGGTTCCAATTGTTTGCGTTTCCCCATTCACCCTGTGAGCCTCCGACCCAGCTTGAATTGATAACGGCGGCTTGAAGCTGGCAAGCTGAAAGAACTAATACAACAGCCGTTAAGATTGATACTTTTCTAAACATAATTCACCTTCCTTTCCTGTTTTTGTAAAAGTTGTTTAGGCGGGAGGTTTGAAGATAATGCTGTGTTCTCTTTTTACCAGTCCTCCGTCTTCCTTTTTAACAGTGTATCAATTTTAGCTCTAATGTCAAGAAAAATATGTCTTTAGCCGTTTTTTAACGATTAAGACTGTTTTTAATAAAATGCATCTTTGCTATTGCAATTTTTGATGGAATCTATAGAATTACGGTTTATATGTAGTTTGAAAAAGAGTCTATAAACAGGAGTTAGATATATGTCGAGAGTGTGTTTTTTTACAGGAAAAAGGACGGTTTCGGGCAGGAAAATATCGAGACGAGGCAAGGCAAAATACCTTGGCGGTGTCGGGCGAAAGATAACCGGTATTTCGAAAAGGAAATTCAAGCCGAATATTCAAAAGGTCAGGGCTGTTATCGACGGCAAAGTGTGCAGAGTAAAGGTTTCTGCAAAGGCTATCCGGATTGGTCTGGTTCAAAAACCGCCCAAAAGAAACTACAAGCCCGCTGAGGCGAAGTCGAAGTGAAAGTTACTTTCCCGAAGTATTAACCTGCGGCGAGGCTGGTTTCTGCCTCGCCTTTTACATTAGGTTTCTTTATGGAAAAGAAAATCACCGAAGAACAGGTCAAAAAGGTGGCAAAACTGGCTCGGCTTGAGCTTACAAGTGATGAAGTGAAAGAATTCACGGCTCAGTTAGAGTCAATACTTCAATATATGGAAAAAATGAATCAGCTCGATACCGAAAAAGTCGAGCCGTTAGCTCACTGTCTGCCAATCACTAATTGTTTTCGTGAAGATGTGGTTAAAGAGTCTCTTGATGTTCAAAAAGCGTTGGCTAATGCACCGCAGAGTGATGGTGACTTTTTCATGGTGCCGAAGATACTCGATGACGGTTCGGGAACGTAAAGTCTTTCAAAAGAAATCGTTTGAAAAAGAATAAATGAAAGAAATGGAAAGTTGCTTTACTGCAAAACAATTAAGAGATGAAATAGCAGCAGGGCGGGTTAGAAGCTTTGATGTCACTGAGAGCGTCTTTGCAGAAATTGAGAGGTATGAACCGGCAATAGGGGCGTATATCAGTATTTTCAAAGAGCAGGCCCTTGAGCAGGCAAAGAGAATCGATAAAAAAATTGCTGACGGCCAAAGTGTGGGGCAATTAGCCGGTGTCCCTGTGGCAATCAAAGATAATATGTGCACGACTTTCGGCGCTACCACCTGTGCGTCGAAGATACTGGAGGATTTCAAATCGCCGTATAATGCGACTGTAGTTGATAAGCTGCTTGCTGCGGATTCAGTTATAATCGGCAAAACCAACCTGGACGAGTTTGCTATGGGCTCGAGCACGGAGAATTCCAGCCTAAAGCGAACCGTCAATCCCTGGGACACAAACAGGGTGCCCGGCGGAAGCAGCGGCGGCTCGGCTGCAGCGGTTGCGGCGGGTTTGTGTTTTGCTGCTCTGGGTTCTGATACCGGGGGCTCGATACGATTGCCGGCTAACTTTTGCGGGGTAGTAGGATTGAAACCCACTTACGGCCGCGTCTCGAGATACGGACTTGTCGCATACGGCTCAAGCCTTGACCAGATCGGGCCTATTACAAAAACAGTAGAAGACTGCGCCTTAATGATGAATGTCATCGCGGGATATGATAATAAAGACAGCACAAGCGTTGACGAAGAAACTGCCGGCGAGCCCGATTATCTTGAAAAACTTGATGAGCCGGTAGAGAATCTGAAGATTGGTGTAACGCCGCAATTCACCCGTGGGGCTGAGCCGCAGGTCAGAGAGGCGATTGATGCGGCGGTTGAATTATATAAATCTGTTGGTGCTGAAATCGTCGAGCTGGATATGCCGCACCTCGATTACGCCATCGCTGCATATTACATAATAGCTACCGCAGAAGCATCCAGCAATCTCGCTCGTTATGACGGTGTTCACTACGGTCATAGAACGCCGAATCCGGGTGATTATATTGAAGTTTACACGAAGTCACGTGCCGAAGGTTTCGGGCCGGAAGTTAAAAGAAGAATTATGCTCGGCACTTACGCTCTTTCGAGCGGCTACTACGATGCTTATTATCTGAAGGCATTGAAAGTGCGAAATCTAATCCGGGGCGACTTTACGCAGGCTTTCGAAAAATGCAGTTGCATTATGATGCCGGTGTCACCTACCACGGCCTTTAAGCTCGGCGAGAAAACAGCCGACCCTCTGCAAATGTATCTTGAGGATATCTACACAATTGCAGTGAACCTGGCGGGCATACCGGGCATAAGTATTCCGTGCGGTTTTGATGATAAGAATTTGCCGATAGGCCTGCAGATTCTTTCGCCGACATTTACAGAAGAAAAATTACTGCGTATTGCACGGATGTACGAATTAAAAACTGACTGGCATAAAAGAAGACCCGTTATGAAAGGATGATTTAACCACGAATTACACGAATTACGCGAATTAGCACGAATTAGTAAAAAGATATAATTAGATTAAATGAGTGAATTAAAATATAAAGTGATAGTTGGTCTTGAGATTCACGTTCAGTTGTGCACGAAGAGCAAGATGTTCTGCAGCTGTGCCATTGAATTTGGCCAGCCGGCGAACAGCAGAGTATGTCCTGTTTGTATTGGTATGCCCGGTGTGCTGCCGGTAATGAATAAGAAGGCGTATGAATGTGCGGTGCTGACCGGTCTTGCTCTTAACTGCAAAATCGCAAGATTTACCAAGTGGGACAGAAAAAGCTACTACTATCCGGATTTGCCGAAAAATTATCAGATAAGCCAGTATGATTTGCCGCTTGCCAGTGACGGCTTTATCGAGATACCACTCAAGGATGGAACAACAAGGAAAATCAGAATTATCAGGGCACATCTGGAAGAAGATGCCGGAAAAAATCTGCATACAGCTAAAGGCTTCTCACAGGTTGACCTCAATCGAACCGGCACTCCTCTTTTAGAAATCGTTACCCAGCCGGATATGAAAAGCGCCGAAGAGGTAAGAGTGCTGGCTGTTGAGCTGCAGCGGATTGTGAGGTATCTGGGTGTATCGGAAGCGGATATGCAAAAAGGGCATATGCGTTTCGAGCCGAACATCAACCTTATTATCACAAGAGGCGGCTCGGAATATAAAACGCCAATCACCGAAATAAAAAACCTCAATAGTTTCCGTGCACTTGAAAGAAGCCTCGAATACGAAATTAACAGGCAAATTGATAGTTTTTTAGAGACCGGACAGGTAATGGAAATGGGAAATAAGACCACTCGAGGCTGGGACGACCAGAGGCAGGTTACCGTTTTGCAGAGGGAAAAGGAAGAAGCCCACGATTACAGGTATTTCCCTGAGCCGGACTTATTGGCGGTAAGACTTGACGACGAGTGGCTTGGTGAAATCAAATCCCGGCTTTGTGAGCTTCCTCTGCAGAAGCAGCTAAGATTCGTAAGTCAATACCAGCTAAGTAATTATGACGCTGAGGTTTTGACAGCGGAGCGTTCTACTGCACAATTTTTTGATGAAGTTGTTCAACAGGGAGCGGACCCGAAAAGGGCCTGCAACCTGATTACGCAAGTCGGCCTGAAACTCGCCAAAGAGGCGGGACGTCCGCTTGGAGGGCTCGGATTGAGCGCAGAGCAGGTCGCTGAGCTGGCAAAATTGGTGGAATCAGGACAGGTAAACGCTACCGCAGCAAATAGTATCCTTGAGCAAATGCTAAAAACCGGCAAGTCCGCCCAAAAACTGGCTGAGGAGCTTAACCTTCTTCAAAAAAGCGACGTCGATGAAATAAAGGCGGTGGTTCTGCAGGTCTTAGCTGAAAATCCGAAGGCTGTTGAAGATATGAGGAAAAACCCTAAAAAGAGCAAAAAGGCGAAGGGTTTTTTGTTAGGGCAGGTTATGCAGAAAACGAATGGTAGAGCGAATCCGAAACTTGTCTCCCGGATTCTGGACGAAAATCTCACCTGATGTATTTTCTGTGTGTAAGATTGCCCTTTCAAAATAAATGTAATAGCTGGCGATAGAAGAAAGAAGACAAAAAATTTATTGAAAATTTTAATAAAAATTGATTGAGCTTCCGATAACTTTAATTATAAGATAAAAATAAACGTGTCTGAATGACAGGGCAGGCATTTTGTCGGTCAAGTGGAAATCGGCCTTGGGGGCGAC
>CAZMQF010000071.1:0-12780 GCA_964568365.1 uncultured Pirellulales bacterium | reverse complement strand
GGGATAGATATTGACTCGCTTCTGGCAGGTGCAAGAGATATGGACGACAGAATCAGCGGTGAGGATTTCGGAAAGAATCCTGCAGCTATTAATGCAGTGATAAACTATTATTTCTATAAACAGGGCAAGAGAATTTCAGTTATGATGCCTTATAGTTCAGCTTTATATAGTCTTGCGGATTGGTACCGTCAGTTATGGGCAGAGAGTTTAGGAAAGTCAAAGGATTTGTTACAGGCCCAGGTTCATATCGGCCCGACCCCTGTCAAGGCTCTCGGCGCTACCGACCAGCACAGCCAGGTTCAGCTGTATCGAGAAGGCCCCAACGACAAGCTGTTTACTTTTCTTGAGGTTGAGGACTTCGGCCGATGTGTCGAAACCGGGCCGAGTCCCGAGACTGCAAAAGAGCTGGATTTTCTTGCGGGTAAAGATATGGGGATGCTCCTCAATAGCGAGAAGAAAGCCACTGAGTATGCGCTTTTGTCGGACAATCGGCCCTGCCTTTCCGTTATCTTTCCGCAGGTCAATGCTTATACTGTAGGCCAGTTTATCTATATGTATGAAGCAACGACGACCTTTACCGGCGCGTTGTTTCGTATCAATCCATTCGACCAGCCGGCAGTTGAGCTTGGCAAGGAGGCAGCTTTTGCACTGATGGGTAAAGTTGGCTTCTGCGAATATGTCGGCCTTTCATATGCTGATTTTGCGAAAGAGATTAAATCCAAGACCAATATTGACGCCGCGTATCTGCTCTGATAAATTTAATGCAGGTTTTGTGAGGTAAAAAGCGATGGATTATGCTGTGGTAATGGCGGGTGGTACGGGCAAAAGGTTATGGCCTCTGAGTCGGAGGAACCGGCCCAAACAGATACTAAAACTTCTCGATGGAGAGCAGACTCTTCTTCGTCGCTGCTTTCAGCGTCTGTGCTCTTTTTTTGATACCGATAAGATTATTGTTCTTACAAACGCCGGCTACGTCGGGCTTATTCGTGAGAACCTGCCTGAAGTGCCCGCGGAAAATATTATAGCAGAACCATGTGTGCGTGACACAGCCGGTGCCATCGGCCTGGCGGCATCGGTGCTGAGCAAAATCGATCCGGAGGCGACAATGGCAGTTGTAACTGCCGACCAGCTTATAGAGCCGGCAGATGTTTTCGAGCAGGCTATCAAAGATGCATTGGCCTTTATAAACAATAATCCGGACAGCTTGATTACTTTCGGCATCAGGCCGACAGGTCCAAGCTCACATTTCGGTTATATTAAATGTATCGAGCCGCAAGACAGGCCTTGCTGTAAAAATGAAATTTATAAGGTTGAGGCTTTCAGGGAAAAACCAGACGAAAAAACGGCACAGCATTATATAGAAGAAGGCAACTATTTTTGGAACTCTGGTATGTTTGTGTGGAAGGTGAAGACAATTCTCAACAACCTTGAGAAGTTTCTGCCTGAATCCGTTGAGCCTTTGCAGAAAATAAAGGCCGAGTGGAACGGCCCGAACCAGAAAAATGCGCTTTATGAATGGTTTGTAAAACTGCCGAAGATAAGCATTGACTTCGCTGTTATGGAAAACGCAGAAGAAGTTTACGCGTTAATACTGGATTGCAAATGGCTCGATATGGGAGCATTTACGTCCCTTACGGAGTTCATCGAATCAGATGCGAATAATAATATTATTGTAGCAGGACACAGCCAGCTTCTCGATTGCAACGATAATATTATTGTTACCGAGCAGCAGGGACATTTAATAGCAGGGATCGGCCTGGAGAATATGGTTGTTGCACATACACCGGATGCCACACTTATCTGCACTAAGGAGCAGACAAAAAGACTGAAAGAGCTGCTTGAAATCATACAGAAAAATACAGGTGAAAAGTTTTTGTAAAAGAACCTTAAAAGAAACCCACTGAATAGAAACAAATGAGATACCTGGCTATAGATTACGGAGCAAGGCGTTGCGGACTGGCAGTGTGTGACCCATTGGAAATAATCGTTTCACCGCTTGAGGTCATAGACAATAGAAGAAATCTTATAAAGAGAATCGTCGAAGTTATCGAGGCCGAGGGTATTGAGGCGGTAGTGCTGGGTTTGCCTCTGAATATGGACAATAGTATGGGCAGACAGACAAGAGTTGTAAAAGAATTTGGCAGTCGCCTGAAAGAGCAAATCGCTCTCCCAATCTATTTTCAGGATGAACGGCTGAGCAGCTTTGCTGCTGAAGAAAGATTGGCAGATATCAAGCTGACGAGAAAGGAAAAAAGAAAACGCTTCGATGCGGTAGCCGCTGCATATATATTGGAGAGTTTCCTCGAACAAAAAAAACGAGATAGTTCACAAGGATAAATAGTGACGAAATGAAGGGACGAAAATGCATCAGGATAAGAGAAAAGTTGTGGTAATAGGTGCAGGCTCGGTTGGAACTGCGTATATTTATGCACTGCTGCAGGGCGGACTTGCCGGTGAGATAGTATTACTCGATATCGACCAAAAGCGTGTGGAAGGGGAAGTTATGGACCTCTCGCACGGACTGCCTTTTATACAGCCGGTAAAAATACGCTCTGGTGACTATAACGATTGCGGCGACGCAAGTCTGATTGTTGTTACAGCCGGCGCAAAACAAAAGCAGGGACAAAGCCGGCTTGAGCTTATCCGGAGCAATGTCGAAATTGTCGGCTCAGTATGTGAAAAGATAAAAAAGAGCGGCTCCGAGGCTGTGCTTGTTATGGTTACTAACCCGGTTGATATCCTGACCTATCTGGCGTTGCAGAGACTTGGCTGGCCAAAACAGCGCGTTATCGGCTCAGGTACCGTTCTTGACAGTGCGAGGTTCAAGTATATGCTGAGCATGCATTGCGGGATAGATGCGAGAAACGTGCATGCATACATACTCGGCGAGCACGGTGACAGTGAGGTTGCTGCCTGGAGTATGACACACATCGCGGGTATTCCGATTAAAGGTTATTGTGTCATCTGCGGAGCCTGCGACCACACAAAAACCTATGAGCAAATCACAGCCCGGGTTCGAGACTCCGCATATCACATTATCGATTACAAAGGTTCGACCTATTATGGGATAGGTCTGTCGCTGGTTCGGATTTCCGAGGCGATATTGCGAAATGAAAACAGCGTATTGACCGTTTCAACGCTGCTGGAAGGCGAATACGGAATAAAGGATATTTGTTTAAGTGTCCCCTGTATTGTGGGTGGCGGCGGTGTGTCGCGCATCATAACGGCAAAACTCGACCCCGCTGAGCAACGGGCACTGGAATCATCGGCTGATGTCTTACGGAAAAGTTTTAACAGTTTAAGTTCGTTGCTTTAAGCAGAGGTTAATGACTTTTGCTTTACACTCCAATTTTTTCACAGTCAACAAGTGCTTTTTCGTAATCGGCAACGCAGAAATTTTTGCTTTCCCCTTTTCATTTTTCTGCTCCTTTGTATTTCTTCAAAGCAGCATCGGCAACCATTTTTATAGGGACATTAAACTTTTCTGCACCCCTTTTGCAGTCGTCAAATTCCGGTTTTGCATTTACGATTTTGCCGCTGAATGTCCCTGTCTTAATTCTGATTTTTCCGAACTTTGTCTGAACTGTTACGAAGCTGCGCAGAAGTTTGCTTCTTGCCAGGAGCTGCCTTCTTATTCCGAATGTAAGTCCTTGTTCCATAATAAGTTGTGTAATTTTTTGCTCATCTTTTATCGTACATATTACCGAGAGTTTGACGGCAGGACGGTTTTGTTTCATATAAATCGGTGTTGTGAAGACATCGAGAGCGCCGGCCTCAAGGAGTTTTTCGGTGACATAACCGATTTGCTCTGCGGCTGCGTCGTCGATATTTGTTTCGAGCAAATAAACAGAATCCGTGTCGGCCTGCGCCGGTTTTGCGGCCTGGCCTATGATGAGGCGGAGTATATTCGGAAATTGTTCTGAACTTAAAGAGCCGGCGCCGCAGGCGGTTTTTTCAATCTTCATAGAGGGCAGGGGACAAAAATCGTCAACTATGGTCGTGAGTATTGCTGCTGCGGTAGGCGTGAGCAGCTCGAAGTCGGCGGGGCCGGCAGTGACAGGGATGCCTTCCAGCAACTTTGCTGTGGCAGGAGCCGGTACAGGCATCAGGCCGTGAGCAGTTTTTATCGTGCCTGAGCCGACGCTCAGCGCTGAGCTGTAAAATTTCTCAACACCATTCTGTCTGAAGAAATGAAAACCGACAGAGGCACTTACGATATCTGCTATCGAGTCAATTGCACCTACTTCGTGAAAATAAATATCATTTATGTTTTTGTTATGAACTTTCGCTTCAGCGTCAGCCAATCTTTCGAAAATACGGATTGCAGCTTTTTTTGCGGGCAAATTTATTTTGCTTTTGCTGATGATGTCAGTTATCTGTCTGAGATTTCTGTGTGTTTTTTGTTTCGGGCAGATCGGTATGAACTGGACGGCGCGAAAACCGCAGCGTTTTACTTTCCTTATTTTTATATCGAGCTTTTTTAATTTAAGAGTTTTCAGCTGCTGCTTTAGGAAATCGGCGTCGAGGCCTGCATCGAGAAAAGCCGCTGCAATCATATCTCCACCGGCACCGGCGAAACAGTCGAAATAAGCAATCTTCATAATTGAGTCCCTTAATGAATTCGACTTTTAATTTTAGCAGAAAATTTCGGATAGAGGTATAATAAAAAGTGACAATAATTTGTGTTTAGATGCGCGAAAAAGAGGATTTTTAAATCCCGCTAATGCGAAAGGTATCAAAAATTTTTAATTTTTTTGTAAAAAACTGTTATATTCAAGCAGGCAGGCTCATCTTAAATATTGGTAATACGACACAGATATGGCTAATGGCAAAGACTATATTGAACTGGTTAAGAAGGCCCAGCAGGGCGATAAGGATAGTCTAAGCCGGCTTTCCGAGCTGAGTGTAAATTATTTACGCACATATATTTACCGGCTTACACTGGAGGAGAACCTGACAGAGGATATCGTCCAGGACAGCCTGCTGGAGCTGGTACAATCCATAGGCAAGCTTAAAAAGGCGGGCAGTTTCTTCTCCTGGCTGCGTGTGATGGCAGTGAATAAAATGTACAGCAGGTTAAAGAAAGAAAAACGACATAAAGCCATTAGTCTGTCTGCGGACGAAAATGAATATATTCAAATCGCCGGCGATTATGAAGGAGAAGATAACATGTCAGTTTTAGAGTCGAAGGAGTGGAAACAAATTATTCTCGATTCGATGCGTTTATTAAAGCCCCGTCAAAGACAGGTTCTGGTGCTTCGCTGCTACGAGAGTATGGAGTATTCTCAAATTGCAGAAGAGATGGGCTGCAGCCAATTTAACGCACGTGTGTTATTTTTTCGAGCCAAGAACGCGCTCAAAAAGAAGTTAATGCGTAGGGGGCTGCACAGAGGGATGTTACTGACAGCTCTGGTCTTATTCGGAAAGATTACAAGTCGCAGTGAGGCGGAAATCATAAGTGTTTCTGCGCCGGCCATCGAGGTAGGTATTTCTGCGTCAGTTGTCGGCAGTATCTTTACGAAGCTGGGGATAAGCGTGGCAGCAAGTGTGGCAGCATTAGTTCTCAGTCTGGTGACTCTGAGTACGACAGGGAATATTGACGATGTTTTATCTTTATTTGGAGCCGGCAGAGCGACTCTGCGAAGGTCTGATGTAAGAAGCTTTTATTATATGGAGCAGAACTGGGGGGCGACCGGCCGGTTCAATCGCAATCTCAGCCGTGGACGAAGCCTGAGCAGGGGAGCCTATGAACAATGGTTTTATTTCCCTGAAGGCGTCGGCGGGCCTATGTTTATGATGATGCAGCGGTGGGACCCGCAACGTAAGGGCAGATTATGCGGCTGGCTGCAAAACAGCAAAGGCAACTTTTATTATGATGCCGGAAGCAAAACCATTTATATTAATAACTATAATTTACCTCTTCTGGGACTGCAGACAAGACGCCTTCCGACCGATACGCAGCAGTTTACAGAATTTCTTGACAGCGTCGAAGGCAAAATTCCCGGTGTCAATTATTACAGGGACCCGAAGACAGGGCTTTTGACCGGAGTTCTGGATAATCGTTTCTATAACGTTGATGATTACGAGTATAATATTGTATATAACACGCTTGAGAAAACTACTTTCGATTCGTTCAGGTACCCCTGGCCGGAAGATGCGGCGGTAGTGGATGGACGTGATGCGATGCACAAAAGGGGCTGGACTTACTTTAGTGTCAGCGGAAGAGTTGGTAATATGGTGATTGACGGAAAGGGCAGGATACCGTTTGTTTACGATGCACTTGATGAGTATAAGCCCTGGCTGGAGCTGGATATAGGGGGCAGAATCAGGATTGTCGATTGTCCCCGGGGCGCATATACGGTCGCGGACAACGGTTTGGTTATGACAGTGTATCCGGCAGGCAGTTTTTTCAAGGGTTTGTCACGGCCCTGGATGGGTATGCACACAGCCGACCTTATCAGGAGAGATTCTGTCAAGAGAAGAATCAGCTTCAGTTTGGAAAAGTACGATTACAATCCAAACGAATCTCAGTATGAGCAAACGGTGATTATCCTGTTCTCCGACACAGCGAAAAGCAGGCCTATAATGAGATATTTTATCGACGTCACCACGGATGTCGTGGAAAGGATAGAGTTTCTCAGTGACAATGGCGAGCTGAAAGGCAGACTGAATTTTACATATTATCAGGATATTGAGCAGATTGAAGATGAGTTTGCAGAGCCTGAAAAGCTCAAGCTGCCGAAACAGAAAAAGAGCAGGGCAGTGGGAATAGAATGGCTGATACGGTTGTCTGAGGGGACAATTGAATAATGGGCAGCTCGAAAAGGGAAAGAGAGTCTAATAAATTCAAGTTCGGCAGAGGGAGTTTTATAGAGAACAATCTGCAATTTTCAGTGTGCAGAGCTTTTAACCTGATTGAGCTGCTCGTGGTGATGTCAATTATTTCTCTTCTTATCAGTATAACGGTTCCGGCTTTGGGCCTGTTGAGGGTTAAAGGCCGACAGCTTTACTGCAGAAATAATCTGCGTCAGCTTGTTCTTGCGAATGACGGCTATGCACACGAGAACGACGGCAGCTATGTCCCGGGCTCGTCGGATATTTTCACTGATAACCTGAACAGATGGTTTGGGGTTCGCGAAAATATCAGCAAGGCCTTCGATGTGCGAAGCGGGCCGCTGGCGGAATATATAAATCTTAGCGACCTGAAGTGTCCCGTCGGAGTTGACTATATGGAGCTCGACCCGATAGAGCCTGATTATGAAGCGGGCAGCGGCGGGTATGGATATAACCTGCTGTATATAGGCTCGAAAATCTGGCTCAGCGGATACGAGGCTCTCAGCTGTAAGGCGGCAGCCGGAAATGTGGAAGTTATGCATCCTGCCCAGACGCTGATGTTCGCAGATACCGCGATGTCACGGGAGGAACGCCTGGTGGAGTACTCGTTCGCCGAGCCGAGATATTTTGTAACAAGAGGCCAGATAACCACCACCTGGGACCCGGAACCTTCTATACACTTCAGACACGCCGAACGTGCCAATGTCGGATGGGCCGATGGTCATACAAGCTCTGAAAAAATGGGCAGATACGACGGTGTGAATAATGACGGGACAAGACCGTCGGATATCGGGCTGGGCTGGTTCGAGCCGATGGATAACTCGATGTTCGACTTGAAATGAGACTAATCTTGACATGCCCAGAGCTATGAAGTCTTCGCCGAGCTTCGCAGAAGAAAAGATTTTTTCTAACGATAACTATCGATACAAATGTTCTGCCTTCCTTAAAAGTTCACCTTGAATTTTTTTTGTTTTTATGGTAATACACCTTTCCAGTATGAAGCGTAAAATTAAAAAATTATTTATTCTGGTATTGATACTGTGGCTGGCAGGGATTGCTCAGGCCGATTTGAAGAGTTGCGTAGAGTCCATAATCAAACGGCCGGGGCAAAGGAAAACGCAATTCGCAATTAATATCATAAATGCCGACAGCGGCGAAACTGTCTATAGCTTAAATGCAGACAAGCCTTTGACGCCAGCTTCAAATATGAAAGTCATAACGACTGCGGCGGCGTTGAAATTTTTAGGCTCTGACTTTGAGTATAAGACTCAGGTCGGCCTGTGCGATAACACTCTTGTAATAATCGGAAGCGGCGACCCTTTATTTGGTGACAGAAAGGCCGATACCAAAAAGGGTAAAAAAATCGGGTGGGTACTCGATGACGTCACAGAAAAGATACAACAATCCGGCATAAAAGAAATTAACGATATCATTGTCGACACAACAGTTTTTGACGACAGAAGAGTTCATCCGAGCTGGCCTGCGAAGGATTTGAATAAATGGTGGGCTTCTGAAGTCTGCGGATTGAATTATAACGACAACTGCATAGCGATGACCGTCGAAAATAATAAGGGCAGGGCGGTTGTAAGTATCGAGCCTAAAACAAGTTATGTTAAAGTTATTAATCAGGTAAAAACTATAAGTAAAGGCTCTGGAGTTGTTGGTGCTTACCGACAGCTCGGCAAAGAAAACAGCCTGATAGTAAAAGGTAAGTGCCGAAAGAAGCAGGGGCCTTTCGATGTGGCTATTGAAAGACCTGCGGGTTTTTTCGGACAATTGCTGGCTGAAAGGCTGCTGGCAGCAGGTGTGACTACAAAAGGAAAATTGATAGAGAAGGCAATCGACCCGGATTGCAGGTTCAAAAAAATTGCCGAGTACAAGACGAGCCTGGCGGATTGTCTTGCACGATGCAATAAGGACAGCCTCGGACTCGCAGCAGAAGCTCTTTTGAAGACTATAGCTGCTGCAGAGCAGGGCGGTAAAAACGGAAACTGGCCGGCTGGTCAAAGAATTATTTCAGAATACCTTTTGTCACTCGATATAAACCAGGAGGAATTTAATATAGATGATGCGAGTGGTCTGAGCAGGGAAAACAAATTAAGCCCGAACGTCATAACAAAGGTTTTACAAGATACGTATAAAAGCGAAACAAGCGAAATATTTCAGCAATCACTTGCGGCAGGGGGGGTGGACGGCACAATCGGCAAATATTTCAAAGAGGACAAATACAGAGGCAGAATTATCGGCAAGACCGGATACGTATCTGGAATACGCTCATTTTCCGGTTACTGCTTTACCTATGAGAGTGCTTTTATCTTCTCAATCCTCACAGAAAACGGCAATAGTAAAACGCGTGATGCAATAAATGATATTGTAAAGACAATCTTCGATTAAATCAGACCAATATCGAGAATCGCCTGTTTATAGAAAAGCGTCAGGCCGTTATCAAAGTATTGTTTATTCCAGCCGGGACCTGAGGCTTTTTCGAGAGACTGTTCCAGCCATTTAAAATATTCGGATTCTGTTCCTGTCAGGATTGCTGACGGAGGTAACTTTTCAATCAGCTTTTTTAGTGTCTTCGGGCCGACGGTATTGGTAGCTTTCAATTCGCCGTCACTCATAAGGTCGGCGACCCGGTAGACGAAAGGGCCGGCGGAAAGCTGCGGATAAATTTTGCATCCGCCTTCAAGGGCGTAAAGGGGGGCAAGAGTTAGAACGGGTTTTGACTTGTCGATTTTTTGCGCTATCTGTTCTGAGGTTTTATGAACCCGAAGGGCAGTCCAGTTATCGGTTTTGAAAAGTTTTGGTATTCTTGTGAAGATAAAAGGATTTTCGATGACACCTGTCAACGCACAAACAATTATTAACATACAGGCGAGCTTGAAATGGATTCTGGCTGACTGCCACAGGTATCTTAATGGAAAGGCAAGTGATAATATTAGAAATGGAACCGGCACGGCAAAATACTGCACCCAGATAGTTGGGGGGATATAGGCAATGAGAAAGAATAGAATCGCAAGCAATCCGGCGAAAGCTAAATTAGTTATGCCATAGTTTAAGATTTTTTTCCCGTAATACAGGCAGGTACAATATAAATAGACGGCGATTATAATCAGCAAAAGGTATTCAGGCCTTGCAATGGAATCGATTGTAAGAGCGAATTTATCGAAGGTCACCCCTGCCCCGTGAAGCAATTTGCTGTTGAGAGACGGTATTCGATAAATGTTTATAAAAAAGGCCTTCGGCGATTGCGCTATTATCCAGGCCGGCCAGATGAGAACAATTACAGTTGCAGATACATAGGGCAGGGCGATTCGAAATCTTTGTTTTAAGGTACCAGGGCATTTCGCCAGTATGAAAATAAAAAAGAAGAGCCAGATTAGAGCGGTTGTTATCCGCATAAAGGCTGCAAGCGTCAAAACGGCGCCGATAAAAAAGAGCCGCCAGGAGTAAGCTTTGCTGTTGAGGTCGTCTGTGACAAACAACCAGAAAGATATTACGACAGCCAGTGTTACTGCATCATGGTTCCAGGCAAAGCCGATAGCATAATCTACACAATAATTGAAGATGTACAAAACTGCTCCTGCGAGGCCGAGCAGAGATGCTGCGAAGTGCCGGATACAGAAGATTCGACGATATATGGCAATTAAAAAAAAGACTATCAGAAAATCACATATAACTGAAACCACTCTGGCGGTGAGCAGAAAATGCGAGGTGTTTGTTATTTTATATACAGCGGCCAAAAGCAGCGGATGATAGGGCAGTTGAGCGATGTAGGAGAAGTCTTTATAAATCGTTTTGCCCTGCGAGATTAGAACCGCGGCGGTGCAATACATATGCTCATCGCGAGAAAGAGGCTTTAACATACTATTGGAAAAAACGCACAGCAGGAAAAACAGCAGGGCTAATAGTATGATGATGTATGTTATTTTAGGCGAAATTTGTTTTGTTACCATTCAGTCAGCTCACCTAATATTTCTTCTGCAAGGTCCTTCATTGTCACTATACCGAGCGGCCTTGCAGTTTTTGCGATTTTTTGTTTTGTTACGAGGACAATCTTCTGATTTTTATTTCTCATAATATTTATTGCATCTGTCACTATAGTATCTGCGGAAAGGGTGTCAATTGGTCTGACAAAGGCATTTAAATCGGAAAAGCTCTGTTCTGAAAGCAGGCTTTCGTAGATATTTATATAGCCGATGATGTTTTCTCTTGTCCGGCTGTAAACGAGCAGGCGGGTAAACTGGTAATTTCTTAACTTCTTTAATAGAAAGGACTTATCAGAGTTAACATCGACGGCCTCAACGCGGTTAAGAGCAGTCATTACTGAATTGATGGTTAGATGACCAATATGAGCCATTCGATTTATAATTCCAGTTTGAACGGGGCTTAAGAAGCCCTCTCTTTTTGTGTCCCGGATGATTGCTGTTATATATGGTGAACGGACAGCGCTTATATTGCTTCGGGCAGGTTCGGCGGCACCGCCAAAACTTCTAATAAAGCGCGAGATGAATTTCAGGGCAGGGACTATCCCGAGAACAGTGAAAACTTTTTTGAATAAATATAAAATGAAAGAAGTATAGGGCATCAGAGAATCGGCCCTGTAAAAGAAAAGATTTTTTGGAATCAGCTCCGAGAAAACAAACAATATCGGGGCGGCGACGACCGTGGCAAAAAGTTCGGCTGTATGCGCAGTGCGGACGCTGCTTAGCAGAAGATAGGTTATGATGCTTGTCGCAATATAATGTGAAAGATTAGTGCCCAGCAGTGTCGTGATAAGAAGGGCGGGACCGTCCTGCATAATTTTGCCGAGTATAATGAATGAAAATTTCTTCTTCCCCACACCCAGCCGAAGCCGCAGCAGGTTCATTTGATACATACCGGTTTCGGCACCGGCGAAAAGGCCGGCAAAAAACACGGATAAGATAATTACAAAAATTAAGAACAGGTTAATTATCATTTTGTATCGGCTCAAGCGTAAGGATTACTGTTTTGATTCTGTGTTTTTGCATTTGTTCAATCGTAAATTTTAAATTGCCAAGGTATATATAGTCGCCTTGTTCCGGGATTTTTCCCAGAAGGGCGGTAACAAGGCCGGCTATTGTTGAAATACGAGTTTCTTCAAGCTCGATATCGAAAGCATCGGCCCAGTCGTGGATCGGCAGGCTGCCCGAAAGACGGTATTCAAAGGGGCCTGTTTTTTTGATGGGCTCGGTGTGTTCGGTGATTTCCATTGGGCCAAGCAGCTCCTCAGCTATGTCCTCGAGGCAGATGTTGCCTGCGATTCCACCGTATTCATCAACGACAATTGCTGTGTCGGTATGGGTCTTTCGGAAAAACTCGAGCAGGGACTCTATAGTTTTCTGCTCGGGGACGAAATGGACCGGCTGAACAAGTTTGTCGACGGTCTTGTCACTTTCAAGCAGCAGCTTGCGAAGGTGAATCTCTCCCACAATGTTATCAATCTTTCTGGCATAGACGGGAATTTTTGTAAGATTGTGCTCATGCATTATCCGCTGAAGCTGCTGCGCCGAATCCGTAACCTTACCGACAATCATATCTACTCTCGGATTGAGACAGTCGCGAACTTTTAACGAGGCAAGCTCTATGATTTCGTTTATCAGTTTGTTCTGGTCGGCTGTAATCAAACCTCTTTTTTTGATTTGTTCTATAAGAGAGCGGAACTCGTCTGCCGTGATTGCCTTCGGTTTTTGAACCGGGCCGAGAAGCAGCCGAAGTGCAGGCTCTACGAATACAAATTTGAAGGCCGAGATAATGGGTAAAAGTATCTTCAGGGTAATATATGCGGGTGCCGCAGCGCTGATACTTATGGCTTTCGAATTGGAATATGCAAATGACTTGGGAAGTATCTCACCGAAAAGAACCAATATACAGAACATTGCGATAGCGCAAATTACCGCCCAAATTACACCGACATACTCTTCG
>CAZMQF010000070.1:0-12961 GCA_964568365.1 uncultured Pirellulales bacterium | reverse complement strand
GGCTGGACCTTAAAATACTGCTGCAGACAATCTGGGTTGTCATAAGACGCAAAAATGTTTATTATGATTACGAAAAGAACGGTCCGCCTTTCGATTTGAAGAAACCTGAAGCAAAAACAACAAACAAAAGTTAGAAATTAAAGCAAGGTTCACCAGCGATGGAAGAAAAGAAAGTACTCATTAAGGGCAAGAGTATTCAGCTTCGAACAACAGTCAAAAGCGATATGGAGCTAAAAGTCCGGTGGTACAGCGACCCTGATGTCAACAAAACGCTGGTCCTGCCAGAAAAGCTCGAACTTGACAAAACTTATGAATGGTTCGAGAAGACACAGCAAGATACAAGTCGGCTGGATATGGTCATCGAAACACCAGAAGGCGCACCAATAGGTGTCATAGGACTGAAAAATATCAACAAAAATAACCGTTCCGCCCTGCTCTATATAGTCATCGGCGAAAAAAATTACTGGGGCAAGGGCCTGGGCCTGGAGGCAGAGCTTCTGGCGATACATTACGGCTTCGAAGGACTCGGACTGCACAGAGTACTTGGAACTGCTCTCGAAAACAATCCTGCCAGCATCGCCGTTTGCAAAAAAGTCGGCTTTGTCCTCGAGGGGACATCAAGAGATGATTATTACAAGGACGGAAAATTCTATAACGTACACAAATACAGTATCCTGAAAGATGAGTTCTATGATAAACACCCGGAATACAGAAACTATTAAAAATCAAATATTTAACCTGAGATAAAGCTGATATTAAATCTTTCGAATATATGCACAAATCAATAAAAAAAGTTGCTGTTTTAGGAGCCAGTGGAACGGTTGGCAGTTTGACAGGCGGCATACTTGCCCAAGAAAATCTTCAGGTCTACTTTTTGAGTAGAACATTTAATGGAGCTGAGAAAGGCCTTGCAAAAGCTATTGCTCAGGCACGCTCAGAAATAATTTCTAAAAATATCATCTGCGGGGACTACAACCAGCATCTCAAAAAAGCTCTCAAGGATGCAGACTGGGTTATTGAGGCAGTCGCCGAAAATCTTGAGATAAAAAGGGAGCTTTACAAAAGAATAGAAAAGTTCTTGAAACCGGACACAATTATAAGCTCCACAACTTCAAGTCTTCCCTTAGATGCCCTCGCACAAGGCAGAACTGAACTGTTCAGAAAAAATTTTCTTTCAACACATTTCTATAATCCGCCCGGTAAAATGCTTGCCTGTGAAATCGCCGCAACCGACCGGACAGAGCCGCATCTGTTCGATTTTATGAAAAATTTTCTTAAAACTAAGCTCCACCGCGAGGTCATACCGGTCAAAAACATAGCCGGCTTTGCCGGCAACAGAGTTGCTTTTCTGTTATTCAGCAAGATAACAGAACTCGTCCCCGAATACGGTGCGGAAATGACAGATTACCTAATCGGCCCATATACCGGCAGACTTATGCCGCCCCTTGCTACTCTTGACCTTGTGGGCCTGGATATACATAAGGCTATAATCCAAAACCTAAACGCAAATACCAGCGACGAATTGCATAAAGGCTTTATACTGCCGGGCTATATCAATAAAATGATTGATAATGGACTGCTCGGCAACAAGACAAAGGCCGGCTTCTACAAAAAACTCGAAGGTGAAAGACTGTCATATTATGACCCACACTCCGGCCAATACACCCCTGCTGTAAAACCACATATAGGCTTTGTCGAACACGTAAAAAACCTCATTCATCTCGGAATGTACCAGCAGGCATTCGATGTAATCAAAACCGCTACCGGCCGAGAAGCTGAAATCGTAAGAGACATCCTATGCACGTATATCTCTTATGCTTATAATCGAATAGGTGAAGTCACTGACCATCAGATGGGTATTGAAGGAATTGATAAAGTAATGTCAGCAGGTTACCACTGGGCGCCTCCCAGCCTGATAGTCAATCTGCTCGGCGGGAAAAATGAGGTGGTAAAAATGCTGCAGGAAAAAGGGCTAAAAGTCCCTGAAAAATTCTACAGTACCAAAAAACCAATCCTGCAGCTTCTGAACTCAGGAAAATATTTTGTCGCGCGATAATCTAAAAACTGACTAAAAGAAATGAGAAAAGATAAAGTATACATACTTGGCGGTTACCAGACAGATTTCGCAAGAAACTGGGCAAGGGAAAATAAACACATCTCTGCTATGATGCGTGAAGCCTATGAAGGCGCATCGTATTTTACAAAAATCGAACCTGCCCAAATCGATGCAGCCTTTATTGCCAATTTTGCAGCAGAACTATTTTGCACTCAGGCCCATCTCAACTCATTTTTTATTGATTTCAACCCTGCATTTTCTTCCCTGCCAACCTGCAGACTCGAGGCTGCCTGTGCTTCAGGTTCGGTCGCAGCCCTGGCAGCAATAGCTTATATCCAGGCAGAAATTTATGACCTCATTCTGCTGATAGGCGTCGAGCAAATGAAAACCGCTGACCCTGCAAAAGGCGGCGACTTTCTCGGTACTGCAGCCTGGTATGAAAAAGAATGCGCCGGAATTAAATTCCCCTTCCCGAAACTGTTCGGCAAACTCGGCGACGAATACGACAAACGTTTCGGCCTGAACAACAAACACCTTGCAAAAATAGCTGAAATTAACTACAAAAATGCCAGAAAAAATCCGAACGCTCAAACTCGAAACTGGTTTATGAACCTCGAACATGCAAACACCCTCGGTGATTACAATACACCCATCAGCGGCAGAATAAAAGTCACTGACTGCTCACAGATAACAGACGGCGCCATAGGCATCTTCCTCGCTTCCGAAAAATTCGCATCCGAATATGCAAAAAAACAAAATATAAATATTGACAAAATACCAGCCGTACTCGGCTGGGGACACACCACCGCCTCCATCCAGTTTGCAAAAAAAGTGGCTGACTCAGCCGATAGCAAATATATCTTACCTGTAACCCGTAAAGCGATACTCAAAGCTTTCAAACACGCCAGCATCAAAGATTGCTGGCAGCTTGATGTAATTGAAACACACGATTGCTTCACCACTTCGGAATATATGGCCATTGACCATTTCGGCCTGACAGAGCCGGGACAATCCTACAAGGCAATCGAGCAGGGAGTCATCGAAATAAATGGGAAACTGCCGATTAATCCTTCCGGCGGTCTCATCGGCTGCGGCCATCCCGTAGGCGCGACCGGCACACGGCAATTGCTGGACGCTTACAAACAGGTTACTCAAACTGCCGGCGACTATCAGGTGCCGGGCGCCAAAAAAGCAGCTACTCTCAATATCGGCGGAACCGCAACAACAAATGTCTGCTTCATTGTCGGGACAAAATAATTATGCGAATACTCTTAACAAGCGCCGGGCGACGCGGATATCTGGTAAAATTCTTCAGAGAGATTTTAACAGATAACGACCAAATCTGGGGCGCCGACAACAGCAAATACGCACCTGCTTTTCATTACTGCGACAATGCCCTTCTCCTCCCAAAAGTAACCGACACCGGTTACGTTGACACCCTGATAAATTTCTGCAAAAAAAGTAAAATCGATATCATCATACCACTCATCGACCCGGAGCTTGAGGTCCTGGCTGAACAACAACAAAGGTTTTATGACGAAAACATAATGGTTGTAATCTCACCGCCGAAAACTGTCGAAATCACCTTCGATAAATACCTGACATACCAATTCGGCAAAGATAACGGCATAAATGTACCTGTAACAGTCCTGTCCGTCGAAGAAGCACTCAAACTAATTAACGAAGGCAAACTAAATTGGCCCGTTGCGGTAAAACACAGAAAAGGTTCCGCCTCAAAGTATATTTTCTATTGTAACAGTGAAAAGCAGTTAAGGTACGCTTTCGAGGAATGCCCTTATCCGATGATACAGGAATTTATCGATGGTGACGAATACGGCTATGACCTTTTCGGTGATTTTGAATTCAGACCCATTAGTGTTTTTTGTAAAAAGAAGCTCCAAATGCGAGCCGGCGAAACCGACAAAGCCATAAGCACTGACAACAAAGAGCTTATAGAATTAGGCCTGAAAATTTTACAGAATTTACAGCTTTTCGGCCCGATGGATGTCGATGTTATGATAAGCCCCGATGGGCCGAAACTATTGGAGATAAATCCCCGTTTCGGCGGCGGCTATCCCTGCTCGCATCTGGCCGGTGCCAATTTCCCTGCAAAACTTATTGCAATAAGAAACGGTCAAAAACTCAAACCTGATATCGGCTCCTGCCCAGCCGGTGTTGTTATGCTCAAGCAGGATGAAATCATCAGCCACAACTGCGACAACTTCAAATCAATATGAGCTATTCTTTTAAAACTTCAACACCTGCACCCAACGTTTTCAATTAAGTTTTCCCTGCCTCCCTGGTGGTTTTTCCGCAATAACTCATTCCATCCTTTATTCAGCCGGCAAACTCAACAAAACGTCCCTGAGAGGATTCGAACCTCTAACCTTCGGCTCCGGAGGCCGACGCTCTGTCCAATTGGGCTACAGGGACCAAAAAAGCCTTCCTATATTAAAACAAAAATCACCTTCAGTAAATACACAAACAGAAATTGACTGTTTTTCCCCTGCTTTTTAGCATTTGCCCGCACTAATCCGGTCTGTTTGTGGTATAATATAATGTAAATGTACCTGAAGAATTCTGCTTAAAAAAAGCAAAAATGAAAAGAAAATTTCACAATATTATATCAGCTCTTATTTTGGCAATTGTTGTCTTTACAAGCTCCGCACAGGCCGACCCGAACGATTTAAACTTCGACGGAATGTTACAAAATGCAGCGGACCTTCCAAAAATACTTTTCCTTATGAAACGCGAACCAAATGGTGAACCTCTGTTATACGAAGGCATTTTTTGGCCAAACTATGCATATCTGGATACTGGAGCTTCAGGTCTGCTGCTCTCAAAAGATACCGCCGATGCTTTTGAAATCGAAATCGACCCAAATGGCGAATATCTGGATGTCGGTGTAGGAGGATACGAAGCCTTTGATGTTTCCGAGCCGCTTCATTTTGCCACATATATCTATGACTTTTGGGACCATCATATAGAAAATCCCGAAACCTATTTTTATAATGGGGGACCTTGGCGATTACAAGTAAAACAATATCCCGAAGGTATTTTCGCAATTGATGTCCTTGGCATGCCTATTATGGCCGGAAAAACCGTAGTTTTTTATCCTGAACCTACAAACCAATTGGATTTCTTTACCGCTGAAATAAAAGAACCAAACGACCCTGCCATACCACTTGCCGACTTCAACGTCCCGCTGAGATTCGAAAAATATATTAATCCCGGTCTAATTGGGGAATTACACACACCGCCGCTGCCGGCACTTGCATATAATCCGGTTATTGACAACGTCATTATGGAATACGAAGACAAATCCACAACTGCAAATTTAGTTCTGGATACAGGTGGAACAATAAGTCTGATGTCAACTGCCAGAGCCGCAGACCTGGGACTGACTGATGAATATGGAAATCCTATAGTACCTCGCGATTTCAACGCATTAATAGTTGGAATCGGTGGACAGATTGACATTGATGGTTATCAAATTGACAATTTAATCCTTCCAACACTTAATGGCTATAACCTGGTTTATAATAATGCCCGCATATATGTGCACGATATAAGTGTCCTTGATGAGGACACCGGCGAGTTTATCACTATCGACGGAATTTTTGGCAGTAACTTCTTCTGTGCATCATATATAGATTTATTTCATTCCGATTACACCTTAACACCTTATCAAACAATTGTTCTTGACACGCAAAAAGGTCTTATTGGTTTTGACGTCAATGATGTTTATCCCCTGCCGGAACCTTATACTTCCAATTGCGGCGATGCAAATAATCCGTGGAACCGAATGGACCTTAACAGGGACTGCACGATTAACTTCGATGATATACAAATTCTTCTGGAGGAATGGCTCGAAGTCTGCACACCCCTCAACTGGGACTGCAGACAGGCTGATATTAACGGCAATGGTACCGTTGATTTTTATGACTATGCAGCGGTCCTGAAAGAATGGGAAGATTAAACCGTCTTTCTAATACACCTCACATCTAATCAAACATTTGACATATCCCGCCTGAAGTAATATTATCTGCTTTTTTACTACATAACTCGAAGGGCCTGAATATGTTCTCAGCCGAAACTTATATCGAACGCAGAAACAGACTGAAAAAACAAATCGATTCGGGCCTGATACTTCTGCTCGGCAACGAAGAAAGCTCGATAAACTATCCCGACAATCACTACCCGTTCAGGCAGGACAGCTCGTTTTTATATTTTTTCGGCCTGGATTTTGCCGGCCTCGCAGCCGTCATCGATATCGAAGCAGATAGCGTTACCATTTTCGGCAACGACCTCACCGTCGATGAAATTGTCTGGACCGGCACCCAGCCGACCATAAAAGAAAAAGCCGCCGCAGTCGGCGTCACTAAAACAGGCTCGCTTGCCGAGTTTGAAAAAATAACCCAAAAGGCGGTCAAACAAAATAGAACTATTCACTACCTGCCCCCCTACCGTGCCGAGCATTTAATAACCCTCGAAAAGCTGACCTCTATCCCCCATTCAAAAGCTGCAGAAAACGCTTCGCTGGAACTGATAAAGGCTGTAGTTGCACTGCGCGAAAAAAAATCACCGCAGGAAATCGAACAGATAAAAACAGCCGTCGATATCTCTTATCATATGCAGACCGAGGCAATGAAAAATGCAAAACCCGGAAAATACGAAAGAGAAATCGCAGCTCTTATGGAACAAATCGCTCTTTCGGCTGGCGGAAGACTCGCCTTTGCGACAATCTTCTCAATTCAAGGCCAAACTCTGCATAACCCCTATCACCGCAATATTATGAAAACAGGTAACATTGCCGTCAATGACTGCGGCGCCGAATCCGCTATGCACTATGCCTCCGACATCACAAGAACAATCCCAATCGGTGGAAAGTTCGACAGCAGGCAAAAGGATATTTACAATATCGTACTGAACGCACAGACAAAAGCCATCGAAGCAATCAAGCCCGGCGTCGAATTCAGGGACATTCACCTGCTCGCCTGCAGAATCCTGGCTGAAGGCCTGAAAAATCTTGGCCTGATGAAAGGCGACTCCGCACAGGCTGTTAATGCAGGCGCCCACGCCCTGTTCTTTCAGTGCGGCCTGGGACATATGATGGGACTCGACGTACACGATATGGAAGGCCTCGGAGAAGAATTCGTCGGCTATACCGACACAATTAAAAAAAACACACAATTCGGCTTAAAATCGCTCAGGCTAGCCAAACCGCTCCAGCCCGGCTTTGTCATAACAGTCGAACCCGGTATCTATTTCATACCCGAACTTATCGATATGTGGAAAGCTGAAAACAAATTCACTGATTTTATCAATTACAGCGAAGTCGAAAAATACAAAGACTTCTGCGGCATCAGACTTGAAGATAATATCCTTGTCACCAAAACAGGCGCCGAAAACATAAGCAGTCAAATCCCGAAAAAAATCGATGAAGTCGAAATGCTCGCTTCAAGTTGAAAATAACCTTACATCAATAAAAAGGGCCGACGGCATTCAGCCATCGGCCTTTTCACGCTCTGGTATGAATATTTTTATACCGTTTTCTGCTCCAGCCTGGTAACCTTATCCTTATTGTACGTCGCCAGGCTGACAATCACCAGTGCCGCAACTGATACAGTTATCGCCGGCAGCACCGCATCCATATCGGAGAAAAATTTCGGCATTCCGCCAATCTTTCGGAAAACTTCATTCCAGAGAATAGTCGAAGAGACACCGGCAATAATTGACGTAATAGCACCCGCCCTCGTTGCCCTCCTCCAGAACATCGCGGCTACAAGACACGGCGTAACCGCAGCGCCGTAAATCGTATATGCCAGCATCGCCTTCTTGAAAAAGCCCGTACTTTCTGCAAACATAAGCGAAACCAAATAAGCGATTATACCGAAAACAATAACAAGCAATCTGCTGACAATCAAAACTTTCTTTTCATCCACGTTCGGATTAATGTATTTCATATAAACATCACGCATAAAGGTCGTCGCAGGGACAAGCAGGAACGAATCAGCGGTTGATATAATAATCGCAACAACGGTTACCATAAACACAAGCCCCAATGCCATCGGCATATAATGCCTTGCAGCAAAAATCAGGATGTATTTGCCGTTGGCAGGGTCAGGCGTCATACTTGCCGCTACCCACGCACAGGCTATTATCAGAAGCTCTATAACAATAGCTACCGCAACAAGAGTATATGCAGCCTGTTTCGCACCTCTGACATTCCTGCTCGAGAAAAACCTCTGGTACTGGTTCGCATCACCCATCACAAGTAAAAACGTCGGCAACAGCCAGTTGATATAATCGAGCGGCTTAAATGTCCCGAACAAATCCATATGTGCCGGCTTATCGCCCATTTCCGCAAACTTCTGTACCATACCTGCAAAACCGCCCGCCTTGTATAAAAGAAACGGAAAAGCAATAACAAGTGCAATAATTATCAACGACCCGTTATATGTATCGCAGCTCGCCAGGCTCTTCATACCGGCAATCATAGTAAATATGATAATAAATATTGCCGCTATAATCGTAGCCTGCTGTGCGGTAAACTTCGGATTAACCAGTATCAGCTGCCCGCCGCGAGGCAATGAAGAAACCTTAAAATGCCTTGAGCTTGTAATTTCGCCACTCAAATCCGCCATCCCGTACTTCGCAAAATCCCCCCTTTTAATTACAAGCATATTCTCGATACCGGACGCCTTTTCTTTCTGCTTAAGGATTTCTTCACGCGGTACGATTACCACAGTGATGGCAACCGGTTTTTCCGACCAGCTGTCACCTTTCTTGGGACTGAGACCAAGAATCGATATTCCTCCAAAATCGTCATCCGGCATAAAACGAACAAAGCCCTTATTGATTTGCCTTAAAGTAATCTCGTCGCCTGCTTTTAATGTCACCGGCTCCTTTTCACCGCCGATAACTTCAAGAACCGCTCCGCCTGCATTGAACTGGTAGCTCACAATCACCATATAGGCAATTATGAGGGAGACAACAGCAAGCATCCTTGCCGCCCCTCCGTAACGGCTACCGATAATCTCAGGCACGGTATAAACCTCATAGCCGCGTGCCCTGCCCGCAATCTGCGTCAGTATCAGCATGCCGAACAGCGTGCCGACCGGTAGAAACATCGCATTAAGGCCCGTCTTGTAAGTCTGCTCTGCAGCTCCTACAATCGAGCCCGTGCCTATCCAGACCGCAAGCATCGTCAGCACCATCACCCACGGCGACAACGTCCTGCCGGCAACCGCAAAATCATCGCCGGTTTTCACCTGCCGGGATTTATATATCCCGACGCCAACGAGGAAAAACAAATACAAAAGAACGGTGACTAAATAAACCATTTTTCTTCCCTGCCAATCAATCCTGATTTATTAATCTTTAATCCAAAAATACCTTCCTAAAACTTGTGCTAAAAAATAACAGATAATAATAATTACAACAAGAAAAAACCCGCCCTGCCCATATTAACAGCTTCAAAACAACCTTTTTTATACCTTTGAACTAACAGACAGTTTGACATAATCAGCTTTTCTCAATATCATTTACCGGCGACCTTATTTCTTTAAGAGAAATCATATGAGATTAATTATAGATTTTGCATATCTGCTGGCGGCGATTGCCATCAGCCCGAAGGTCATTTATCGCATGCTAAGGCACAATCGTTATCGCGCCGGCTGGGCAAATCGTCTCGGCAAAATCTCTCGCAAAAATCCCGACAAAAAATGCATCTGGATCCACGCAGTCAGCGTCGGCGAGGTAAACGCTACAAGGACAATTGTTGACAGGCTAAAACAAAACTTCCCCGACTATGAAATCGTAATTAGCACAACAACCGACACCGGTTTCGACAGGGCCGGCAAACTTTACGGAAGCGAACTGACCGTCTTTTATTTCCCCCTCGATTTTTCTGCCATTATGCAGCGCTCTTTTAAAAACATCAAACCTGCAATCTGTCTTCTGATGGAGCTTGAGGTCTGGCCGAACCTCGTTGATATAGCTAAGTACCTTAACATTCCCGTAGTCGTCGTTAACGGCCGCATTAGTGACAAAAGCCTTCCAAAATACAAAATTATAAAATCAATAATACGAAAAATATTTCAGCAGACAACTCTTATCCTCGCACAAACCGAAGAATACGCAAAACGCTTCCGGGCACTCGGCGCACCAAAAGACAAAATAATCGTCACCGGCTCATTAAAATATGACACCGCTCAAATCACAGACAAAGTCGATGGAACCGACCGGCTTGCTGAAAAACTTAACATAAAACAAAACCAGAGGTTATGGGTCGCCGGCGGAACCGGAACCGACGAAGAAGTACTGCTGCTAAGAACTTATATGAAATTAATATCTGATGATAAATTCAAAGACCTGCGATTAGTCATTGTACCCCGCAAACCTGAAAGATTTGACGAAGTAGCACAGCTGATAAGCCAATTCGGCCTGCCCTTTGTCCGATACAGTCAAATCAAAGACAATCCCAATCCGCCAAAAACTGACAGCCGAACCGTTATACTCGGGGACACTATGGGAGATTTGAGAAAATTTTATTCGCTCGCAACGGTAATCTTTGTCGGACGCTCACTCGTGCCTATGGGAGGCTCGGATATGACCGAGGCCGCTGCACTGGGAAAATGTACTATCTTCGGTCCTTACACGTTCAACTTTAACCAGACTATCGATGCTTTGTTAGCAGACGAAGGCGCCATTCAGGTAAAGGATGCTGACGAATTGTTTAAGACTGTCGAAAAATGCCTCACAGACAACGATTTTGCTCAAAAAATCGCTGGAAATGGCAGGGAAGTCATAAGAAAAAATCAGGGCGCTACTCAAAGAACAATCGAACAAATCAAAAAACTGCTGCCGAATAAATAATCACGACGCCTGCACTCAAAAACATCAGTAGTGAATCTGAATCCTGCCGAAGAACATCCTGCCGGGCGTCTCATAGCCTGTAAAATTGGTATAGTCGGATGCTGCCGGGCTTGTCTTATTCAAAACATCCGCCACGCCTATCATAAGCTCGCCATCGCCCTGTAAAATTTTCCGGCTGATAGATAAATCAAGGCGGTTAATTGTCTTCTTTTTGTTAAACGGACTGAATTGTACATCACCCATGCTGGTCGTATCAAAGGACTCATTAATAATTGAATTGCTGTAATTTAAGTTAAACACCCAATTTTTATCCACAAACCAGCGATACAAAAGCCCTGTTTTGTGCCTCGCAGGATTAAACGACCTGATAATCTCAGTTTGATAATCCAAATCCAGTTGATGGTATGCGTACCAGGCCGATAAGGTACTGTTATCACCAATCTTTGTTCTTAGCTCCGCCTCGGCACCGTATAAATTCGCGCCACCGGTACTTACAAAAGTACTCGTAGTAAAAGGAGTACTTACCTCATTTATTACTCCCATCAGATGTTCCATCCTCTGATAAAAGGCATCCAGTCTGAGTGTAACATCATCCGTAAACCTTCCGACATAACCGGCCTCAAGCGAATACGTGTTCTCATTGTGAAGCTTACTACCGATACTACCGGCATTGAATAATGTGCCTAAAGGAAACATATACATCGCATTAGCATTAAACTCACGCAGTGAAGTACTGCCCGCCCGGAAGGCCCTTCCAAAACCAAACCTCAATATGTGTCTTTTTTGTTCATCCAGAGAATACAACGCTGCCACTCTCGCCGACCAGTCCGTCTGTGTCTTATTGAAACGGTCAATGCGCCCCTGAGCCTCGATAGTCAGCCTGTCGGAGAGTTTGACTCTATCGACGGCATACATTCCCGCCCAATACTCATCGTAGGTGTCGCTCGAAAAGTAAGTTTCATCTATAGTGCTTGCGTTATCAGATGTAATATGCACCCAGCGAAGATTCCCGCCTATCGAGATATTGTGCGTATCATCAGGTTTAAAGCTAAGCTGGCCTTCAAGGTCGTTTTCGTTATAGGCGTAGCGTCTTATCACATACGAATTATTAAATACTGCAAAATTTCCGAACCACTGTAAATATCCCTTCGTTTTCTCATCAAAGCTGTGGTCCATCCTCGCATATACCCTTGTAATACTCGTAAGAGCATTCTCCTGCGGAAAATACCCCAAAAAATCCCTGTCCCCTATTTCGGAATTCGAATGAGCAGCACCGAAAGACAGCTTGCTGGCGTCGGAAATCTCATACCCAAAATCCGTATCGAACTTATAGCTCCTGAAAAAGTCATGCGCCTCGAAAGAGCTGTAGCCCATAAGCGTATCCAACAGAGGATTTCCAAATTTCGAAAACATCCTGCCAGCACCGGCCTCGTCCGAATTCTCAATGTCCTCATACCCTGCTGAGATTCGCCAGGAAAAATTCTTATCGACTCCGCCGTACCGAAGATGTGTATAACTGTCACCGAATTCAGTCATTGTTGTGCTCGAAAAAACGCCCTTCACATCTTCAGGCTTTTTCGTAATTATGTTGATAACGCCCGTATATGCATTCGAGCCCCAAACAGCTCCGCCCGGGCCGCGAACAACCTCTATCCGGTCGATATCCTCAACTAAAACAGGCATCTCCATCCAGCTCGTGCCAAAAACTGGGTCCAATGTACTCCTGCCGTTGATTAGTACAAGTGTTCTGTCTGAAACCGTGCTGAAAAGACCTCTTACGCCCACCATATATCTCGCCCGGTCAAGACGAACCACATCTACACCTACTGCATATCGAAGAATCTCAGGTATGCTCGTCAGACCGCTGTAATGAATATCTTCAGCCGTAATCACAGTAACCGGAACCGCAAGCTCATATATCGACTGCTCCTGCCGCGATGCGGTTACTATCGGTATCTCCATCAGCTTCTCGATACTCAGCTCGAACAAATCGTCGGTATCTTCAACGCTACCTTCTCCAGCTAC
>CAZMQF010000069.1:0-12988 GCA_964568365.1 uncultured Pirellulales bacterium | reverse complement strand
AGGTATTGTATTATTTTAGCTTAAATGAGATTATGGTTCATAATAAATTTTTTGTTCTTGAATCTTTCAAGGAAAGTTAATTTTTGATGTAGGAGTTAATATTATGATAGCTGCGCTTAACGACAGGTTTGTAAATGATGTGGAAAAAGCAGGTCAGTTCAGCCGATTCGTCTGGCGGTCTCTGGTTGTTTCCATAGCAAGCTGTTTCAAACCCGCTGCGTACCCTTTGATTTGGACACAGATGTATATTATCGGCGTACGGTCTATGCCAGTCATAATGATAACTGGTGCTTTTGTCGGAATGACGCTTGCGATTCAGGCTTATGACCAGCTTGCATTTATGGGTTTTGAGGAAAGGCTCGGTGTGTTAATCAATATTTCCGGTGTTAAGGAGCTCGGCCCTGTTCTTGCTGCGGTTATGCTCGCGGGGCGAATCGGCGGCGCATTGACAGCTGAGCTGGGGACAATGAAGGTTACCGAACAGATTGAAGCTGTCAGGAGTATGGGTACAGACCCGATGCGGTATCTTGTTGCACCGCGGATTCTGGCCTGTCTGCTGCTTACACCTATCCTGATTATCTTTGCCGACCTGATGTGCAGTCTTGGAGGATTTTTCGTAAGCGTGTATTATCTTCACATTAACAGCCAGCCTTACTGGGAGTACAGTGCACAGGGCGTTGAGTTATGGGATTTGAGTATCGGCGTAGTAAAGGGATTTTTCTTTGGTGCAGCTATCGCAGCCATAAGCTGTTACAAGGGTTTTACCTGCAGAGAAGGAGCTCACGGGGTGGGACAGGCCTGTACCGAAGCTTTTGTTGCCAGCTTTATTTCAATACTGGCTATCGATTTTGCGCTCGTTGTGATTTTTAAGGCTATTTACAATACACTCTGGCCAATGAGAAGTTTGCTTTAGTGAAACATTTGTGTTAACGGTATACTGTGTTGCTTTAAGTTTAAGAGGTTATACAAGAGAAAATGGAAACGCAGGCACAGGAAAAAAACTCTCAGCCTTGTAAGGATGATGGTATAATTTTTTTGGAAAATGTCACCAAAAAGTTCGGCGTAAATGTTGTCCTCGATAATATTAATTTGGCGATAGAGAAGGGCAAAACCACTGTAGTAATCGGCCCGAGCGGATGTGGCAAGACTGTTCTGATAAAGCATTTAATAGCTTTATTACGACCGAGTTCGGGCAGGGTCTATTTCAAGGGACAGCGCATCGATGAGCTTGAGGAAGACCAGTTGGATAAAATACGAATGAATTTTGGCTTTCTTTTTCAGGGCGGCGCCTTATTTGACAGCCTAACGGTAGCTGAAAATATATTGTTTCCTGTAAGGCGGAGTTATAAGACGAAGAAGGTAAGCGGTCTTGATGAGCTTGTCAAATCGAAACTGGCATTGGTTGGTCTTGATGGTTTTCAAAATTACTTTCCGGCTCAGCTTTCCGGAGGGCAGCGCAAAAGAGTTGCACTGGCTCGGGCAATCGCCTTGAATCCCGAAGTGATATTGTATGACGAGCCCACAACAGGACTGGACCCAATTCGTGCAGATATAATTAACGAGCTTGTCTTAAAGTTACAAAAAGGTCTCGGCCTGACAAGTGTTGCCGTAACTCACGATATAACAAGCGCTTATAAAATAGCAGATCGTATTATTATGTTACATGACGGAAAAATTATCGCCGACGGCGACGCAGATTTTATCCGCAATCATTCTGACCGTGTTGTTCAGCAGTTTATCAACGGCCGGGTCAGTAATGAAGAGCTTAAAGTGTTGCGAACTGGCGGCGTCATCAACCATTTGAAGTTACAGCCGCGTGATTCAAAGTGAAAAAAGTGCAGATGAAGAAGACATCGGCAGATATTGGGGGTGACTTAGAGCAAATCGTGCGTGGCAACGTTTTTGTTGACATGCTGCACAGAGCCGCTTACAGCAGTGATGCAAGCATTTACAGGCTAATACCGACCTGTGTTCTCGTCCCTCGTGACATTGATGATATTGTTGCAACTGTAAAATATGCCGCCGAGAATAATATACCTGTCGCTGCTCGTGGTGCCGGGAGCGGTGTGGCAGGAGAGTCACTTTCCAGCGGTATCGTTCTTGATATACGACGGTATATGAATAGAATAATTTCCGCCGAGCAAAATGGTAAGATTGTTTTTACTCAGCCTGGTGTAGTGCTTGATGATTTAAATGGTTTCCTTTCAAAATACAAAAGGAGAATTGGTCCGGACCCATCCACGTCCAACAGAGCCGTAATCGGCGGCTGCGTTGCCAATAATTCAACAGGTGCCCATTCTCTTCAGTATGGTTATATGGCCGACTACGTCGAATCCCTTGAAGCGGTACTGTCAGACGGCAGCGTGGTTGAGTTTCAAAATGATTTTCAGCCTTCGTCAAAACCGGACACCGTCGGTTCGATAGCCGGAAAATGCCTGGCAGTATTATCTGATAATGACGAAGTTATAAAAAAAGCGCTTCCCCACTCAAAGCGTAATCGAAGCGGTTATAACATCGCAGGAATTTGTCACAACGGCAGAATAGATATGGCGAAACTTTTGGCCGGCTCTGAGGGGACACTGGCAATATTTACAAAAATCAGGCTTAGAACGGTCAAATTGCCCCAGGCGGAGGCCTTGCTGCTGCTTGAGTTTGATTCGCTCGAAAAGATGGCGCACGCGGCAGCTGTTATTATGGATAGCGGAGCCTCAGCCTGTGAGCTGATGGATAAAACTCTGCTGGATGTGGCAAGGGATGCTCTGCCGCAATACAGGGACATCCTGCCTTCGGCAGAGGCCGTTCTTCTGGTTGAGCATACCGGCGATTCAGAGCAGCAGGTAAAGGAAAAAAGCGAAAAAACAAGTTCTGCAGTTGGAAAACTCGCCGTTAACCGAAAAATTGTTTTTGACACTGAACAGCAAAACAGATTGTGGAAATTACGCAATGACGCTGTGCCTTTGCTCGACAGAAAAAAGACAAGAAAGCACCCTGTCCCATTCATTGAAGATGTATCTGTGGACAGCAGTAAACTTGCTGAATATATTTCCGGCATAGAGAAGTTCGGCAAACGCTATGATATTGCCCTTTCCTATTATGGTCATGCGGGTGACGGCGAGCTGCATATCAGGCCTTACCTTGATTTAAGCCGACAGGCAGATGTGCAGAAAATGGTTGCACTTGCGAATGAAGTTTTTTCGCTTGCCTGGTCGCTCGGCGGTTCAATCAGCGGTGAGCACGCAGACGGCCTCGTCAGAGCCGCTTTTATCAGAAGCCAGTTCGGAGACGAATTCTACGATGTTTTGTGCAAGATAAAAAATATCTTTGACCCAGCCGGCATTATGAATCCCGGCAAAATTATTAATAGTGACCCCGATATTATGATAAAAAACTTAAAGGCTGAAGACGAATTTTTGCCCGAAAGATTGCAAGCCGGTCTGCTTTTTGAAGGTGATGAGCTTTTAACCGAGCTTGAGCAGTGCAACGGTTGCGGCCTGTGTCTGGCTAAAGAAACAGATTTGCGCCTGTGTCCTGTTTTCAGAGCGCTCGATGAGGAACTTGGCAGCTCAAGAGCCAAGGCCAATGTTCTAAGTTTATGGATGAAAGGCAAAATAAATGAAAAGGATTTTGAATCGGTCGAGTTCAAAAAGTTTCTGGATTTGTGCATAAATTGCAAACTCTGCTCTGTCGAATGTCCCTCGGGTGTTGATGTTTCAAAATTGATGGTTGCTGCACGAGCTCAGTATGTTAAGCGTAAGGGATTAAAAAGGGCAGAATTTACTTTATCGAGGAATCGTTATCTTAGTGTGCTTGGCAGTAAGTTTAACTGGCTTTCAAATTTTATTATGCGGATTCGGCTTTTTAAGAGGCTGCTTGAAAAAGCAGCCGGCCTTGACAGACGCAGGCAGATGCCCGCTTTCAATCGGGGCAGCTTTTTGAAAAGGGCAAATAAGTATTTGGCAAAGCTTGGACCGATTGAAAAACCGGTTGGAAAGGTCGCTTATTTTGTTGATACATTTGCCAATTATAATGACCACGAGCTGGGCTTTGCGGTAATTGATTTTTTAAGGCATAATAATATCGATGTTACATTACCGAAACAGCGGCCGGTACCTTTGCATGCCCTTTGTTATGGTGACATAAAAACTGCGAAAAAGGATTTGGCTTTCAATGTGGAACATCTGGTGCAGGCCGTCAAAGCAGGTTACAAAATCATCTGCTCCGAACCCAGCGCTGCTCTTTGTTTACAAAAAGAGCTAAGGCATTTTGTCGCCGGTGAAGATGCAAAACTTGTTTCAGAAAATACATTCGAGCTGATGAATTATCTTTTTGATTTATATAAAGAGGGGAAATTAAAACCTGCCGCGGCAAAGCTGGCAGGTGAATTTGCTTATCATACACCCTGTCATTTGTTTGCGCTCGGCTCGACAGGTGCGAGTATAGAGCTTCTTGATAAGCTGTGTGGTTTTAAGGCTGTTGACCTGAAAGCCGGCTGTTGCGGCCTGGCAGGGACATACGGGATGCAGAAGGACAAATACGAGCTTTCTGAAAAAATATCGGAGAATTTAAAAGATGCTTTGAAACGGACTTCAGGTAAGATAGTATTGACAGAATGTGCCGCCTGCGGTATGCAGATAGAACATATAAGCGGCAAAAAGGCGATTCATCCGATAAAATTATTGGCAGAGTGTTTTAAAAAGGGAGGATGATAATATGGGAGGTTTTTATGATTCAATTCATATTCGTTCGGAATCATCAGATTACATAAGGAATGTTCTTGCAGACATTTCAAAAAGAGAGGGATATAAATTCTTTATGTCAAAGCCAATTAACGGTTGGATTGGTGTTTTTCCTGATAATTATGGTCAGGTTCCTCTCGCTGATGCAATTGCAAATATGGTTAATTATGATGTTCTTAGATTGGTCGTTCATGACGATGATGTATTTTGTTATTGGTATTATAGAGACGGCAAATTGGTTGATGAGTACAATTCATGTCCGGATTATTTCGGCGAGAAGGTGCCGAATAAAGAAAGAAAAAGGCTTAAGGGGCGACCGGAGGTATTTGCAAAATTGGTTGATGGTAAGAAAATAATTGATGAAATTCGCAAAATTTTAAGAGTTTCCTCGCCTTTTGGAAAAATCAAATTACCTAAAAAGATGAAAGAATTTAATCAGAAAATGAAATCTTTTAGTAAGGAATTGGACGCCTTTTTTAAGAATCCTGAAGAAATACAACAATTCTTGGCGGAGAATCCGCAGTTGATGGAAGAACAAATGAAAAGTTTGTTGCCGGATATCAAAGAGAGGGGCTTAAGTTCTCAAGAAGAAATACAGAATTATTTAGAGCAAAATTTTAAAGTTAATAATATTTGGATTAAATTAGCGGAAAGCTTCATTAAAAAAAAGATGAATTCAGATGAATATAGGATAATACAACCTGGTTCAAGAGAACAGAAAGAGATGGCAAGTGAAATGGAAAAACTAATTTCCGGCTCTAACTTTATTAGCCCAAAAGGCCATTTTCATCCTTCAGAGGGCTTTTTTGCAAGTGAGCAAATGCATAAATTTGCGAATGCCTTGGGGATTCAAAATGCTGTTACGAGTTATGAGTATCTAGCGGATGGTGAGGTAGAGAATATAATCGGGTGGGAGGATTTTATTCAAATACCATAAATATAAAATCTCAACCGTATTATAAATTCAACAGAAAGTGATGTTTATGGAAAAACAAAATCTTAAACAGGCGGTTTTGTGGGAGCAGGCAGGGGATAAAAAGGTTCAGTGTTATTTGTGCAGTCATCGTTGCCTTATCGGCCAGGGAAAGACAGGGCGATGCCGGGTTCGAAAAAACATTGGCGGAATTTTATATACACTCACCTATAACAAGCTTTGTTCTGCCAATCCGGACCCGATAGAGAAAAAGCCTTTGTTTCATTTTCAGCCGGGGACGAGCAGTTTTTCAATCGCTACAGAAGGCTGTAATTTCCAGTGCGATTTTTGTCAGAACTGGCAGATAAGCCAGGCTGCTGTAGAGCAGGGTGAAATTGACGGCCAGGCGATAAGTCCGGAACAGATTGTAAAAGCTGCCGTCAATTACGGCTGCAAATCAATCGCTTATACATATACTGAGCCGACAATTTTTATGGAATTATGTGCCGATTGCGGGAGGCTTGCAAAAAAGAAAGGCCTTGCGAATGTCTTTGTCAGCAACGGGTACGAGACGGCCGAGGCTATTGACTTTGCAAAAGAATGGCTTGACGGGATAAATATCGACCTGAAGGCCTTTAGTGAGGATTACTACAGCAGGCTTTGCAAAGCGCATCTGCAGCCGGTGCTCGACACGATTGAATATATTGCAAAAAAGACCGATATATGGCTCGAAGTTACCACTCTGGTTATTCCGAACGAAAATGATTCGGAAGATGAGTTAAAACGGTTGGCTGAATTTATTGTGGCGAAAGCCGGTGCGGATGTTCCCTGGCATATAAGCAGATTCCACCCTCAGTATAAATACCTCGATTCGATTGCAACGCCTCTCGAAACGCTTCAGAGGGCGTACGAAATCGGAAAGGCCGCGGGACTGCACTATGTTTATATCGGTAATGTCACCGGCTCGAATACCGAGAATACCTATTGCTACAATTGTAACAGACTGCTTGTCGAACGGCAATATTACACAATCAGGGCCAATAATATCAAAGACGGCTGCTGTCCCGACTGCGGTGTTAGAATCGCAGGATTCGAAATTTAGTTTGTATGCCTGCGATTTTTTTATTCATTTATCATTTCTTCGACTTCTTCGGTTCCTTTATCGTAGAACTTTTTCTCGTCGGGCGCCAGTTGATGCAGAAGCCTTAAAAATTCTCCTGCGTGCACTTTTTCCTCGTCGGCTATATCAATGAGCACCTTTTTTGCCAGTTTGTTATCGGTGGATTCTGCCAGCTGCATATATAGCTGTACAGCTTCGTACTCTGCCGCCACCATAAAACGAATCGCTCTGATTAACTCGGCCTCTGTAACCTTCCTGTCGTTTGCAAGACAGCCAAATGGGTTTGAAAATTCCGGCATTGTCGTATACCTCCATAATTATATTTCAACTTTAATATCTTTTTAAGTTGTGAGTATTATACTTTAGAGGTGATTATATCCAAGGATAATATGTGTGCAATTGAAGGGAAAAACAAATAAAATATTGTAAAGAGCAGCTTTTATGAAAAGCGAATTTATATGAAAATTATAGCGGATGAAAATATACCTTTTGTTAAGGAATGTTTTTCGTCGATTGGTGATGTCCGGACAATCGACGGCAGGGATATTTCAGTATCGACTGTAAAAGATGCAGATATTCTTTTGGTTCGCAGTATTACAAGAGTCGATGAAGAATTGCTCACCGGCAGCAAAGTTAAATTTGTCGCAACTGCAACAATCGGTTTCGAGCATATTGACACGGTGTTCCTGGCCCAAAAAAATATAGGTTTTGCTTCTGCTCCCGGCTCGAATGCAAACAGCGTCGCTGAATATGTTATAGCGGCGCTTCTTGGAATTGCAAAAGGATATAACATCACTTTAGATGGTAAATCAATAGGCATAATCGGCGTGGGCAATGTCGGAAGCAGGGTGGAAAAAAAATGTGAAGCTTTAGGAATTAAACCTTTCTTAAATGACCCGCCTTTATACAGAGAGACCGGTGACAGGAAGTATTTGCCTCTGGAGCAATTGTTTGATTGTGACATTATCACACTTCATACACCGCTGACTTTCGAAGGCGTTGATAAGACATATCATCTGGCTGATAAAAGATTTTTCGATTCGGTAAGAAAAGGCTGTATCTTTATCAATACGGCGAGAGGGGCTGTAATGAATTCCCAGGCCTTGAAGGATAAAATTAAGAGCGGCTCAATAAAGGCTGCTGTTCTTGATGTTTGGGAAAATGAGCCGAATATCGATATTGAGCTTTTGGAGATGGTTGACATTGGTACTGCCCACATAGCCGGCTATTCTCTGGATGGCAAAATAGCGGGGCTAATTATGATTTACAAAGCAGCCTGTGATTATTTCGGCCTTGAGCCTGTCAAAGATGTGAATGATTTTCTGCCGGAGCCTTCGGTACCTGCGATAGAAATTAAGGGTGACACAGATGAGCAGGAAACATTATGGCAGATTGTTAGTAGGATTTATGACATAAATAAAGATGTTTTGGCTTTAAAGGATATGCTGAATATGCCGGCTGAAAAAAGGACTGTTTATTTTGACCGGCTGAGAAAAGGGTATCCTGTGCGAAGAGAATTTCAAAATACAAAGGTTTTAGTCGAAAATGTCGACCGAAGGCTAATTGAAAAAATAAAAGGTATTGGTTTTCAGGTAAAGAGAAATGAAAGGGGATAGAAAAGATATTTTGACCTGGCCGGGACAGAGGCTGGATTTCTCAAAAGGCTGCCTGTTGATGGGAGTCCTGAACGTTACGCCCGATTCTTTCAGTGACGGCGGCCAGTATTTTGATACTGAAAGGGCAGTCGAACACGGCCTGAAAATGGCTGCCGATGGCTCAGCAATTATAGACGTGGGAACTGAATCCACCCGGCCGGGAGCCAGCCCTGTATCAGCCGATGAGCAAATAAAACGGGCTATACCAGTAATCGAAGCCCTTGTAAAGAAAATTGGTGTCCCCGTCAGTATAGATACTTACAATTTTGAGGTTGCTAAGGCAGCTCTCAATGCGGGAGCCTCTATGATAAACGATATTACCGCGTTAAGTGACGAGCGAGTAGGGCGGTTAGCTGCGGATAGTTACCTGCCGGTTGTTTTGATGCATATGCAGGGAACGCCGCAGACTATGCAGAAAAATCCGCATTATAAAGATGTTGTTCTGGAGGTTCTTCAGTTTTTGCTCGATAGGGCGGCGAAGGCTCAGCAGTTCGGAATACCGAGAGAGAGGATTTTTATTGACCCAGGAATTGGTTTTGGAAAGACACTTGAGCACAATCTTCTGCTTTTGAAAAATATCGATAAGTTTGTAAAAAGCGGTTACCGCGTTTTGGCGGGGCCGAGCAGAAAACGGTTTATCGGCCAAATCACCGGCAGAGAAAATCCCAGAGAACGTATCTTCGGCACCGCTGCTGCTGTCGCACTTTGTGCCGCTGCAGGTGTGTCAATCCTCCGCGTCCACGACGTCGCTGAAATGATAGATGTGACTAAGGTAGTAAATAGCATTAATTGCTGAGAGCGGTTCTTAGTGCTTCGTTAGTGTTTTTGACAAATACGAATTTTAGGCCTTTTTTGGCTTCGGCTGGGACATCGGGTAAATCTTTTTTGTTTCTGGCCGGCAGGATGACGGTTTTTATGCCGGCCTGTTTTGCAGCGAGGATTTTTTCCTTCAGGCCTCCAATTGGTAGAACCAGCCCTCGCAACGTTATCTCACCTGTCATAGCAACATCAGGGCGGGCAGCTTTGCCGAGCAGCAAACTTACAAGTGAGGTAAACATTGCAACACCGGCACTGGGTCCGTCTTTAGGCACTGCACCTGCGGGGACGTGAATGTGATAATCGAATTTTTTAAATTTCTCCGCATCGATTTTCATCTTCTTGGCGTTCGATTTTACAATCGAAAAGGCTGCCTGTGCACTTTCCTTCATAACGTCGCCGATGTGGCCGGTCAATTGCAGTTGTCCCTTGCCCGGCATTTGTGCCGATTCTATAAACAGAAGCTCGCCGCCGACAGGTGTATATGCGAGGGCGGTTGCCACGCCGGGTATCCCGCTTCGTAAAGCGAGCTCGGATTCGTATTGAATCGGCCCAAGTATCTTTGCAAGCTCAGCTCTGCCAACTGCTGCACGTTTCTTTTTGTTTTTTGCAATTTCGGTTGCAACGCTCCGGCATATTGCAGCAATATTTTTTTCAAGATTTCTTACACCGGCTTCCCGCGTATAGTTTTCTATTATCGAATTTATAGCGTCGTCCTTGATAACAAGCTGTTTTCTGCTTAGACCGTTTTCCTTAATCTGTCGCGGAACGAGGTATCTTTTTGCGATTTTCAATTTTTCTATTGTCGTATAACCGGGCAGCTCTATGATTTCCATCCTGTCGTGCAGGGCCGGCGGAATCGGTTCTGTATAGTTTGCCGTACCGATAAACATTACCTTTGACAAATCGAACGGCTGGTCAAGATAATGGTCGTTGAATGTATTATTCTGTTCAGGGTCGAGCACTTCGAGCAGGGCGCTTGCAGGGTCTCCTCTGAAATCAGAGCCGATTTTGTCAAGTTCATCGAGCATAAACACCGGATTTTTACTGTCAGCCTTTCTCAGCTCCTGCAAAATCCTGCCCGGCAGAGCACCGATATAAGTTCTGCGATGTCCCCGAATATCAGCCTCATCTCTTATTCCGCCCAGTGATATTCGTATGAATTTTCTGCCCAGTGCCGATGCTATTGATTTGCCGAGCGAAGTCTTGCCCACTCCCGGCGGACCGGCAAAGCAAAGTATAGGGCTTTTGCCTGTCGGATTGAGCTTGCGCACAGCGAGAAATTCAAGAATGCGTTTTTTCACTTTTTTCAAATCGTAATGGTCTTTGTTTAATATCCTTTCAGCTTTATTGATATCAAGCTGGTCTTTTGTTTCTTTTGACCAGGGCAGCTCGCACACCCAGTCCAGGTATGTTCGTATAACGCTGTATTCCGGCGATGCAGGCGATATTTTGCTGAGTCTGTCAAGTTCATGAAGCGATTCGGCCTCTACAGTCTGAGGCATCTTTGCTTTCTTGATGTTTTCCCTGATTTGTTTTAGCTCTTCAGTTTGGCTATCACCGTGACCGAGTTCCTTTTGAATGGCTTTTAACTGCTCCTGCAGGTAGAATTCCCGCTGGCTTTTTTCAATCGAATTTCTGACCTTGCCCTGAATCTTATGACTCATTTCCAGTACTTCGAGCTGGTTTGCCAGGGCAATTGATATCTGCTCGAGGCGTTTGCCGGCGTCGAGTTCTTCCAGCAGCTTTTGTTTTTCTCCGATTTTGAGACTGAGATTAGCTGCTAAAAAGTCAGCTAATGCCGATGGATTCTCTATGTTTTCAAGCAGCAGTGAAGCTTCATCGGGGACATTTGGGCTTAATTCAATGACGCGGTTAGCCGCCTGGCGGACACTAACCATTAAAGCTTCAACCTTTTTCGTCATTTTAATAATAGGTTTAAGCGGCTTTACCCTGGCTTTCAGGTAAGATTCAGAAGCGACTGTTTGTATTATCTTAAAACGGGATAAGGCATGTACTACTATATACATCGGACCCTGTGGGAGTTTTATGATTTTTAAGATTGTTGCTGCTGTGCCTATCCCGTATATGTCCTTGAAACCCGGCTTATCTGTTTGAGGATTGAGTTGTGTTACGAGACCTATTATAGATTCATTTATTTTGGTTTCTTTTATAAGCCCTTTGCTTTTTTCCCGGCCGATAGCAAGTGGTGTCACTGTCCCTGGGAAAACCACTACGTTTCGAATCGGCAGAATGCCGATTGCTTCCGGAAGCTTAAATTCCTGCTGATTTTCATTTTTTTTGTTGTTTTGTCCGTTCAAATATCGCTCGATATCTTCAGCATCTTCCGGTGATATCTCAACCACCTGATAGCCGTAGTTGCTGATGAAAATGTTTTCGAAGCTTTTTACCATATACTAAGATGATATGAAATTTTAATTCGTAAGGAAAGGTTTAAACACTAAAATATTTTCGAAAGCACACACAGCTTTTTAACAACGGAAGAGCAGGGCTTTATTTTATGTCAGAGTGATAGCACTGCAGCGACTTTATTGAGCTTGTTCCCTGACGATAGGCTGCTATGCCTTTCACCGCAGCCGCTGCAGCTGCTGTGGTCGTAATGTACGGTATCTTATATCTTATCGCTGCCTTGCGGATATAGGAATCGTCGTATTTGCTCAGCTTGCCGGCCGGTGTATTTATCACCAATTGAATCTCGCCGTTTTTGATAGCATCAACTATATTGGGCCTGCCCTCGTGCATCTTAAGTATATGCTCTGACTCGATCTTTTTTCTTTTAAGGAATCGGTGAGTTCCTTCTGTGGCTTTGATAGAAAAGCCAAGCTCTGCGAATTGCTTTGCTGTCCGAACGACAGAATCTTTATCTTTATCCGTAACCGTTATTAAAATAGTTCCTTTTGTTGGCAGCGGAACCTGCGTCGCATCCTGTGCCTTAAAATATGCAAGGCCGAATGTATCAGCCAGCCCGAGCACCTCACCGGTCGAACGCATTTCAGGTCCCAGAAGAGGGTCAACCTCAGGGAACATATTGAACGGGAAGACTGCTTCCTTTACACCGAAATATGGAATCTTTTTATTGATAAGTTTCAAATCTGAGAGTTTTTTACCCAGCATAAGCTGCGTCGCAACCCTCGCCATAGATAAACCGCACACTTTCGAAACCAAAGGAACTGTTCTTGATGCCCGCGGGTTGGCCTCAAGAACATAGACAACATCGTTTGCTATTGCATACTGCATATTCATTAAACCAACGACATTTAGCTCTTTGGCAATTTTTCTGGTATATTCGCAGATAGTATCTATGTGCTTTTGTGGTATTGTTGCAGGCGGTATCACGCAGGCGGAATCACCCGAATGTACGCCTGCCAGCTCGATGTGCTCCATAACCGCAGGCACAAATACATCTTCACCGTCGCTTAATGCATCTGCCTCTGCCTCTATCGCATTCGACAGAAATTTATCGATAAGTATCGGCCGCTCCGGAGTTACCTCAACCGCCGCAGCTACATATTCTCTCAGCATATCTTCGTCGTGAACGACTTCCATCCCTCGCCCGCCGAGTACATATGAAGGCCTTACCATCAGGGGATAACCAATCCGTTTCGCTATATCCAGTGCTTCTTCAAGCTTGCTTGCCATTCCCGATTCTGCCATTGGTATATTAAGCTTGGCCATCATAGCACGGAATCGGTCACGGTCTTCTGCCAAATCTATCGTATCAACCGAT
>CAZMQF010000068.1:0-13004 GCA_964568365.1 uncultured Pirellulales bacterium | reverse complement strand
ATGAACGTAACAGATTAATGCAGTACAGACTTTCAAGTTATAATGTGACTCGATGGACTCATGATTTTACCCAGACTTTAATAAATGTGAAAAAAACTCAGCAAAAATTGTCTGTACGTTACCTTACTGAGACCCTCAAAGAGCAGATAATTAGAAAATTTAATAGAAGCTCTAAAAGATTGTTTCTGCTTGATTATGACGGCACATTGGTGGGTTTTGCAGGAAGACCAACACAGGCAGGGCCTGATGCCGGCTTGTTAAAATTGCTGCGAGCCATCAGCAGCGACAGAAAAAACGAGGTCGTAATAATAAGTGGAAGGGACAAAGCGACGCTGGAAAAGTGGCTTGGAAAGCTTGATGTCTCTTTGATTGCCGAGCATGGCGCCTGGATTAAAGAGCGCGGTAAAGACTGGCGAGTAATAGAGCCTTTGCGAAATGACTGGAAACAGATTATAAAGCCTATCTTTGAGCTGTATACTGATAGAACGCCGGGCTCTTTCATTGAGGAGAAGGATTTTTCTCTTGTCTGGCATTTTCGCAGGGCAGATCCCGAACTGGCTTATGCCAGGACTCAGGAGCTGCGAGATGCCATACTGAGTCTTACTGCTAATATGGGTGTCGGTGTTTTTGAGGGCAGCAAAATTCTTGAGGTAAAGAATATGGGTGTGGGCAAGGGAAGGGTCGCAAAACAGTGGCTTGAAAAACGGAGGAACAGTTTTATCCTTGCGGCAGGCGATGATTATACCGACGAGGATTTATTTTCTGTTTTGCCGGAAAAAGCATTTTCTATTAAAATCGGATATGGTATTTCGAAGGCGCGTTTCAGTCTTGGTTCGGTTTATGAACTGAGGTTATTACTTGAGAAATTGGTAAAATGAAGAATTTGTTGAGGAGCTGTTATGTTAAGTCTTGAAGATTTTCGGCATATAGTACCTGATGAAACGTTGGTAGAGATTTACGCAAGGGCAAGAAGCCTGTACGGCAGACATATTGTTCATCTTAATGCTACCTATCAGGGGGGCGGAGTGGCAGAGATTCTTTACTCTCTTGTTCTGCTGATGAATGATGTTGGTGTAAATGCCGGCTGGAGAATCCTGCACGGCAGCCAGGAATTTTTTGAGATAACGAAAAGCTTCCACAATGCACTGCAGGGTGCGAAACTGAATTTATCTGAGAGGAAAAGGCGTTTGTATCTTCAGGTTAACGAAAATTTCTCGAAATTTACTCATCTGGACCACGATTGTGTAATTATTCACGACCCACAGCCGCTTGCGTTAATCCGCTCGTACAGGAAAAGTCAGCCCTGGATATGGCGGTGCCACATTGATTTGACCGACCCCAATAAAGAGCTGTGGGATTTTCTTAAGGGCTTTTTGCTAAAATACGACCAGATTGTTTTTTCAAGTGAAAGATATTTCAAAAAGGATTTGCCGGTAGAACAGAGACTTATGTTTCCGGCTATCAATCCACTTAGTCAGAAAAACAAAGAAATCAGCGATGAGGTTATTCTGGAGCAGATTAAGAAAGCGGGTGTTCCGACGGATAAACCTGTTATAACCCAGGTCTCAAGACTTGACCCATGGAAGGACCCTGAAGGAGTGATTGACGTATTCAAGCTGGTTAAAGAGAAAACCGACTGCAGATTGCTTTTCTGCTACAACGTAGCAAGTGACGACCCTGAGGGCCTGAGGATGTATGAAAAGGTTTATCGCAAAGCCGATAAATTTGCCAAAAAAGGCGATATCGTTTTTGTCATCGGCAATAATGAGACACTGGTCAATGCTGTCCAGAGATTTTCAAGCGTAATCATACAAAAATCTACAAGGGAAGGATTCTGCCTGGCTGTAACCGAGGCGATGTGGAAAGCGAGGGCTGTTGTAGCCTCAAATGTCGGTGGAATACCGGTCCAGATTGAGGATGGTAAGAATGGCTTTTTGTGCAGGCCGGATGACATAAAGGGATTTGCCGACAAGATTGTGCATCTTCTTAAAAATCCCAGTGAAGCAATAAATATTGGGCAAAAAGCCAAAGAAACGGTGAGGAAGAAATTTCTTATAACGAGATTACTGTCGGATTATCTGTATATGCTGAACGCCATATTGAGCGAATAGCTTTATTGGCTCACTGTTATTGACATAGGCGATTGGAGGATTGAAAGGAGGCTTTAATGTTGGGATTAATCAGAAGCTGGCAGGGGCTTATCTGGCTGTTCGGGCTTGCTCTGGCATTCGGCCTTATCGGCCACTACTTTGTTTTTAAGATATTGCTGAAAATTAGCAGGCGGACGTCAAGTCCTGTGGATAATTCATTTGTTAATCATTGCTATCGGCCTTTACTCTGGATGGTAGTTTTAGTTGTTGTCCGTTTGGTTTTACCCTATTCGCTTGGCGGCGATGCCCTTGATGCTGCCAAGCACATTTTCAGCCTCGCTATTATAGCCCTTGTCTGCTGGCTGATAATAAAATGCACTTATGTTTTGGATGATTATATCCTTCATGGTTTTCAAGTTGACAGCAAAGACAATCTCAGAGCCAGAAAAGTCCATACGCAATTAGGTGTTTTGAAAAGAATAGTGATTGTAGCTGTTATTATTTTAGCGCTCGGGACAATGTTGATGACCTTCGAGAAAGTACGTCAGCTTGGCACTACCATTCTGGCATCAGCGGGTATCATTGGCCTTATTGTTGGTATGGCGGCTCAGAAGACCATAGGGACCTTTATAGCCGGTATTCAGATAGCTTTTACCCAGCCGATTCGCATAGATGACGTTGTCATTGTTGAAAACGAATGGGGTCGAATAGAAGAGATAACCTTGACCTATGTTGTTGTCAGAATATGGGATTTAAGGCGTCTGATAGTGCCCATAACCTATTTTATAGAAAAGCCGTTCCAGAACTGGACTCGAAAGACCGCGGATTTGCTTGGCACAGTGTTCATCCATGTTGATTATACAGTGCCCATCGAGGCTGTCAGGCAGCAGCTGCAAAGTGTTTTAAAGGAATCTGAGCTATGGGATGGAAAGGTATGTGTGCTGCAGGTTACCAATACCTCCGATAAGACGGTTGAGCTGCGTGCTCTTATGAGTGCTCCGGATGCGTCAGCCGGCTGGTCTCTTCGCTGCCAGGTTCGAGAAAAGCTGGTTGAGTTTATTCGCCAAAACTATCCTCAGTCTCTGCCGAAACTCCGGGTCGATTTACCCCAGCCTGTTAAAAGATAACAGAGTTTTGCCATTAAAATGTTTATTTTATACTTCAAATAACGGGTGATAAGAAACAATTGCATCAATCTCCGTTGGGCAGCATACTTAATGTCCAGTACATATTTACCGTTCTTATCGCCTCGACGAACTGCTTATAATCGACCGGCTTTGTGATATAGCCCGCAACCCCCATTTCAAAGCTCTCGACTATGTTCTGGTCAGCATCGGATGTGGTTAATACTACTACAGGTATTTTCTTTAAGGTTTCATCATCCTTTATGTATTTCAAAAATTCAAAGCCGTTCATCCGGGGCATATTCAGATCTAAGAGAATGACACAGGGTTTCTGAGCACCATCTTGCCTTAAATAATCCAGTCCATCTTCGCCGTCAACTCTGTGTACTAATTCGTTTGTTACCTTGATTTCTTTGAGGGCACGTTTTGTTGTCATCGCGTCCACGTCGTCGTCTTCAACCAACAATATTGGCTTGGAGTTTCGCATATTTTTTAACCTCCCCAATTTGCTTTGGCAAAGTAAAAAAGAATGTGCTACCCTGCCCTAATTTAGATTCCACCCATATTTTACCGTTGTATAGTTTGATAATTTTTTTCACCATAGTAAGGCCTATGCCTGTGCTTTCGACTTCGTCCCGTCTTTTAAGTGTCTGAAAAATAGTAAAAATTTTGTCATAGTATTTTTCTTCTATACCAGGTCCGTTGTCGGAGATATAAAATTTCCAGAAATCATTCTCTTCGACGCAGCCGACTTTGATAAGACCCTGGGGTTTGTCCATATATTTTATGGCATTGCTCAGCAGGTTCTGGAAAAGCTGCAGCAAACGTGTCCTTTCAGAAATGATACTTGGTAATTCGTTTTCTACTTTTACTTTTATGTTCTCCGGCGGCGCAATGTTTGATATTACCTCTTCTACCACTTGATTGAGGTCAACTTGTTCTTTCTCATTGCTGAATCGACCAACTTCAGAGTATTTGAGGATTCCGTTAATAAGCTCGCTCATTCGCTCCGTTCTTTGTATAAGAAGATTAAGTTGCTTTTGGCCCTGTTCATCCAGCCTGTCTCTGTAATCTTCTACAATCATACCAGCCAGACTGCCAATAGCCCGTAACGGAGCCTTTAAGTCATGAGCTGCTATGTGGGCAAAATCAGCAAGTTCGATATTGGCTGCCGTCAGTTTTTCTACTGTTTCTTCAAGTTCCTTGTTTAAGTTTTCCAGCTTTTTGTTGGCATTCACTAAATCCGCTGTGCGTTCCTTGACTCGAAGCTCCAGCTTTTCATTAAGATGTGTAAGTTCCAGGTCGCGTTCCTGTATCTCATATAACATTTCATTAAAGGCATCGATTAGCTGGCCTACTTCATCATTGCTGTGCTTTAGTGCTCGTGTAGAATAGTCCTTGTTTTCTGAAACATCCTTTGCAACTCCAGCTAAGCTGAAGATTGGCCCGGAAATAATCTTCTGAAGTTTTGACGAGACAAAAAAGGTTACGAGTATTATAATTGCCGCAATGATTGCCCCGATTGTTGCCGTTCTTGTTACTCCCTGTTTTATTTCGCTAAGGTCGCTTTTCAAGTAAATTGTACCGATTTTTTCATTATCGAGTACGATGTTTTTTTGCAGATTTAGGGAATCATGGGTGAAGCTATACCCCTCACCCTTGATTTGTAGTAGATGTACACTTGTGTCGTTTGGGTCTTTATTAAAAATTGCTAAAGTGTTGTTGTCTTCGGTAGAAATTCGAGCATGAATAATAGAAGGAGCTGCGCGGAGAGCGCTTAAAATCTCACGGGCATCATCGGCGTTTTCATAAACCACAGCCGCTTTGGTATTGTCCGCTATTATGGCTGCATGCGTTGAAAGATTTGCTACCATTTTTTTCTTGATATCGAAGTATTCCCATGTGATAAAGGCACTTAGTCCCATAAGCAGCGCAGTGGCACTCGTCAGCATTATTATTGCTGTAAGCTTGTTTTTTATTGTGATGTCATGGAATCTGGTAAAAATCATATTTCAATCCTGTTGCTATTTATCGGCTTTTTTTGTCCCCTCCTTCTTGGGCACTACTTTTTCTGCCAGTCGCAATAACTGAGAGCTGATTTTCAGGTTTGAGGTATTTGCGGCATCGAGGTTGATTTCAAAACGGACCTTTTTCTCTTCAAGCATAAAATTGATAATTCCGCCGTTTTCAAGAAAATTATCGGCTTCGCCGACCGTGAGAATGTTATCAGTCTTGATAAGGTCGATTATCTGCCTGAGATTTTTATTCTCCGAAGAACAGATAAACAGCACATGGCATTGTTTAAGTTCGTTTATTTTATCGTTCGACTCTTCACTTTTTTCCAATTCTTCTAAAGTCTTTACTCTTCTTATGACGACGCTTTTTCCTTTAATCTTTTTGTTCTTGATGGAGTCTAAGATAGTACCGAAAGGGTCTTTGCCGAGGATACCGATGATTATCGGTGTATTACTGTCAGCCGCTTTCTCCTTAGGCCAGTCAACGAATTGTATAAAGTTATATAAAAAAGCAGCCTTGATTTGATGCTCCTTACTTTCAGCAGCTTGGACCTGCTGGACCTGCCCCAATGCCAGAAGGCTTAAGACAAAGAGCACCAGCATGTAAGTTTTACTTCTCATTTTTCCTCTTGATATCGAACAGGATTTTTCCCTTATTACCTCTTCCTAAAATTTGTAGCTTACTGTTGCCATTAACCGTCGACCGACCTTGTCAGCATTTATCAATCCGCCTGTTGGATTGGTTTCATAATGTACATCATTGAGCAGATTAAGAGCAGCTATCGCAATTTCAAGGTTATCCATCGGCCTATAGGCAATACGAGCGTCAACTGTGAGATATGGGTCCACTTTTTGTATCGCAGACAGGCGGCCTAATGCCGGATTAGCTGCATCGTATATCTCGTAGAACTTGTCAACATAGTGGCAGGTTATGCTGGAGGACCAACTGCCTTTGTTGGCTCGCAAGCCAAAATTGATCATATTCTTGGGGTCCACTTCTTTACTTTTAGTGTCACTGCGGTGAATCCTCTGGTATGTATAATTGGCGAAACCTCTTAACCAGGAGTTAATTACATAGTCGAAACCTAATTCTAAGCCGCTTTGATGTGCGTTGACGGAATTCGTGGGTGTTAAGCTCGAGAAGTTTGGAATAAGACCACGGTACTCATTATAGAAAACAGCAGAATTCATTCTTATCTTCTTGCTTAACTGTCCATAATAAGATATTTCATACGAAGTAATTTTTTCCTCATTTAAGGAAGGATTGTATTTATTAGGTAAGATATCGCCCCAACCGTAAAGCTGAGCAAGAGAAGGAAGATAGTAGCCGCTGGCTATGCTTAAAGCAACCCGCTGGTCTTCGCGCGGTTTATAGATAAGGCTGCCACGCCCGAGACTGACCAAACCAACTCTGGAAAAGTATTCTGCGCGGCCGCCGATTGTTAGAATGAGTTTGTCGGATAAGTGATGCTCATTTTCCGCTTTTATAGCATAGCTTTCAATATCGCTTGTATGCTTGCTGCCGGTGTTGTTCTTGACTGTAAAACCAACTTGCTTGGCAAATCCACCTATGCTTGTAACATTCTTGCCCCACTTAAATATCTTCATAATCTCGAGTTCATAGTTTGTGTCATCCACATTAAGGTATCGCGAGATAGCGTTTTTGAATTGTTTGTTAAAGAAACCTCTCACCCAGAAGTTAGGCCGTTCGTAACGCAAAGTAAGATAGGTGTTTCTTATATTCGTGCAGTGACGTGTGATATCGTCGTCGGTATAACGCTGCCGTAAATCTACCGAAAAAGATGATTCATCATCAATGTGATATAATACCGTTGCAGCTCCATAAAAGGTGCTTGTGTCTTTGTGCATAAAATATGCTCTTGGCGAGGACATATAGTCGGACTCGAAAAAGTCGGTACCTACGCTGTATTCCCATTTTTTGTTACCTCCACCGTGAAGCAAAGTACCGCGCCAGGTGTGATAGTTCCCGCCGGTTAAATGCATCTCAGTTCCTTTTAACTGCTCAGGCTTCTTTGTTACGATGTTTATTACACCGCTAAAAGCAGAGCCGCCATAGAATACTCCGCTGGGACCTTTTAAGATTTCAATGCGGTCGATTTCATCTAACGCTACAGGTATTAAATCAAGGTATGTGTGGTTGACATGATGTAAATATGCGCTGTTACCATTGAGTGTAATCAATACGTGTTGAGCATCGGCGAAACCGCGAATGCCTACCGCATGACTGCTAACCGAAGTTTGTCTTATCTGAACACCAGCTACATTCCTCAGCACATCAGCAATAGTTATTGCTCCTGACTGTCTTATATCTTCGGCTGTAATAATTTCCACGCTTTGCGCCGCCTCTGTAATCGGCTGCGCCCTTTTGCTTGGTGCGAAAACTACCGGTATTTCCATCAACTCCTCGATACTCATCTCGAAAAGCTCCGAATGGTCGTTTGGCTCTTTAGGTTCTGCCAGCAGCGGCCAGCTTTGGACACATAAAACTAAAGCGAAAACTATTATGAGTGTTTTGTTTTTATTTTTCATTTCTTGTTCTACCTCAATTTTTTCAGCAAGCACTTATGGTGATACCGGGAAGATAGGCGAGTTGCTAAAGACAAAGAGTAACTTGTCGAGGTGGTTTTTTTCAAAAACACAATCGTACCCCCGAAAAAATCATGATATTCGTACCGTTAGCCTTACATTTAATTATTATTTTCGGTGATTTTTTATTGTCGCTTAACGGTTAGCGAATGAAAGAAACGCCCGGAAGGAATAGATTGAATGTGTTTACGTACTTGTGAGGTGAATATTATCGGCTGTATTGCAGCTTGTTTTTAATTTTCGTATTTCTTTATACTATCACTTGGTCTTATAACAGTAAGGCCGATTTTGTTTCCGGTAACATACTTTTAGGCAGAGTAAATGTATCTTTGACAAAAGCAGATTTTACGCTGATACTACAGCGTTCTATGGGAGAAGACAAATAATTTTTTGAGATATCACATCGCAGATAAGTTGAAGGGTTTTTTCGCTATTTTCATATACTTTAACCACGTCTTTGAACTTTTCTACCACAGGCACAAATCGACCAGCTCGGTATTGATGCCGCACTTTTTCGCAGCCCCTGCGATATAATCCAGCCCCACCGGCCCTATCGCCGGCTGCATCATATTAGTATTTATCAGTGTCAACATATCTTCTTGTCTTTGGTACAGCTTCTTAAATGTCGGTACTTGCCCATGCCGTCATAATCAGCTCCTCTTCCTGCGATATTTTTTATAGTCAATTCCCAGTTCTTTGATTTTGTATCCTATGATCCTTGAAGTTGAATTTAGATCGCGTGCTGCCGCGACAACGCTGCCGTTATTTCGCTTTAAGGCATCGATAATTACATCTCGTTCAAAAAGCTCCACCCTTTCCTTTAATGAACCGCTGCCGATAGTATCTGTTGCTTCCGATGTCTGCAGTGTCGGCGGCAAATGGTGGCCGTGAATCACACTGTCGGAGCTCAAAAGTACTGCCCTTTCGATGCAATTCTCCAGCTCTCTGACGTTGCCAGGCCAGTGGTAAGCAACCATCATATTGATTGCCGGCGTACTTATCCGCCTGACATCTTTATTCATTTTCTTTGAATACTTTTCTACAAAATAATCTGCCAGCAAAAGAATATCATCCTTGCGGTCACGCAATGGCGGCAGAAAAATCGGGAATACGTTTATGCGATAGTACAGGTCCTGACGAAAGCTGCCATCATCAACAGCCTTTTCAAGGTCGTGGTTTGTCGCGGCTATGATTCTTGCATTCGTTTCGAGAGTTTTATTGCTGCCGACACGTTCAAACTGGCGCTCCTGGAGAACACGCAGCAGCTTAACCTGGATGACCAGTGAGAAATCTCCAATTTCATCGAGGAAAACCGTTCCGCCATAAGACTCTTCCAGCCGTCCTTTTCGGCTTTGAATGGCCCCTGTGAAAGCTCCTTTCTCGTGGCCGAATAACTCGCTCTCCAGCAGGTTTTCGTTAAGGGCAGCGCAATTTACTTTTATAAACGGGCCGTTTGCTCGCGGACTCGAGTAGTGAATAGCATGAGCTGCCAATTCCTTGCCTGTGCCCGATTCACCTCGTATCAGGACCGTGGTGTCACTTGCTGCAACCTGGTGTATTTGTTTGTAAACATCGCACATAGCATTGGAGTTGCCGATGATGTTTTCCGGCCTGAACCGGTCCTCAAGCTCGCTGCGAAGTCTTATATTTTCATCTTCGAGCATTCGGCGAAGCGATTCTTCCTCTCGCTGGCCTCTTACGTTATTTGCTATCATACTTGCTACAATACTCAATACCCGCAAGTCGTCTTCAAGAGGGATTTTTTTATTAAATACCCTATCAATTGATATCGTTCCTATTGTTTCTTTATCTATCGAGATAGGCACACAGATAAAGCTTATCTCTTCTTTTGTTTCTTTTCCTCTGCCCAAGCGGTTGAGAAACAAAGGCTCTTCCGATACCTTAGGTACTATCATTGCCTTGCCGGTTTGCATGACTTTGCCTGTTATGCCTTCTCCGATTTGATAGCTTACTTTTGTATTGCGATTTTCAGGCGGATTTAGCGTGACTTCGGTTGTTATCTCATCTCCGCTCGGTGCCAAAAGGGTTATCGTTCCCCTTTTCATCCCCAGTTCATTGTCGAGCATATCAAGCACTTCAGCGAGGGTCTGCCTTTGATTTAATCCTGCGGCAAGAATCTGGCTGATTTTGTAAAGGGTATCAAGGCTGTTTGGGAAGTTTGACTGCTCAACAGTACTTGTATTTTTATTCACAGTCATTGCGTTCTAATCCTTATTGAAACAACTTTTTTGAAATTTATTATATAATATCATACATAATTGTAAAGTTAATTCATTAATATTTCAAATATGTTAGGGCTAATTTTTTAATTTTTTCCTTAATCTTTTAAATAATGATAGGTTACAGATTTATATTCTTTTGTCGAAGCTAATATATTAATCACATATTTGTATTATTATAGCGTAGAAATACATATATGTTATACGTAGGCGGGCAAAATGTAGGTGGCGATTTTTTATAACTCTTTTTATATAATATAGTTATCTGATTTTTCCTAATTCTGGCACACGTTTTGCAACTATATTAGGATATTTGTTCTTGATCTGCCTGAGTGTATAAGGATTCGCACCGGCGAGAGGGGTGGTAAGGCAATTGGGTAATTTTATTTGGTTATTTTTGAATGATAAACGTTGAAAGGTGTAATTAGGCGGGAGTAAAAGAATGAACGAAAATTATGAATCAATCACTGAGTTGTTCGGCTCAAGTGTTTTCAATGAAGTGGTAATGCGCGAGCGTTTGCCGAAGGATGTTTATAAATCTCTAAAGAGGACAATCGAGGGTTCGGAGTTTCTTGACTCGTCACTTGCCGGTGTGGTTGCAAATGCTATCAAGGACTGGGCTATTGAAAAAGGTGCGACGCATTATTGTCATTGGTTTCAGCCGATGACCGGGCTTACTGCTGAAAAGCACGATTCCTTTATTTCACCGACTCCGGACGGTGGAGTGATAATGGAATTTTCCGGCAGAGAGTTATATCAGGGCGAACCCGATGCTTCATCTTTTCCGTCGGGTGGGCTGAGGGCTACTTTTGAGGCAAGAGGATACACTGCCTGGGACTGCACAAGCCCTGTATTTATTAAGAAAGACGGCGAAAATATTACCCTCTATATCCCCAGTGCCTTTTGTTCCTATACGGGTCTGGCACTTGACAAAAAGACTCCCTTGCTCCGTTCGATGGATGCTTTGAATACGCAGGCTATGAGAGTTTTGAGAGCTTTGGGTAACAGCAGTTCAAAGCGTGTTACTGCAACCTTAGGGCCTGAACAGGAATATTTTCTTATTGACCGCTCGTTTTATGAGAAACGTCTGGACCTGGTTCTGACGGGCAGGACACTTTTCGGTGCGCCGTCCCCGAGAGGGCAGGAATTGGGTGACCATTATTTCGGAACTCTGCATGAAAGGGTTGCTTCGTTTATGCATGAGGTCAACACAGAGCTTTGGAAGCTCGGCGTGCCTGCGAAAACACAACATAATGAAGTGTCACCAGCACAGTATGAGCTGGCACCGGTTTTCGGAACTGTAAATATCGCAACCGACCATAATCAATTGACAATGGAAACATTGCAAAAGGTGGCGCTGAAGCACGGTTTTGTTTGCCTGCTTCACGAGAAGCCTTTTGCGGGCGTTAACGGTTCAGGAAAGCATGTCAACTGGAGTATGGTAACTGATGACGGCATTAACCTTTTGGATCCTGGTGTTACACCTCATGAAAATATGGTCTTTCTTGTAATGATTTGCGCAGTGATAAAAGCCGTTGATAAATATGCTAAATTATTAAGAGCCTCGGTTGCCAATGCCGGTAATGAGCATCGTCTTGGCGGTCATGAGGCTCCACCTGCGATTGTTTCAGTTTTCCTCGGTGATCAACTGACTGATATTATTGAACAGCTCGTTGCGGGCGAAGCTAAAACTTCGAAAGGGGGCGGCGAGCTTAAGCTTGGTGTATCAACTTTACCTCCGCTGCCGAAAGATTGTACCGATAGAAACAGAACTTCACCTTTCGCGTTTACCGGCAATAAATTTGAATTCAGGATGGTCGGTTCAACCCAGTCAACCGCGGGGCCTGCGTTTGTCCTGAATACTATTGTCGCAGCAGTACTTTCTGAAATTGCTGACGAGCTCGAAAATAACGGCGATGTTAAGGCTGAGGTTCAGAAGATTCTGCAAAAGATCGCTTCAGAGCATAGCCGTATACTCTATAACGGTGACAACTATACTGAGGATTGGGTCATAGAAGCGGAGAAACGAGGTTTACCGAATATTGTGTCGACGGTCGAAGCCCTTGGCAATATTATGAACAGGGAGAATGTTGAACTTTTCGAAAAACATCATGTTCTCAGCAAAGATGAACTCCGGGCAAGGACGGAAATTCTTATGGAAGCTTATGTGATAAGCGTCAATATCGAGGCAGTGACGATGCGTAACATTGCGAAACGTCAGATTGTCCCTGCAGCAAACTGCTACTGCAAAAGCGTTGCCGATACGGTTTCGTCTCTTGTATCGGTTGGTGCCGACAATGCCGTGCAGAAAAAATTGCTGGATTCGCTTACAAAGCTTGTTGAATCTGTAACCGGTGCGGTTGAAGCTCTTGAGAGGGCGATAGATAAGGCTTCATCTGCCCCCGATTGTTATAAAAAGGGCGATTTTTACCGCAACAGTGTTATTCCAGAAATGAAAAATTTGCGTAAGTTTGCCGACCAGCTCGAGACAATTGTTAGTTCCGACCTTTGGCCGCTGCCGAGCTATGCTGAAATGTTGTTTATGAAATAAAGTACTGGCCGGCATCATAGCTGCTCGACGTCTGTGACATTCCGCCTGATATTTCGCGCAGGAGACAGCTAAGTGCGGGCGTAAAAGCCGCTAAGGATTTATCCGGAATGTCGCTTAACGAAATTGAAAAGCAGGCGATTATGGATACCCTTACCCGGACCGGCAACAATCGCGAAAAGGCCGCCAAAATCCTCGGTATCGGCGAAAGAACACTGTACAGAAAAATTAAAGAGTATAATTTATAATTCTTAATCGCTGATTTCGCTGATTGACACTGATTTTTCTCAGACAGGATAACAGGATTTACAAAATTAAATTTAGCCACTGATTTCGCTGATTGACACAGATTAAGATTTTTCGCAAAAGCGAAGATTTCC
>CAZMQF010000067.1:0-13168 GCA_964568365.1 uncultured Pirellulales bacterium | reverse complement strand
ATACCCTGGGTGACAAACAGTGTGGCGTCACCGCCGTCGTCAACAATAGTATTGGGTCCTGAGCCATCGGGCCAGGTAAGAGCCTGCTCGGTGCACCACCAGTATTCCTGGAGTGTTTCGCCTTTCCATGCAAAAACTGCTGCCAAACCTTCCTTGGCCACGACGGCAGCCGCATGGTCCTGAGTCGAAAAGATATTGCAGGATGCCCAGCGAATATCAGCTCCAAGGATTTTTAAGGTCTTTATAAGCATCGCTGTCTGAATGGTCATATGTAAACTGCCGGTAATCTTGAGGCCATTGAGTGGTTTTTCATCGGCATATTTTTCACGAATGGCCATCAGTCCGGGCATCTCATTTTCAGCCAGCTTCATCTCTTTTCTGCCCCACTCAGCCAGCGAAATATCGGCAACTTTATACGGCAGAGCCGGCTCCAGTTTTAAAACAGATTTGTTAGCCTCTTTTAACATCTCCATAACCAACCTCGAAAAAAACGTCAATCCTCATTAAGTATAGAAAAAAATCGTTTTCTATCAACCTTTTATTTTATTTGGTTAGCTGAAAGTTATCCTCACCCACGAGTTGTTTCATCTTTTTGCAAAAGTCCACGTCCGGGTTGACAAATAAAGAATTGTCGGTTTTGGTGTGAACTCTGCCCCTGTCGGTCCTTACCAAAACGTAAACGGGGCTGTTTCCTCTGTGATGCAGGCAGATGCTTTTAATCTCCAAGGCTTTTTCTTTTGTGATATCGTCCGCTTTCAACTGAATCCTTACCTTGGCTGCGAGTTTTTCTCTTACCTCTTCGAGCTTAATCAGCTCGTAGGCAAAGATGTTCGGATTCTCTCTTTTGTGATCGACTTTGCCCTTTACGAAAACCACACTGTCTTCGGCGAGATAATCTTCGTACTGTTTTAGAGTATCCGGGAAGAGGACGACTTCAGCCTGTCCCTGCAAATCTTCGAGGATAAAGACGGCCATTCTCGAGCCTGCATTTTTTCCTCTTTTTGTTACAAGTGTCCTTTTTTTTGTTATCATACCGCCGATGATTATTTGCTGACCCTCCTTTGTATCCGAAAGCTGCGAGGTATTAAGCGTTGAGTAGATATTTATAACCTCGGCGCAATGGCTCAACGGATTGCTTGTTACATAGAATCCGAGCACCTGCTTTTCGAAGGCGAGCATCTGCTGTTCAGGCCAGGGCGGGATTTGGGGAAGGCGTTTATGGTCGCTCGAATAATCGCTTGTCCCTTCCATTTGGCCGAAAAAGTTCATCTGCCCGTTTTGCCTGTCAGCCTGGATACCGGCACCTGTCTGCATCGCCTTCTCAAGGCCGGCAAGCATCTGGGCGCGGTGGCCGCCGAGATGGTCGAACGCACCCGCTTTTATCAATGCTTCAATAACCTGCTTGTTGGCGGCTCTTAAATCGACATTCTCGCAGAAATGAAACAGGCTCTCGAACCTGCCCGTTCTTTCGCAAGCGGCAATAATCTGCTCGACTGCTTTTTCGCCGACACCTTTGACCGCTGCAAGACCGAATCTTATCACACCCTTTTTCTCTCTGCCGCCCTTGTAAAGAGGCGTAAAATCGACGCCGCTTTCGTTAATATCCGGCGCCAGGACCTCAATGCCCATCCGTTCACATTCGGCAATGTACTCGACGACCTTGTCGGTGTTGCCCATCTCGTAGGTCAGAAGAGCCGCCATAAATTCGACAGGCCAGTGCGTTTTCATATACGCTGTCTGATAGGCAATAAGTGCGTAGCGGGTTGAGTGGCTTTTATTAAAGCCGTAACCGGCAAAGCGCTCGATAAGTTCGAATATCTGCCCCGCCTGTCCCTTGTTTAGGCCTTTTTGAACACAACCTGCTATGAAATTTTCTTTGGCTTTTGCTATCGTACGGCCCTTTTTCTTACTGATGGCCTTTATCATTGTATATGCCTCACGCAGCGGAATGTCACCGAGCCGGTTTGCTATACGCATAACCTGTTCCTGATAGACCATTATCCCGTATGTTTCGCTGAGCACTTCGTTCAGAATCGGGTGAGGCAGTGACCATTTTCCGCCGTGTTTGCGGTCGATATAGTCCTGTATTAGAATCATCGGTCCCGGCCGGTACAATGCGTTGGCAGCAATCAAATCCTCAATCCTGTCAGGCCTGATTTTCATCAGCAAGTCCTGCATCCCGCCGGACTCAAATTGAAATACGCCTTTGGTTTTTCCGCTTGCGAAAAGCTCAAAAACATTCTCGTCCGTGACATCTATCTTCTCAAGGTCAATATCAATACCATGGATTTCTTTAACCAGCTTCCTCGCTCGCTCGAGAACACTAAGGGTCTTTAGCCCGAGGAAATCCATTTTCAAAAGGCCGACCTTTTCGACTATGGGGCCTTCGAACTGGGTTATGATATCATCGCTGCCCGGTGCCTTATAAAGAGGAATAAAATTTGTCAGTGGTTCGTCGGCTATTACTACCCCTGCTGCGTGCACGGACGCATGACGTGCAAGGCCTTCCAGCTTCTTACAGATATTGATTACATTTCTTGTCTGCTCATCTTTTTCATACGCATTTTTTAATTGCGGTTCCGTCTTGAGTGCATTTTCAAGAGTAACACCTAAAGAGTCGGGAACGAGTTTTGCCAGCCGGTCGGCCTCTGCAAGCGGCACACCTTTAACTCTGCAGATGTCCCTGATAACCGCTCGTGCCTTCATTGTCCCGAACGTTATAATCTGTGCGACGTGGCCGTATTTACGGCGGACGTAATCGATGACCTTCGGGCGCTGTTCCTGGCATATATCGATATCGATATCCGGCATCTCGTTACGCTGCGGGTCCATAAAACGCTCGAAAAGCAAATCATACTTTATCGGGTCAACATCACATAAGCCTAAACAGTAACCGACAAGAGTTCCCACTCCGCTGCCGCGGGCGCCGACGGGGATATTGTTTTTATGTGCGAAGTCGCAGAAGTCCCACACGATAAGAAAATAGCTCGCAAAACCCTTGGATTCTATTACATCCAGTTCTCTGTCGAGCCGTTTGGTTATCTCGTTGGTAATCCCGCCGTAAAGCTGCTCTGCTTTTTCGTAGCATAGTTTTGTCAAAAACTGCTCGGTTGTTGAGTCACCTGGCGGTGTAAAAACTGGTGCGTGGCGCTTTTTCAGGTCAAGCTCCACATTGCATCTGTTCGCAATTGACAGCGTATTATCACAGGCGTCAGGGCAAAAATCGAAATCCTCTCTCATCTCGGAAGGGCTTTTCAGATAGATATCAGTCGGGTAAATCATCCTGTCAGGGTTATCTGCCGTTTTACCCGTGCTTATACAGCACAGACAGTTATGAGCCTCGAAGTCATCGGCATCCAGAAAATGTACATCGTTTGTTGCAACAAGTTTCAGCCCTTTTTTCCTTGCCAGCTCTATTAGTGCTTCGCGAACGTCTGGTTTATCATTGAGATGTTTTTGAATTTCGATGAAGAACCTGTCTTCGCCGAATATCTCAAGGAAGCTGTCCGCTGCCTGCATAGCTGACTTTTCGTCACCTGAGGCAAGAAGCGATGCAATCTGCCCCTTGAGACAGGCTGATGTTGCAATCAGCCCTTCGTTGAACTGAGCCAAAAGCTCCTTGTCGATTCTCGGGCGGTAATAAAAGCCCTCGAGGTAGCCGGCACTTGTAAGTTTCAGCAGATTTTGATAGCCGGTATTGTTCTCAGCTAAAAGTATCAAATGATAAGCAGCGTCGCTGATAGCGCATTTTTGCCTGTCAAATCTGCTGGCGGGTGCGACGTATGCTTCAATACCTATGATTGGCTTGATATGTGCTGCTTTGGCCTTGGTATAAAACTCAACGGCACCGAACATATTGCCGTGGTCGGTAACAGCTACTGAATCCATACCCAGTTCTTTGCAGCGCCCGAGCAGCTTATCGAATCTGATAGCTCCATCCAGCAGCGAATACTGACTGTGAAGATGAAGATGTGTAAATCCTTTCTGAGACATAATTTAAGACATCCTTTTCGAAAGTTCGACTCAGTCTGTATAATAAGCCATAGCTTCTGGTATGTCAAGAAACTTGCATTGCTGTTTAATGGTCTTTTAGAAAAAACTTGCAGCAGCTTTAATAAAGAGGTAATATAACTTGTATAAGAAATTGAATAGGCCAGGGGAGCTGTCGGCCGGCTTAAAAGCCCGCGTGAAGCTGAGATATCCCGCACCTATTTTGAAAAACCACTGACTTTCACATTTTAGGGTCTGCAAAACAGACATACGAAAACTAAGGTAGTGTGTTCGTCAAAATAGGTGCTGGATGACCCTATGAACCTGATCGGGTTAGGACCTGCGAAGGAAGGCTGATAAAAATTTTGGCACTCTCTTTGCGGGAGTGCTTTTCGTTTTAAATAAAATTTATGAATGAATTTTATGAAAAATTGAAAAAAGCAACGGTCGGCATTGCCGGTCTCGGCGGGCTCGGCTCGACCGTCGCAGTTGCACTTGCCAGAACAGCCATAGGCAATCTTGTAATCGCCGACTTCGACACTGTCGAAAAGAGCAATCTGAACAGACAGCATTACTTTATAAATCAGCTCGGCGAATACAAGACCGATGCGATGATAGAAAACTTAAAGCAGATAAATCCGGAAGTCAAAGTTGAAGGATACAAACAAAAACTTACAGCCGAGAACATCCCGGAGGTTTTCGCAGATGCCGATATCATCGCAGAATGCTTCGACAGGGCCGACCAGAAAAAAATGCTCGTTGAAACTGTTCTTACGAAAATGGAAAGGGTAGTAGTTGTCACCGTTAGCGGTCTTGCCGGTTACGGCCGCAGCAATGAAATTGTAACCAGACGTATTTCAAATCGCCTTGTAGTTATTGGCGACGGCAATAGCGGTACAGACCTGAATCTGCCCTTGACCGCCGGCAGGGTCTGGCTCGCAGCAAGCCATCAGGCAAATGCCATCGTTGAAATATTGGTTGACGAAATAATAAAATAAGAGCTGGAGTAAAAATGAATGTGTTAAAAATAAATGACACTGAAAAGAAATTTGAATCAGACCTGCCGGCAACTTTGGATAGGCTTTTAGAACAGCTTAATGTCAATGCTGAAACTGTTGTCGCTGAAGTTGACGGCCGGATAATCGAACGCAGCGAATTCGACAAAACTAAATTGCATTCGGGACAAACCATCGAGCTGATTAGATTCGTTCCGGGAGGATAAATTATGGATTCGTTAAAAATCGCAGATAAAGTATTTAAGTCCCGGCTGCTTGTCGGAACGGGTAAATTCGCCGACTGCAGGATTATGGCAGAAGCTCTCGAGGCTTGTGGCACTGAGATTGTCACCGTTGCGCTTCGCAGAGTCGATATCGAAAATAAAGACGACGATATGTTAAGTGCCATCGACCGCGAAAAATATCTGCTTTTGCCCAATACATCCGGTGCAAGAACAGCGGACGAGGCGGTCCGACTCTCAAGGCTGGCCCGTGCCGCAACCGGTATCAACTGGGTAAAACTCGAAGTGACACCCGATCCTAATTATTTACTGCCTGACCCGATAGAAACTCTTAAAGCTGCTGAAATCCTGGTTAAAGATGGCTTTGTCGTTCTGCCTTATATCAACGCGGACCCCATCCTTGCAAAAAAGCTCGAAGATGCCGGCACCGCAACCGTTATGCCCCTTGCAAGTCCCATCGGCTCGAACCAGGGCCTGAAAACCCGGGCCGCTCTCGAAATTATTATCGAGCAGGCCAATGTCCCCGTCGTTGTCGATGCAGGACTGGGTCTGCCGAGCCACGCTGCCGACGCTATGGAGATGGGCGCAGATGCGGTACTGGTCAATACTGCAATTGCAACGGCAGATGACCCCGTCAAAATGGCTGAAGCTTTTAAGTTAGCAGTACAGGCCGGCAGAATGGCTTACAATTCAAGACCGGCAGCCGCCGGCAAAAAGGCGATCGCTTCAAGTCCCCTGACAGGTTTTTTGACAGATATGTAATTATGACTGATTTTAATGGTGACATTAAGCGCATCCTTGCAGAAAAAAAACTCGACACAGATACTCGTTGCTGGCTGGAAAAGCTAAATAAGGTAACTGACGAGGATGTCCAAAACGCGCTGAATACTCCTGCGGGGGCATACAGCCTGGAAAAGCTCGCCGCACTTATTTCTCCCGCTGCCGAAAACTACCTCGAACAGATGGCTCAATTAGCTCATAAACTTACCGTCCAGCGGTTCGGCAAAACAATCAGGCTTTATGCGCCGCTTTACCTGTCAAACTATTGCGTAAACAGCTGCCTATATTGCGGCTTCAACAAAGAAAGCAGAGCTGAGAGAATCAGATTAACCGTTGAACAGGCCCTCGAAGAAGCTGACATAATCGCTTCTGAAGGTTTCACCGACATACTGCTCGTCAGCAGTGAAGACAGGAATTTTATAACCGTTGATTACCTCATCAATCTGGCCCAGAAGCTGCGCGGCAAATTCAGCTCAATCTCGATAGAGATATATCAGCTCAGCCGTGACGAATATGCCCGCCTCTTTGAAGCCGGCGTTGAAGCTGTCACCATTTATCAGGAGACATACGATAGAGGCACTTATTCAAATTTTCACCCTGCCGGCCCGAAGGCAGATTACGACAGAAGGCTCGCCGCCGCCGCCGATATAGCGAAGGCCGGTATGAGGGAAATCAACCTTGGAGCTCTTTTGGGACTGGCTGATTTCAGGATAGAAACTCTTGCCCTCGCTGAGCACGCCCATTATCTTATGAAGCATTTCTGGCAGTCGCACATATCGTTTTCTTTTCCCCGCCTGCGGCCGGCTTTTATGGTCGGCGAAAACCAGTTCAAACATCTGCTCACCGACAAAAACCTTGTTCAAATGTTAACCGCACTTAGATTATGTTTTGCCGATGCCGGCCTGGTGCTCTCAACACGTGAAAGGCCGCAGCTCCGTGACAACCTCATAATGCTCGGGATTACGAAAATAAGTGCCGGCAGCAAAACCAATCCAGGCGGCTACTCCGGAAAGTACAGCAGCCTTGAGCAATTTGAGATCGATGATAAAAGAACTCCTGCTCAAGTCGCTGAAATGATTAAAAACAAGGGCTTCGAGACTGTCTGGAAAGACTGGGACAGCGCTTTCCTGGAGGTTTAAGAGGCTGGACTTGCTTGTGACTGCTTTTCTTTAAGCTGCTTCCAGCTCGTTCGCCGAGTCGCGCGCAGGCCTGAAACAACCGTGGCAATTAACATAACTGCATATACGATTGTCGTAAACCAGTTACCCCACATCGCCTGCTGAACATGGGCCATCTTTATAACTACTGTTCCTATGGCAAAAGATTGCAGGAACATCTTTATTTTGCCGGAAACCGTCGCTGCAAAATTAATGCCTCTCGCTTCTGCTATATGTCGCAGCGCGGTGACATAAGCCTCACGTAAAACCAAAACTGCCGCTACTGACCAGTGAATCAGCGCTAACCAGCCGGCAGAAAGACCGAAAAGTCTCGGCTCACCCAGTAGTGCGAAACAAATAAATGACCCGCACACCAGCAGCTTGTCCGCCAGCGGGTCAATCATCCGCCCGAACCTGCTCGTAACGTTAAGCATTCGCGCAACCTTGCCGTCAATAATATCCGTAAGACCGGCTGTTACAAAAATTATAAACGCGTAATCGAGAAATGAAGGAAATGGCAATTCCCCTTCGGCATAATACCTGGGTGAGTACAAAATCATAATGAGAAAAATCACGGTCAGGAAAAGCCGGCCAAAGGTCAAAATATTGGGTATAAATCTCAGCATAAAAAAAGTTTACTTATCCGCCGCAGATAATTCAACGCTAAATTTCTCAAACTTAGGAGTTTTTCTGGCAAGCTTTTTCGCAATAAATCCTTGTGAAGCCGGAAACAGGTATTTATTGCTTCCGTCAGGCCCGCCAATAAACGGTGCAAAAGAAAGTAAGGTTTATCCGGTAACGGTTGACTTAGATAAACCAGGCGGTCAAGTAGATTTGGTTGGACTTCTATCAGCCGGTAGCCGCTGGCTAATTCACCAGTACTGCCATCTCGAGCTTTAGCCTGATAATCCATTTTCTTTGCGAAAGGCTTGACTATATCCGAGGAGGCTGTCTCGAAGGAATTTTTTGTCCGGCAGTGACAACTTTTACCAGTATTTTTGGGAAAACTGTGCAGGTTTGACAATATTGATTTTATAAAATTTTACGTCTCAGTATGATGTACCTCCTTGTGTGATAAGGATTTATAGAAATTTTTAGGCTACTCCTTATATTGTCATACACAAGCAGTGCCCCTTGAGTAATTAATGCTCTAAAAAATTCTTCAAAAAACCACTAAGTTTGAGCCTATCCTCGTTTTATGCTTGAAAATTGAGTCCTAATATGTTATAATAATTAAGCCCGTATATTTGAAACATTAACACTTTGTATGAAGGAGGAAGAAAGTTGAAGAGCAACTTACTCCTTTACTTTTCTTCTTTATTTTTAATTCTGTTAATGTGTATCGTAGCTCGTGGTGAGTTGGTTAACCGCTACAGCTTTACGAATGGAGATGCTATGGCGGTGGACTCTATAGGCGGTCAGCATGGCACACTCGAAAATGGGGCCTCAATAAGCGGCAATGAGGTTCAACTTGACGGTTCAAATGATTACGTGGATCTGCCGGGACCGGCAATTGCGATTAACACATTTCCTGCCATTACTCTGGAAATGTGGTCCACACAGCCCGAAATAAATCAGGGTTACTCGATGACGGCTGCCCTGGGAGGGACGTGGCCCAATGGATTGGGGCAGGATTATATTATGATTTGCACAACCCGGGGTAATGAGGTTTCCAGAGGTGCGATTGCGAATACCCCTGATTCGGATGCTCCCTGGGATGATGAGGTGGGCGTGAACGGGCCTGAATTGAATGACGACCTTGAGCATCAATATGTTTTAACGATTAGTAATACTGAAATTGCTTATTACATCGATAGTGTCCCGCAGGGTACTGCGCCGATGGGGGATACGACCATCAGTGGAACAAGCAATGATTATGCATATCTGGGCAGGAGTCTCTATACTGGTGACGACACGATGAATTGTTCGATAAATGAGTTCCGGATTTATAATTCCGTGTTAACACCTGAGGAGGTTTCTCAGCATTACATTAATGGCCCGGATGTAATCGGGGAATCCCTGCTGGTCATACAAGAGTCGGGTGGTTCGACGGAAGTTATTGAAGGTGATGATACTCCCGATGAATATACAATAGCCCTTGCATTGCAGCCTGATTATAGTGTTACTGTTACGGTTGACCCCGATGAGCAGCTGGATGTCGGCGACGGCCGTGGTAATCCTGTTGAAATTGTTATTGAGCCGGAGGATTGGGATTCTCCGCAACCGGTTACGGTAACGGCTTTTGATGATGACGTTTTGGAGGCTGAACCGCATATAGGAATTATCAGTCATTATATTGCAAGCGATGACCCGGACTTCGATGATAAACCTTTGCCTTCTGTGTTTGTTACAGTTCTGGAAAACGAGTGCGGCGCATGGGGATTTTATTATTCCGACCTGAACTTTGATTGTATAGTTAATTTTAAGGATTTTGCAATCTTTGCTACCTACTGGCTCACAACGTTTGAACCCGTAACTCTGGAAACGATTGTGGAGGATTGGCTCAAAACTACTCAGCCTTATGCCCCTGATGCTGAGCATGGCCCGGTTTCGGATTCGCCGAACCCGTTGCTTATAGAGCCTGATGAAGTGATTAGTGAGATTGATGAGAAGATTTACGGGCATTTCCTCGAGCATATCTATCATTCTGTCAATGGTGGGCTCTGGGGAGAGCTGGTTTGGAATAGGAGCTTTGAGATAGACAGCAGCGGTGGGGGTATCTGGTCGATTGACGGGGATGACCTCGTTCAGTCAAGTCTGGCGACGGATGTTCACATGGAATTCGGCGATACGGCCTGGGAAGACTATGAAATTAACTTGGAAGCCCGGAAAGACGGAGGCAACGAGGGCTTTTTGATCCTGTTCCGTGCGCCAGACAGTGACAATTTCTATTGGCTCAATCTCGGCGGCTGGGGAAATACCCTGCATGCTATCGAAAAGGAAGTAAACGGCGGCCGAAGTGTTGTAACATCACAAGTGTCCGGCAGTATCAACACGGACCAGTGGTATAATATCCGCATTCGATGTGAAGGTAATAATTTTCAGGTCTGGCTGGATGACAGCCCGCTCTTCAATTACACCGACACGGACAATCCCTATATGACCGGCGAGATAGGCCTGGGAACCTGGGCTACCCAGGCGCGATACAGAAACATCGAGGTGAACGAGATCCCGGGCTCGGCGGTTCTGTTTAGCGGTCTGCCAACTCTTCCGGGGAGTGAGTTTGGTGCGAGTTTCTGGACCCTTTTTGGCGACGGAGAGGCGTCGATGGATTCGGATGCTTTGAATGATGACCTCAGTGTGCAGATTGTAACAACCGGGAGCGGGACAGGATTGCAGCAGGATGATTTCAAGTTTATCCAGCAGGTATATCAAGGCTCTCTGTGGATGAAGGGTTCAATGCCGGCGGGGCTGTCCGTGGAATTGCTGGATGGCGAAACTGTTTTGGGACAGGCTACCCTGGCGGCGCCGACCTCTAGTTGGGATGAGTATTCCTTCTCGATTACGCCGACGGCAAGTACGGATGATGGATCACTGAGAATTACCCTGCAGGGAGCGGGCACGGTCAATATCGATCAGGTCAGCATGATGGGACAAGATGCTATAGATATCGGCGGTTATAGGCCTGATTTGCTCCAGGCTGTCGATGACCTGCATCCGCCCTGCATTCGCTGGCCCGGAGGATGTTTTGCATCTCTGTATTTATGGAAGGACGGAATCGGACCACAGCATACGCGGTATAAATATCCCGCTTATATGTGGGACGACCAGGATATAAATTCCTACGGAACCGATGAGTTTGTGCGAATGTGCAAGGCAATAGGTGCCGAACCTATTATCGTAATCAATACCGGCTGGACGGACAGTGCTTGCGGCGGTACTGCTCAATGGAAGCTGCCGGAACTGGATGATTATTTGCCTTATGCTTTGGATTGGATGGAATACTGCAATGGAGATGCCAATACAACGTACTGGGGTGCCGAGCGTGCGGCTAACGGCCATCCGGCACCTTATAATGTCACATACTGGGAAATCGATAACGAGACCTGGTGGATGGGCAGCTCGAATTATTGTGCTGTGGTAAATGAGTTCGCACCGGCTATGCGAATAAAGGCGGCAGAACTTGGTGTTCCGATCAAGATCATCGCTTGCGGCGGTCACCAAAATTATATGTCTTGGAATGAAGATGTGATCGATAATTGTGCAGAAAATATTGATTACATCAGCGTTCACTATTACGAGGGTAGCGATTACGCTTCCGGCCCGACTGATTATGAAAATTATATAATTTATCTTGGTAATTATATCGCAGGCTCTGACAATCCGAATATAAAGATTAATAATTCGGAATGGAACTTCCAAAGTACCGACTGGCGGACGGGCCTATTTGCCGGCGGGATATTGAATGTATATGAACGACAGGGTGATGTCTTTAAGATCGGCGGCCCGGCACTATTTCTGCGGCATCAATCCGCATCAGGCTGGGATAATGCGTTTATCAATTTCGACCATACGGGCTGGTTCCCTGCTCCAAACTATGTGGTAATGAAGTTTTGGCATGATAATTATGCTCCTTACAGAATCAATATGACATCTGACACCGGCGAGCTTAATGCGGTAGCGACCAAGTCCGCTGATAGCAACGACATTTATTTCAAGGTTGTAAATCCCACTGACCAGAGCGTGCCGGTAAAACTGGTTATTTCCGACACCTTTGATGTCGGCGGCGCAACTCTACAGCTTGTGGCACCGGACTCATTATCGGCTCGCAATACTCTTGAGAACCCGAATGAAGTGCATGTGGAAGAAGTCTATGTGAGCCTTAACGACCAGATAGTCCGTTTCACTATGCCCCGATTATCAGCCGCTGTCGTTAAGGTCAGCCGTAAAGAATAATTAGGAACAACAAGATAATTGCTGCTTAGCCTGAAAAGTTATTTGAGAATAAAAGAATTGTGCGATTTTTGACGAATTAATATTTAATGTTTTTAATGTTTAAATAAACTTATGTTTTTTTTAGAAAGGAGTTACAGATGGAAAGAATAAAGAAAATTCTATTTTTATTATTATTGCTGTTTTTTATGGCAGCTCTTGGGTCTGTGGCGTCTGCGGAGACGGTCGCTTACTGGCGGTTCGATGACCAGGATGTCCCGGACATTGACTTTTCCGAAGGCCTGGCCACCGAAGTTGCCCCCGGCAATATTCTGCCTGATATTAATGCTCAAGATGGCTGGGATAGCGGCTTGTGGCGAAAGGCAGCGCACGACTATTCGGGCAATGGTAATCACCTGACGACGTGGGATTGGGATTGGGCTGGTTGGATGTGGGCTTCGGAAATTCCTTCGGGAATTGTGCCTGAAACCGGCGAGCTTAACGGCCTGAGTATTGCGCATTTATCGGGTTGTTGTCCCTCATGTTTCACCTGGTCAGCGGAAAGCAGTCCGAGCGGCACGGATATTGAGGAAATCCAGCCTGAACAATTTACCATCGAGGCTTCGTTTTATCTGACCGTATTGGCAGACTACCGTACCATCGTCGGCCGTGATGCACAGGGTGTGTATCCTCTCAATACAAATAATGCTGCTCTGTATTTACAGGTCGAGCCTGATGCAAATGTGGCTTGTAAATTCACTGATGTAAATGGATTCTTTCATACAGTTCGCTCCCCATCCCCCGTGATAGAACTAAACAGGTGGTACAATGTGGTTGCTGTCAGCGATGGTTCAACTTTATCTTTGTATCTCGAGGATTGTGATGCGGGCACTGGAATGCAGTTCCTTGATTCTAACGATTTAACACTAAGCGGAAGTATCAACACTAGACTGACTAATGGTAAGAATGCAGATCCTAACACGGGTACTTTCTGGCATGCCGGAACCTGGTCCGTCGGACGCGGATTTTATGCTAACGATCATACCAATCGCTGGTTTGGATACATTGACGAGGTGCGTATTTCCAATTCAGCTCTGGCTCCCTCGGAGTTTCTTTTTTATCCGGGTCCAAG
>CAZMQF010000066.1:0-13182 GCA_964568365.1 uncultured Pirellulales bacterium | reverse complement strand
CGAATCAAGGGGTTGGCAATACTGCCGATGGCTACGATAACAGTGTCAACCTCGATTTGAAATTCCGAGCCTTCGATGGCAATAGGCCGGCGTCGGCCGCTCTCGTCAGGTTCACCGAGCTTATATCTTAGACATTCGATGGCAATTACGTGCAGGTTTTCGTCACCGATAATCCGCTTCGGACTCTGCAGCAAGTGAAACTCTATACCCTCTTCTTTGGCATGCTGGATTTCCTCTATCCTGGCAGGCATCTGCTCTTCGGCTCTGCGGTAAACGAGATATACTTTTTCGGCACCAATCCTTAGAGCGGCTCTGGCCGCATCCAGCGCTACGTTGCCGCCGCCGATAACCGCGACCTTTCTTGAGCAGGCAATCGGTGTATCGGCGCCTGAGCCGAATTGATATGCCTTCATAAGATTGGTACGTGTCAAGTATTCATTCGCGCTGTAAACGCCGACAAGTGATTCACCTTCGATATCCATAAATTGAGGCAGACCCGCCCCGACCCCGATATATACGGCATCGTAACCATCTTCGGTCATTAACTGCTCGATAGTTCTGGTTTTACCGACAACAAAGTTGGGGACAATTTTTACGCCCATTTTTATTAAAGTATCAATTTCTTTCTGAACTACGGATTTGGGGAGCCTGAATTCGGGTATTCCATAAACCATCACGCCGCCCAGCTTATGAAAGGCCTCAAATATCGTAACATCGTGACCCGCCCTTCTGGTATCGGTAGCAGCGACTATACTGGCCGGGCCTGAGCCTATTACGGCAACCTTCATTCCCGTGGGAGCAGCGACAGCGGGAACACTATCCTCAGTTTCAGCGTTATCAGCAACAAATCTCTCAAGCCTGCCTATTGAAACTGCTTTGCTTACATCGCCGAATTTTTTACCAACAGTACATTCCTGCTGGCATTGAGTTTCCTGCGGACAAACCCTGCCGCAGACAGCCGGCAAGAGAGAGTTTTCTTTTATGATATTCAGGGCCTTTTTGTAATTGCCTTCTGCAGTGGCTGCTATGAAGTCTTTTATCTTGATTTGCACCGGGCAGCCCTTTATGCAGGGTGCAGTTTTGCACTGCAGACAGCGCATAGCTTCGAGCCTGGCCTGCGTTTCTGTAAGCCCGAGAGTTACCTCATCTGTGTTGTGTACTCTCTCGGCAGGATTCTGTTCAGGCATTTGCTGGGCGGGTATTTCGTATCTTTCAGCAGCCGTGAGCTTACCTTTTTTTTGTCTATCCAGAAGCTGTTTGAGAAGTTCTTTTTCTTCTTTTTCCGTCACCACAAAAAGTCCCTAATGTTAATATCTATTTTTTCAGCTTTTTATCAAGCCCTATTTTGCAGCCGTGTTTTTTATACTGCTCATATGCTCTTTCTTCCTGGTTTTTGTAGGCGTTTAGTCTCTTAATCATCAAATCGAAATTGACCTTATGGCCGTCAAATTCGGGGCCGTCAACGCAGACAAATTTCGGCTTGCCGTCATATTCGATTCGGCAGCCGCCGCACATACCGGTGCCGTCAACCATAATCGTATTCAGTGAAACCTGCGTCGGGATATTAAAATCCTTTGTAACCTCACAGCAGAACTTCATCATCACAGCCGGCCCGATTGCAAAGACCTGGTCGGGTTTTGGTGTTCGCCGGCAAACCTGTCTCAAAGGTTCGGTGACAAGGCCCTTACGTCCGTATGAGCCGTCATCCGTCATTACAATAAGCTCGTCGCTTATCTTTGCAAATTCATCTTCAAGTATAAGTAATTCTTTGCTCCTGGCGCCGAGGATTGTGATAATTGTATTGCCGGCTTTTTTTAAGGCTCTTGTTATTGGCAGCAACGATGCATTGCCGATACCTCCACCTGTGCAAACTACAGTACCGAAATTTTCTATATGCGTTGGATTTCCGAGCGGTCCTGTTACTGCTGCTAATTCGTCACCGACCTTCATATCAGCCAGTTGAGCGGTGGTTTTGCCGACCCGCTGCCAAATAAGGCGGATGGTGCCTTTTTGGCGGTCGGAGGCTGCAATTGTCAAAGGTATCCTCTCACCGAACTCTGTGTTTACGCTGATTATGACGAACTGGCCTGGTTTACAGGCGCGGGCGATAAGCCGAGCCTGGATTTCAGCAGTAAATACATTCTCACCAAGCTGTCTTTTTGATACTATTTTGTGCGACATCTCTTCCGTCATGTTCGAGAGCCATATAAAAAAATTCAAGCCTGCTTCAGGCAGAGCTCGGCAGCAAATGTATTAAAGCAAATTCTTAGTAAGTTATCGAGTTATATTTACTTATAAGGCCAATAAGATATCGTTAAATTATTCGCTGCAGCGGAAAACAATGAGACTCATCGGCAGTTTATGTAAATTGAACCTGATAGTTTGGATGCAGGTGCTGATGAAGGTCACGGTCAAGCTGGATTTGAACCGTTGTCTCTTAAATCAGCTCGTCAATGGCTGCTGCGATATTGTCTTTGTTTGTTAAACCGACCCACGTATTTTGTACCTGCCCGCCCTTGAACAAAATTAAGGTTGGAATCGCGCTAATTCCGAATTCTATAGCACTGTCACGGGAATCGTCGGTATTTACTCTGCAAACTTTTGCTTTCCCTGTGTATCCATCAGCAATCTCTCCCAGAATAGGAGCCATCATTTTACAAGGCCCGCACCACGGCGCCCAGAAGTCCACAAGCACAGGCACATCAGAGCTTAGAACAACTTCGTCGAATTCAGCGTCGGTCAGCTCAATCACATTACCAGCCATTGTTCAGTCCTTTCGAGTACTGGTTTAAGAAACAAAAAATCTATTTATGAACAAAAAAGCATTTTAAGGAAAAGAAATAATTGTGTCAAATGCTAATTTGAAGTTTGTTGTTTGTGTTCGCCGGTCAGCTCAATTTTTTCGTAGTCTTTCTGTCTATGAGATTTTTTTGCAGGCAGCTCGACGACCGGGATAGTCGGTTTTTGCTCAGGCTGAGAGAGCTTTGTTTGCTGCCGGCCGGTTTTGTCGACAGCGGCTTTGCTTTGCTCATCAGAAGCAGCTATTGCTTTCTGGACGGCCTGTTCAGCCGGTTCATCGGTCAAGGCCTTCAACTGAAAGGAATTGGAGGCCGGCAGCTTTTCGACAGAAAGCAGCCCGTCTCGAATAAGCTCAAGAACCGCAAGGAACAGGCCTATCATTACAAGACGGTTAGGCTTTGATGCAAAAATTGTCTCAAAAAGCATCGGCCCTTCAGCCTGCAATTGTGCCAGAACTTCTATCTGGTACAAGTCGATGGGAGTTTCGTCGGTGATATGGTTTATCTGGTAGGTTGTTCCCGTAGCCTTGCATATGGCATCAAAGGCTTCAAGCAGGTCCCAAACGCTGACCTGTTCCATATCGAGCTCCGGTTCGGCATCGGGTTTTAATTTCTGGATAATAATATTGGGACGGCTGTAGCGATTTTTAGCCTCTTGTGCGGCACCATCAAGCAGATTGGCAGCATCCTTGAATTTCTTGTATTCGAGCAGCTGACGAATCAGCTCTGCTCGGGGGTCGTTTAAATCCTCCTGGTCAGAATATTCGGGCTCGGCTCTCGGTAGAAGCATAGCCGATTTTATCTGCATCAAGGTCGCCGCCATCACAAGAAAGCTGCCGGCCAGGTCTATATCGAGACTCTTCAAAGCCTCAATATATTGCAGGTACTGGTCGGTTATCCTTGTTATCGGTATGTCATAAATGTCAACTTCTTCCTTGCGAACAAGATACAAAAGTAAATCCATCGGGCCTGCAAAGATGTCAAGATTTACACGATAATCATTCATATTTTCATTTTCTTTCGTCAGCTTCGAGGATTTTCAGGGCTTCTTCGGACACACTTTCAAAGACCTGAAGTTCAGGGCCTGCAATAGCAGGTATGCCCGATAACATACTCGAAGCATTCTGCCCTGTTACCACTGATTTGATGCCAAAGTCTTCGAGTTTTTGCCTGGCAAGCTCAGCCTCTATATAATTTTCGAACGTTGCGATTGTGACGAGTCTGTCGTTCATTTTATTATCTTCCCAATCCGACGGCATTTCTTGCCCGGGCCAGCGTTTCAGCAGCAACGGCTTTTGCCCGCCGTGCACCGTCGGCAAGCATTTTTTTGACGTAATCTATGTTGTTCTCCAGCTCTGTTCTTTTCTTTCTAAAGGGTCTGAAATACTCTATCATAAGCTCAGCCAGCCGTTTCTTAACCTGGCCGTAACCCATACCACCGCTGCGGTACCTGTTCTCCCATTCAGCAAGCTCGTCGGGCGAAGCGAGAAGCTTAAGAAGGGCAAAAACATTACACTTGTCAGGGTCTTTAGGCTCCTCGACCGACGTGGAATCCGTTACGATACGCATAATTTTCTTTTCGATACTATCCTCAGGTTCAAATATCTCAATCGCATTGCCATAGCTTTTACTCATTTTCCTGCCGTCCAGGCCGGGCACGACCGCAACCGATTCAATGATGTAGTCTTCAGGCAGGGTGAGGATTTCGCCGTAAGTGCTATTGAATTTTATGGCGATATCCCGTGCGACCTCGATGTGCTGTTTCTGGTCGGCACCGACGGGAACGATTTCGCTGTTAAAAATAAGAATATCCGCCGCCTGGAGTACAGGATAAGCGAACAGGCCGTGATTAGGGCTGAAGCCCTGAGATACCTTGTCCTTATAACTGGTACATCGCTGCAGCAGTCCCATCGGCGTTATACACGAAAGCAGCCAGGTGAGCTCGGTTACCTCAGGTACATCCGATTGGCGCCAGAAAACCGTTTTGTCCGTATCCAGACCGAGGGCAATATAGTCGATTGCCACATCCAGTATGTTTTGAGCGATCTCGTCCGGCGAGGGATTGCTTGTCAGGGCGTGATAATCCGCAATGAAATAAAAACATTCATTTTCAGCCTGGAGCTTTAATTGATGACTCATCGCTCCAAAGAAATTTCCTATATGCAGCCGACCGGACGGCTGTATGCCTGAAAGTACTCTCAAGTTAACCTCCTGATAACAAAAACCGAAAATAAATTTTGAAGAAATTCCGACTGCACTACCAAAAAATCTTTATAAACGTAACGAAAATGAAGTTAAATGTCAAGGATTTTACGGCCCCTGTCCATTTTACAGGCTATCTTTATAAGGATGGCCGTTTCCAAAAACGCAGGCCCCGATCGAGTATTACGTATAATTTACCAGCACACTTTTTGCAGCATCTTCGCTGATTATCTTTTCGGCAAGAAGCTCGTTTAACGAATCCACCATTGTAATCATACCGTGCTTTTTACCTGTCTCAATAACGCTTCTCAAGAAAAAGCCCCCTTTTCTTCTTATTATGTTTCTGGCTGCGCCGGTCGTTATCATCACCTCGGTCGCCACCCTTTGGGCGCCTTTTAATGTCGGGATTAGTTCCTGGTGGACTATCCCCTGCAGCGATTCTGCGAGCAGAAATCTCAACTGGCCTTCTGCTGCCGAGGGTGCATAGCTTAACAGTCTTTCTATGATTTTATCTATTGATATGGTGTGAAGTGTCGATAGCACCAGAACGCCGGTTTCCGCAGCAGCCAGAGCTATCCTTATGGTCTCGTAGTCCCGCATCTCGCCTATCGCAATGACATCGGGGTCCTGCCTTAGAGCAGCCCGCAGACCTGTGTAAAATGACTTGGTGTCCTTGCCGATTTCTCTCTGTCTTACAACGCCCTTCTTGTTTGTGTGCACGTACTCAATAGGGTCTTCAATAGTGATTACGTGTTTGTTGAAATTTGCATTTATCTCATCTATCATAGCCGACATAGTCGTAGTCTTGCCCTGGCTGGTACTGCCCGTAATCAAGACAAGGCCTTTGGTTCGACGGGTCAAATGTTTTACGATATCGGGAAGATAAAGCTCCTTGATTGTCCGCGGTTTGGTGGGAAGGATTCTGATTGTAGCCCCGACGGTACCGTTGAAATAACCGACATTCACCCTGTATCTGCCGATTGTCTCTGTAAGCATAAAGTCATAGTCCAGGCTCTCCTCGAATTCCTGCCTTTGCTCGGCGGTAAGAAGCTGCAGCGAAAACTCTTTGCTTTGCTCGGCAGTAAGTATCTCCTTTGTGATAGGTACCAAATTGCCGCCGATTCTAAACAGTACCGGCGTATTCGCACATATATGTATGTCCGTAGCGTTCTGATTTTTTGCATGCTCAAGTAATTGTTGACGGTCTATCATAATCGTTCCTTGTTTTCAGCATTTTAAATAATTTTGCGTATTTTGGGAATCTGTTATTTTTAGCTGAAGGATTTTTTTAGTACTGTCCGTAATCTTAGCCAGTTCAGTTATCCTAATCGGCCACAGCCATATTATCTTTTCGCTGTCGGTAACCACTAACATTTTTTCTCTCATATTTTGCGGCACTTTCAAGTCGGTAAGGAATTTGCCTATTTTTTTTTGCGAGAGCATCCCCAAAGGCTGGAATTTGTCACCTGCCCTGCGACGGCGGACTTTGACCGGAGGCAGCAGCTTATCAAAATCAAAGTGCTCGGTGAGATTGTCTTTATTAGTTTTGATATTCTCGACGGTTTCTTGCGAAGCAGCTAAAAATTTACTTTCTATAAAAAGGCTGCCGAGTTGCTGGGTGCCCGGAATTTTGAGCCCAAAGATTTCATCAGGAACTCTTCTGCTTTCGGCTCCTGCCGGACGCTCAAGTATGAGTTTGTCGTATTCACGGCGCACAGTAAAGCCGTCGGGCAGAGGCATTTTTTTGTTGCTTACTTTCTGTCCTGCCAGTCGTAATACTTTTTCGTAGTGCAGGCGGTTTAAGTCTTTTTCTCCACTGCCAAGACAGGACAGGCTCCGTCGAACAAGCTCGATTTGTACTTCAGGGTGTTGAGCCGAAAAAATTTTCAAATCAATACTTAAGCTGTTTTTACCAACCTCTACCGCCTTAGACAGAAGTTTCTCGGCTATACTATAGACAGAATTATAAAGCCTGCGAGCCGATTGACAAAGCCCGGATAACTGTTCAACGAGCAAGCTGTTGCAGTTTTTTTGGAGCTGCGGCAGCAAAAGATGGCGAATAAAATTTCTCCTGAACGTCAAATCCTGATTGGTTTTATCTGTTTGCCATTTCAAATTTCTTTGTTCAAGATAGTCAGTAATCTGGGCTCTGGTAACACAAAGCAGAGGCTTGACAAAACTGATGTCCCCCTTAAAATTTTTTTTGGGCCAGATACCCGCAAGACCTCGAAGGCCTGTACCTCGAATAATGTTATGAATAACGGTTTCAGCATTGTCATCGGCCTGATGAGCGGTGGCTACCAGGCTGCATTTATTTTTCTTAGCGATTTCGATAAGAGCCTCAATTCTTAACTGCCTCGCCGCTGTCTCGATGGACAGTTTATTTTGTTTTGCAAAACTTCGAACATCGATTTTCTTCGTAGTTATCGGCAGTTTTAATATATCGGCCTGTCGTACGGCGAACTGCTCGTCGTTGTCGCTTTCTGTGCCTCTTAAAAGGTGGTTTATATGAGCGCAGAAAGGCTGCGTTTTTATAATCGACTTTTCTCTCAGCGAGCAAAGTGCATATAAAAGTGCAGTGGAATCCGCTCCACCAGAGACGGCCAGCAGAATCCTGTCAGCTGAGCCGAAAAGACTGTTATTTTTGATAAAGACAGCCAGTTTATCTTCGAAATCTGATACCATTCTTTCCTTATATAAAAAAACGGGCCTGACTTCCAGCCAGACCCGCTCGTTTACTTTAAGGGACATTTGTCTTAAAAGGTTTTAAATCATCTGCCGTTTTAATCGTTTTTGGTTATTTCTGCAATTCTGGTTTTTATAAAATCAACTCTGCTGCTGCTGAGCTTTTCCTTTTCGAGGGCCTGCTTGTACAGCTCAAGGGCTTCATCTCTTCGGTGCAGGTACTTGTCCAGAACATGGGCTGCCTCGTATCTCGCAGGATTAGGTGTTTTGGGGTCCCACTGAAAAGCCCTTTTGTAATAGATAACGGCTATAGTATAATCCTTGAAATACTCGTGAATACCTGCAGCCCTGAATGCAGCATCGTCAATTTTGTCACTCGACGGATGTCTCTTGATAATCTGGTTATATATGTCAAGAGCGGTACGGAGGTTGTCCTCGTGTTTGATAATTATCAACCTGCCGGCACTTTTCTCAATCCGCACAGCCTCGCGATACATATAGTCGGCTTCGTTGATAGATGTTGTAGCTCTTAAGGTATCGGGTGCCACGGTTGCCTCGATTATATATTGATACTGGGGTATGCCGTCGAGCTGCTTAAGCTCGTCTTTGGCCCAGCCTAATTTCATATTGTTGCCTTTGTCGCCGTAATAGTTAATCAGGGTTTTAAGTGCGTTGCGGTAAGCCTGCCGATTAGTGGTCATCTGCTCAACGACGTCGGCCTCGCCTGCTTGTATAGGCTCAACCACAGGGGCAGCTTTTATACGTGGAGGAACGATTTGAGATGCACCGCTATCCATTTCACGACAGCCGACAAAAACATACAATAAAATGATAAGAGTGCCGGTTAAAATCTTCTTTGCCATGATGGCCTCCTTTCAAATTGACAAAACTGTTCTGGAGGAAAAAGCTTAAAACAAGTATCAATTATCAACGTTAAGTGAGTGCCGTCAAGAAACTTTTTGTCAACATTTCATTAAATCCTAAAAAAACAAATTTTTTCCCGATTCTCCGCCGGCGGATTTCAGAACATTTTAAGGCATATTACGAATACGAACCTCGATATTCTTTGAATCTTTCAGTAAATCGACGAGTAAGCTCGTATCTGTCTGCCCGTAGTGATACGGATATAAAATCTTCGGGCCAAACGCCTTAGCCGCATCAGCTACCATCTCCGGCGTCATCGTGTAGGGCAGATTCATAGGTAAAAAGGCGATGTTGATTTCCTTCAATTTTTTCATTTCCGGTATGTTTTCCGTATCGCCGGCCACGTAAACTTTTTTATTACCGAAGCTTATCACATAACCGTTACCCCTGCCCTTGGGATGGAAAGGCTGGCCGCTGGAACGCTTATGTACAATATTGTAGGCGGGCACAGCTTCGATTCTTAATCCCTGAACAGTCCGTACGTCGCCGTTTCGCATCACAATACCGCCGGAAATTGCCTCCGAGCAGGCTTCGGTGAGCACCAGCTCACTGCCATCCTTTCGGATGGCCTCTATGGCTCCGCTATCGAAATGGTCGCCGTGCTCGTGTGTGACCAGGATAATATCGGCCTTGGGCATCTTCGTAAAATCAGCCTCTCTGCTCACAGGGTCCACGTGAACAACCTTGCCGTTGAAGTCAAACATCAATGTTGCATGACCAATAAAGGTGATTTTCAAATCTCCCTCACTGGTGTTGAAAATATCTTCTTCAAATTTCTGCACCTGCCCTGCCTCCGGTAACTGAGCCCCTTTAACCTGCATACGAACCGAATACAGCGAAGTCCTTGCGGTGATAAAGAGTACGTCATTATCCCTGCCTCCAAAACAGAGATTAGACGGCCTCTCCGGGACCTCGATTTCTTCAATTTTTTCGCCAGCTCTATTATAAACCGTTACGGTATTTGCGGCAAGATAGACATTACCCTTATTATCTATTGTCATACCATCGCCGCCCTGCTCTGCAAAAAGCTTCTTATTCGACAGTGAGCCGTCTTTATCGACGGTGTACACGAAGGTTTTTCTGCTCCCGGGGTCTGTGACGTAAAGCAGTTCACCATCGGCAGCTCCCACCAACCCGTTTGGTCTGACCATATCCTCTATAACGCGGATGAGCCTTTTTCGGTCGGCTGAGAGATAATAAACATGTTCGCCGTCCTGGCCCATATTCTCTCTGCTGCCGTAGCGTGGGTCTGTGAAGTACACACCGCCTTTAGGGTCGAGCCACAGGTCGTTGAGACTATTGAAGAGCTTATCCTTATACTTGTCGGCCAGCACAGTCACTTTGCCTTTGGGGTCGATTGAAACCAGTTTTCTCCCGCCGCCCTGGCAGGCAATCAAGTTGGCGTCCTTTTCAAAGTACAGGCCGTTCGCACCTTCAGAGTTTTCAATAAACGTTGATAACTTTCCTTCAAGCGACCAAATGTGAATTTTATTGTTGGGGATATCAGAAAAGTACACATTGCCTTTGGCGTCAGCGGCAGGGCCTTCTGTAAAAATAAAACCGCCAGCAAGCTTTTCCACCTTTGCGGTGCCTTTTACGAGGCTTTGATTCTCAGCACTGTAGGATATTGCTGCTGCTAAAAACAAAAATGAAAAGGATATATATAATTTGTGTTTCATTTGAGCCTCCTATCAATCATTTGTTTCGTCACAAGCCCCTGGGGAGTAAAAAACACGCCCGGACTTGAACACGAAAGATACATAGCATTAAAACGCTGGAAAATCAAGAAAGAATCATAGTTAGTATTGCATAACGCGCTAATTGATGAATAAAGCAATACTTTGAATGCAGAAGCCGGTTTTGAACTATTCCAGTGCCTGTTTCAAATCGTCAATAAGCTCGTCTGTATCGCCGATACCGGCTGATAGTCGAACTGTGTTGGCTTTGACACCAAAAATTGTTCTTCGTTCCTCGGGCAGATAGAGCATTGTTGTCAGCACCGGCAGGCACACCAAAGTTTCCGTACAGCCGAGACTTACAGCGTGATAAATAACATTTAGCTTCTCGACAAACCTTTTAGCTTCATCCTGAGTCTTTCCCACGTCAAATGCCAGAACTCCTCCGAATCCTTTTTTCATCTGCTTGCAGGCTATTTTATGGCCGGGGTCGTCGGGCAGGCCTGGATAGCAGATTCGGGTTATTTTCGGCTTACCGGCCAGAAACTGCGCGATTGCCATTGCATTTTCAGACATTTTAGCGGCGCGAATCTCAAAAGTTTTTAAGCCGCGTTCCAAAAGGGACGCAGAGAAGGCATCGAGGGTGGTTCCTATCGCCTGACGCGTGAACCAAAGCTCGTCATAAAATTCCTTCGTGGAGCAGGCGATTGCGCCGGCCATCAGGTCGTTGTGTCCGCCGAGACCTTTGGTAGCGCTGTGCACAATCAAATCGGCTCCGAGTTCCAGCGGCAGTTGATGATAAGGAGTGGCAAATGTGTTGTCGACGACAAGTATCGCTCCGACACGGTCTGCCTGCTGACGCAGGTATTCTATATCAACAACCTTGACCAGCGGGTTACTGGGTGTCTCACAAAAAATCATTCGAGTGTTTTCCTTGATGTTTTCCGCCACTTTTTCAGGCTCGGCTGCATCCAGCCAGGTAACTTCAACGCCAAACTTTTCAAGAATAAGTCCGACCTTATAGTTGGCACCATATACATCGTGGAAGGTTATCAGGTTGTCAGAAGCCTTTAGATACGTCAGGAAAATCATCGTAAGAGCTGCCATTCCCGTCGTTGCGATAACGCAATCGGGACACTTTTCCATCAGAGCTATTTCTTTCTCTACTGCACGGACAGTAGGATTGTCGTCGCGGTGGTAAGTGTAGCCGTCTATCTCGCCGTCGGTAATTTGCCGCAGGATTTCGAAAGAAACATACTCATAATTTACCGCTGATACGATGGGAGTAACCATCGGTTTATTGCCGTAAGGCGTAAGATGTTCTCTGTTTCGCATAGAATTACACTCTTAAAATGTGTGGCAAAAACAGGATTATACCGAAAAGTCAGGATTTTTCCAGTATTTTATTCAGCAGCTTATATATAAAGCTATTTTTACAAGCGGCCGGCTAATGAGCTTTTTACTTTGTCATATCGGAGCTGAAAAACCGGCTGGTTCGGGGAACTGTAGGCCTGCAAAATTCTCTCATGATCATCAATTTCCCACTGCTCCAGTATATTCTGACTATCGTTTGCCAGGACAGTTGTAACTTTACCATTTCCCTGTTGATGACGGAAATCGAATCGGCTATAGTTAGCGGGAATATTAAGCAGGTTCCATTGATAATACCAGATCTTTTCAGCATCATGCAATAAGACCAGCGGAACATTTCTTTCCATCGCCATGTTGGCCACCAAGCACCTTGTCGTGGCAAGGCCGTCGCTGAAAACCAAATCAAATCTTTGACCTGCAGCATCGAAATGTCGGAATATTTCACGTGGATCGGGCTGGAAAACGGGATGCCAGTTTTCAGAATTAATTTTGGCTTTTATTTTTTCATACCATTCTCGGCTTTCCTGCTCAACGCTGACGACCAGGCGGGAATGAGTGGCAAAAAACGGTGTACTGAAGTTGCCCAGACCGAATTCAAGAACACTTTTTACTTCAAAGGCAGCAAATATTTTCTCGAATACGGCCAGATGACTGCTATAGTCATCGAATTCCATATTATTATCCATTATCGCTCCCTCAATAAACTGCCATATAAGTCAGAAATAAAGCGATCCCAAAATCAGCAGTTAAATATTTCTTCACTCACTTCCAACTTAATATTGTATAACAAATCCTGCAGGCAATTTATTTTATCTGAAATAGAATGTCAATATAAAAGAGGTTTCTGACCGCATTATTTTCACAGGGAAATATCCCATAAACAAGCAGGTTTTTGAGCTGGTTTTTTTATTTGCACAATGACCAGTTTGCGATAAAATGAGATTTTACATGGGGCCTTAGCTCAGTTGGGAGAGCGCTTGCATGGCATGCAAGAGGTCGTGGGTTCGAATCCCATAGGCTCCATTACCCCGTTTTTCCCCTTTTTATTTATAATATAATTTTTACATTCCAGCCGGTTTGCACTAAATAGTAAGGATAGCAATGATTTTTTGTTTGACAATTATGTCCCTGTTAAATATAATTAGGCTAATAAAATTAACTCAGGGGGAGGAAAGGTTTTCGCGCAGGTCGATTTCCACCCCTGAATACAAAACCGGTCTTGGCATCTGAAAACTCAATTGTTGATGGTGATTTGACCGAAAAAGGAGGATTGAAATGAAGTCATATCCTGGTTGCAGAGTTTTTTTAACCATACTGATTTTAATAACACTGGCGGCGCCCGCTTTCTCAGATTATTGCAGCGCTACAGGCGGCGGCACTTACGAGTATATATGGGGAGTTGAAGTCGGGGACATAAGTAATACCGGTACCGGCCGGGACGGCTATGCCGATTACACAGATCAGTCAACAACAATGGAGGTCGGAACCGGCTATGAAATCAAGGTTACCATTGGCACTGCTTACAG
>CAZMQF010000065.1:0-13285 GCA_964568365.1 uncultured Pirellulales bacterium | reverse complement strand
GAATGCGTTGCAGAATCGAACACCGACGATATTTACATTGACGAAATCGCCGTCTTTGCAAAGTAAAACTCAGCTTTACGAAATCTTTTGTCTCGACTGCAATTTCATAAATACCAAAAAATTGGGCCGTTCGGCAGGAGCTGAACGGCCCATTTATAAAAAAATACTTCAGCTTCTCATCACCTCTCCACTTACTTAAGTAGCTGCCTGAGAATACTTGAAATCTCGTCTGCTTTCGCTTTCTCAATATCCCTTTCGACCGGCACAAGTTTCTTTTCCTCTTGTCTGGCTTCCAATCGAAGCTTTTTCATATCGGGCATAACAAACTTTGTTTCCTCAAATCGCCTGCTTTCCTGCCTTGTCATTTCCGGCTTATGAACTATCTTCGTTGTTATAAATATCACCAGCTCGCTGGTCTTTATCGATTCCGTCTCAGCCTTGAACAAACCACCTACGATGGGCATATCCCCGAAAACCGGCACCTTTGATATATCTTTAGTCGTCTCTCTTGTCCTAAGTCCGCCCAACACTATTGTCTGACCGTCTTTAACAAGCGCCATCGTATCTGCTTTGCGTGTATCCACTATCGGTGCACCCTGTAAATTCTCCCCAACCAGTACACCGAACTCAGGTGCCACACGAAGTTTTATCATCCCATCCGGCGCTATATGTGGTGTTACCTGAAGGTTTACACCGATTTTCTTAAATGCCGTATAAGTTATCGGGTCCTCTCTGGCCACCTGTCTTAGCTCCCTGTAAGGAAACTCGCGAACTATCTCAAAATTTGCAGTTTCATTATCGAGTACTAAAATCCTCGGATTTGCCAGAAGCTTTGCCTCCATCTGGCTGTGAAGTATCGACAGAGCTAACTCCAGGTCAACAGCATTATTAAGAAGACTAAAGTTCAGCGTCCCCCCTGTCTGGCGGTCGAACGAACCCGATACAAAAGGCTTTCTTTTCCGCAGCTCTGAAGTAGTTTTCACCCTGCTGTAATCGTCCGGATTAAGAATATCCTCAGTCCTCGTCTCAATTATTGAACCGCTTGTAGAGAATTGACGGTAGTTTTCCGGTAAATACGCCACGGTTTCACCAGGTGCTAATGTAACAATAGCATCATCACCTGAAAAAGGCGCTTCTCCTTCATATTCATCATAGGTAGTCACATCAGTTCTGGTAAGCGAAGTAGGTGCTGACGAATCCACGTCGGTCCTTTCAATTGTTTCCAATGGCACATTTCTTCCAAGATACCAGTTCGGCTCAAGCTCGAAACCCTCCCTGCTCATCACGTCATAAATCCGCACTTCAACCAGCACCTGGCTTATCGTTCCGTTTATGCTCTCGATAAACTTGTCTATCCCGCTGATTTTCTCAGGTATATCGGTAACCATTATATGGTTTGTTTCTCTGCTCATAGCGACCCTGCCGCCCGGTGAAACAAATCCCTGCAGAGCCGCTGCAACTCCATTGACATCTGAATATCGAATCTGATACACTCTTGTAATAAGCGGCTTTTCTAAAACAGCTGTCTCCGGAACAGGTATCACCCTTACCATATTCTCCGTCGCAACGTATGTATAATTATGTGCACCAAGAATGTTCGCCAAAGCTTCTTCGAGAGGAACATCTGTAATCCTCACTGTAACATTACCCGTTACCTCCGGGCTTTTAATAATATCAATACCCGCCAGGTCCGCCAGGTCTATCAGAACTTCTTCTATTGGTTTGCCTATGCAGCTGTAGCTTACCGGCTTCTTCAAAGCAATCTGTGATTTCGATACTGTTAAATCAACTGCTTCTTTTGCACTTAACGACATCGAGCTCGCAAGCAGCACAAATATCAAAATAATCCATCGAAGTCGAATATTAATCGTGCTATGCATAATGATACCCTTCTCCAAACCTGCGCATCAAAAAAATCCGTAAAACCGGCACAAGAGCATATAGTGCCGCTAATAAAAAGGGACTACAGGAGAAAAACTCAAATCGTCCTTGGGAGCTTAGAGCTTTCCATCACCTGTCTGTTACCCCTATTATTATAAACACACCCCTTGACTTTCCTTTTTTAATTATACCAAATCGAGCTTTGAAATTCAAGAAAAATCAGCCATAACTGCCAATAAAGGCCAAAATCTGACTCCAAAAACTTAACAGGAATAAATCTTTTCTTAAGGTCTTTTATTATGGGACTGCAACTTCAGGAGCCGAAAAAAATTATCATTCACTTAATCAGATGATTATCTTCTCCGTGAGGATTTAGACGGCCTGATTTTCAATTCTGATTTGTCTTTCTTCCGATCGCCCTGCTGAAGTATCTTCATCGCCTTCTTGACATCTGCAAGCTTAAAAACACCTGTCGTCCTGCCCCCCCTCGCTCCGGCAGTGCAATACGCATAAGATATATTGATATGATTCTTAGCAAGCTTCTCAGCTACGGAGGCCAAAGCTCCCGACCTGTTTGTCAATGTCACGCATAAAACATCCGTCTCATTAAACGGCATATTCAGCCTCGACAAAATCTCCCTGGCCTCCGTGGGTGACTCAAAGACCGCCCGCATAACTCCATTTTCCGCCGCATCAACCATCGTCATCGCTACCAAATTAATTTTCGCTTTTGCAAACTCCCCAAGTGCATGAGCAAGAACACCAGGCTTGTTAACCATAAAAACTGAAAACTGTGATGTTACATACATATTTCTGCCCTCTAAAAAATCAAAACTTATTCACTATTCGTTTGCCTTGCGGCACTTTCCTTATCAGGAAAAAAACTAAAAATCTTGTCAAGATTGGTTATCTTAAAAACCCTGTGCAACTGAGGCTCTATGGAACTGATGACAACTTCTCCGCCATAGGCTGCAACTCTTGACCGTACATCAAGAAGTATCCCAAGAACCTGTGATGAAAAAAACTTCACCTCCGAAAAATCCACCACAATCCGCTTAGGTTGATTTTTCCTTAAAAATTCCTTTATCTGCTCCCAGGCAGACGTTATACAATCGGCACCAATTAATGAAGCTCCCTTAAAACTTACTACCGCCGACTGAGTATTGCCAACTATTTCAACGCCGATTTTTTCATTCATATCGCTAATATCCACACCTCAAAAATCCTTAAGGCTTATATATTATACAATGTTCAACCGTATCAATCGAGCTTTTTTTATATCTTCGCCTCCAAAGACGACCAACACAAAATATTTCATCATTTATAAACCTTTTGATAGGCCCTCCGTTTTGCCGTATCTACCCCCCTGTACTTACTGAGTCCGTACCCGAACGAGTTGGGCTTATAATTTTTTAGCCAGCTGTGATGCAGTACACACGCCACACCATGACGCAAAAATACCGCACAATAATCCTCAATTACTATCTTTTCGGCCTGGCGGTAAAGCTCACTGCGCTGCCTGCTTTCTTCCATCAACGACGCCTTCTCGTATATCCTGTCAAATTCCGCATTGTTATAATTAAAACTGTTTACGCCGCCGGAAGAATTCTTACTGTAGAAAACCTGCAGAAAATTCTCCGCATCCGGATACTGGGCTATCCAGCCCATTAAAAAAATCTGCACATCCTTGTTTCCAATTCTTTCCTGAAATGTAGGCCAGTCCATATATTCTATCGAAACATCGAGACCAACCCGATTCAAACAATGCCTGAAAAAATCGCCCTGCTGTCTGTAAAATGACCCTGTTCCAGGCATCGAAAGACGCAGTTCAGGTATCCTGCCGCCATAAATCCTCTCGGCTTGCCTTACCAGCTCAGCTGCCTTTTCCAAATCAAAATTCGAACCGACCAGTTTCTCAATATCACTATTATAAGATTTCATCAAAGGCGGTATAAAGCCGTAAGCAATCTCTCCCCTGCCGTTATAAAAAACCTCTATATACTTTTGCCTGTCTATCGCATAACTTATCGCCTGACGAAGAGGCTTATTGAATCCCAGAATCTCATCCTCCATATTAAATCCAAGCCAGAATGTGCTGGGGTCGCGAAATACCTTAAGACAAATCTGTCTGTCCCGGAGCTTATCTGTCAGTTTTAATCCCGGCCCTACTGCTTCTCCAAAGCTTTCCCTGCCTATCACCGTAACATCAATGCGACCCTGCATAAACAAAAACCATCGAGGCTGCTGCTGTTCTGTCACAACCAACATCACCTTATCACAAAATGGAAGTTTCCTGCCCGCATCTTCAAGATAACCATCCTGCTCATCCGAAGGCTGCCCTTCATCAGGATAATACTCCTGCCGGAAATTTCCATTGCGTACAAGCTCAATAAAGCTGCCGCGCTGCCAGTTTCTTAATCTGTAAGGCCCCGTCCCCACCGGATGATTTATTATATCATCGCCGTAGTAATCCACCGCCTCCTTCGCAACCGGCGAAGTCGCTGTTCTCGTAAGAAAATATTTCATCTGCGGCCACGGCATTTTCAGCCTGACCTCAAGCGTATAGTCGTCAATTGCCTTCAGCCCTTTTACTTCTCTGCTGTAATCCACCTCATCTTTGCTTTTACATCTCTTTGTATACTCACGAAACTCATCAAGACCCTCTATCCTGTTATTGAAAATCCACCAGTTCCTGCTCAAATTCTTAATATCTGCTATCCTCTTCCAGGCATACACAAAATCATCTGCCTTAAGCTCCCTGCCGAGACCGTTTTCAAAACAGTCATCGTCTGCAAAATAGACTCTCCTTTTTATCCTTATTGTATAAACAAGTCCGTTCGCACTTACCTGCGGCTCAGATTCGGCAAGCTGACAGACTATCTCATAGGGACGCTTGAGATAATGGAATTGATAAAGGCTCTCAAATATCTGGCTGCCAGCCAGTGTCGAGCTCATATCCCAGATGTCAGCCGAGTCAAGACCTCGAACTTTAGACGTCAATACACCATATAAACAGCTTTCATTGCTGTCCTCATTTCCACCCACACTGCCACAGCCTGATGCAGACAGCATTAAGCCGGCAATAATAAAAATCACTAATGCAAAGTCCCTTTGCGGACATCCTTTTCTCTTATGCGCATCCTTTTTTGCGCAACTTTGCTTCATAGAGTGCTCGAAGAGTGATAAAAATTATCCTGAAGGTGCCGGTAAAACTACCGGCTCCGTACTTTCACTGCCGTCCGGATGCCTGTACCTGAAATTAAACTTTGCACCCAGCTTGCCTTCCTTGTCGGAATCGCCAAGCAGCAGGTTATGCTCTTTTATCAGGCTTTCAAAATCCCTCATCTCAATCGCCCTTTTAATTGTAGTCTGAAGGACGAAAAGTTTGCTGATACATTTTGCTTCAATCTCGACAATCACCGATATCAGCTTCTGCTTCTGTTCATCGTTCAGTTGTGCGTCACCTTTTATATATCTTTGTATTACGAAAGAGTACAGCTGACCGAAACGCTGTGCAACCGTCCCGTTGTTCGGATTTGTAACGGCAAGTTTTCGATACAGGCTTTGTAGAATAACCGTATCCAGCAGCTCATTATCGACCGACCAGCCGGCGTACTGCTTTATCCTCATATCCGCAGCCTTCAGCAGAAGTTCTGTCCCTTGCTCAGACTTAATCCCTGCAGCGAATCTCGCTATCATTGCCACTACCGAATCATCCGAGGTTTCAACAATGCTCACAAGTCGGCGTATTATCTGCCCGGTCAAATCCGAACTCTCGGCATCCAGACCATTAAGCTGCTCGATAACCTCTGCATTACAAACACTATTTACCGCCCAGTATCGAATTGCCATATTGGAGTCGGCTAACTTATCCAAAACCAAATCCGCTAACTGGACATCTCTTAAACCGTCAACCAATATTAAAAGATTGATATTTTCGACGAACCTCTTGTCCTTGTCCTCCAGTTGCTCTGCCCATTCTAAAGCTTCTGATATGTATTTATACGCCGATTTATAAAATTGCTTGCGATACTGTGCCCTTGAGCTGCTTGAACTGGAACTGCTGCGACTCAGCAGCTTGGCTCGTATTCTCGCCATATCTGTAAAATCTTTGGCCCCGACCAGCTCTTTTATCGACTCGGCTACAAAGCTGTCTATAATCTGAAAATCCTCATTATCCAGAACACCCTTGTTGCGAACCTCCTCAATCTCCCACGGGTCAACGCCCAAACAATAACTGCTCATCGTTAAAATCAAAAGAACTGTAAAAATGCAACTTATCGAAGCCTCTTTTCCCATCTCACATACCTAAAATATTATCACAATTGCTCAAATGTCCTATATTATCAGGTTAACTTTTACACCGCTTTTTGTCAAGCCAATTTGCCGGTATCGTCATAAATGGACACATTTCAGCGCTGTAGTTCTAAATTCGTCTAATAAATTCATCGTCTTTATATCTTTCTTTACATCTAAAAATAAAATTAACTTCACAATGCGCCTATACCTGAGAATATACCTATCACCAATGCAGTTGCCGTAAATAAAAATGGTTCTAAAGCTATACGAGCCGTTCCATTCTTCAGGCGAAAAGCATAATTGCTTTATACCTCTTTTGCTGTTACAATTTTCAATTATCTAAATAAGCTGTAAATTGTTAAGTGGAGAGCGTTCAATGAATAAGGAAACGATAGGCAAAAGAGTAAGAGTTGTAAGAAAAGTTTTGAAAAAAAAGAAAATCAATTTTTTTCTGACGACCAATCAGGCTAATGTAACTTATGTTACGGGATTTCTCGGCCACGACAGCTGGGCTGTGATTGCACCGAATAATGTTTATCTGTTAACAGACAGCCGATATCTCGAACAGGCGCAAAAGGAATGCCTGAGCTGCAAAATCATTCAGCGAAAAACAACGCTGCACGATACCTTTGCCGAGCTGATAAAAAAGCAAAAGAATTTACGCAGCGTTGCCGTCGAAAACTCGATACTAATTAAGGATTACAACGAGCTTCAAAAGAAAGCAAAAATTCGCTTTCGTACGGTATCCAAAATCGTCGAGCCCGGCAGAAGCATCAAGGATAAATTTGAGCTTGCTGCAATCAAAAAGGCAATTCAAATAACCGCACTGTCGCTGAAGGAAACCATCAGGAACCTGCGTGTGGGAATTAGTGAAAATGAAGCAGCAGGTATGATGGATTATAATTTCCGAAAGTTTGGAGGACGTAACGGCTTTGACACTATTCTTGCATTCGGCGCCAACGCCTCGCGGTGTCATCATCAACCCGGCTCAACAAAGCTAAAGAAAAATGATACTGTGCTTATCGACTTCGGAGCTGAGTATAATCATTATCGATGTGACTTGACACGGTGTTTCCTTGTAGGAGAACCGAATCCATACTTTCAGAAAGTCTATAACGTTGTGAAAGAAGCACAGGCAGCAGCTATAAAATTGTTTCGGCCGGGATTGTCAAATAAAGAGCCGGAAAGAGTCGCAAGAGAGATTATCAGAAAACACTCTCTGCCCCCCTATCAGCACGGCTCAGGTCACGGTTTTGGTCTGGTGATTCACGAGGACCCCTTTTTGTCTATACTAAGCAAGGACAAACTCAAAAAAGGAATGGTCCTTACAATTGAGCCGGGAATATATATACCCGGCAGGATTGGCGTAAGGATAGAAGATAACGTGCTTGTGACAGAAAAAGGCTGTAAGATACTGACTAATTCGGTAACTAAAAATTATAAGGATATTTGCCTCGGAAAATTGAGATAATGAGAAGACAAAATGATAATCTAATTCAGTGAGTGAGGGCTTTATTATGCAAAATTATCAAAAAATATTTTTCTTATTAGTCACAGTGATATCTTTATTAAGTCTTAAAACTGTATTCTCTCAAGAAGAGAAAAAAATTACTATTGAGTGGGTCAACAGTGATGAATGTACGGATTTAACAAGACTGCCCAGATTCGAATGGTTGGAAGATGCAACCGCCCTGCTTTACGATACAAGTATAGATGCAAACGAACGTACGATTGAAAGGCTCAATCCTGTGACGGGGAAACGAGAGCCGGCAGTGGATAATAAAAAAGCGCTTGAAAGTCTTGGAAAAATTCTGTCTTCAGATGATATGCCGAAAAGCCTTGACTGGCCGCGAGAGATAAATAATTCAGGTGATTTCGCAGTCTATACCTACAACAAAGACATTTATCTGCTCGACATAAAGGCATCGGAATTTATGCGCATCACCGAAAGCGACAGCGAAGAAAAGGCAGTCAGATTTTCCCCGGATGGAACAAAAATCGCTTATGTCAGAGATAACGACCTTTATGTCTATGACATATTAAATCAGGCTGAAACCAGGATAACTGATGACGGCTCAGAAACGATTCTAAATGGAACATTATCTTACGTTTACTGGGAAGAGATTTTTGGGCGGCAGGATACCGCTTACTGGTGGTCGAATGATTCCGATTATATAGCTTACCTGAAATCCGACGACTCGCCGGTAAACGTAATGCATTTTGTGGACTTTGAGCCCTATCAACCGAAAATTCACAAACAGCGTTACCCTAAAGCCGGCCAGACCAACCCTTTAGTGACAGTCCACATAGCAAATATAAAAGGCAAACAGATTTCGCATTTCGATGCCAGCGAGACAGCATACGAGTATATAGCAAGGGTTAAATGGCTACCGGATGACCAGAGATTATGCGTACAAACCCTTAATCGCAACCAGACAAAACTCGATATGTACTTTATGGAGCGGGACAGCGGAAAAGTAAAACATATAATGACCGAGCGGGATGACGGCTGGGTCGAGATGAGCAACGACCTTTACTTTTTCAAAGACCAGAGACGATTTATATGGCAGTCACAAAGGGATGGTTTTGCACATCTATATCTGTATAGAATCGATGGCCAGCTCGACAGTCAAATCACAAAAGGCGAATGGTCGGTATGTTCTGTGGCGGGCGGCAGAAGCTGGATTATGAGCTCGATTGCATACGTAGATGAAGAGAACGGGTGGATTTATTTCGGCGGTAAGAAAAAATCACATCTCGAAAGACACCTCTACAGAGTAAAATTTAACGGGGCACGTCTCGAGCAACTCACCAAAGAGGACGGCAGTCACAGAATATTTTTCAGCAGCAACGGCAAATACTATTTTGATTTGTATTCTGATATGACAAATCCGCCGCGACTTTCCCTGCAAGGCAATGATGGAAAGCTGAAAAAAGTTATTGCAGAATCCAAAGTGGAAGAAATAAAGCAGCTTGACCTTCAGTATCCCGAGCTTATGACGGTCAAGGCCAGAGACGATTTTGAAATGCCGGCGGTGATGTTAAAGCCGAAAGATTTTGACCCGCAGAAAAAATATCCCGTCCTTGTTAATGTCTATGGCGGACCAGCAGCACCTACAGTGCAAAATGCCTGGAGTCGCTCAATTTTCACCGACCAGATTCTGCTGGATAACGGTTTTATAGTCTTCAGATTTGACAATAGAAGCGCAACAGATATAAGTAAGAAATTAACTAATCTCGTCGTCGGAAAGATGTGGGCTGAATGCGAACTAAATGATTTGGTCGATGCTGCAGGATGGTTAAAAAAGCAGCAATACATCGACGCGAACAGGATTGGATTGTGGGGAGCCAGCGGAGGCGGCTCTTTTACGCTGCTCGGTCTGACAAGCTCTAAGGAATTCGCAGCAGGCGTTTCAATAGCACCGGTTACGGACTGGCACTATTATGACAGCATCTGGGCAGAAGCCGGTATGAAACTGCCGCAGGACAATCCTAAAGGCTACGAGAAAACCAGTTTTGTCAAGAAGGCTAAGGATTTGCACGGCCGGCTGCTTATCGTCCACGGTACTTACGATGACAATGTTCATCCGCAAAATACCTGGAGCTTTGCCGACGCCCTTATTGAAGCAGGCATACAATTCGATATGATGATTTACCCTATGAGAAAGCACGGTATTTCAGACAAGGCGGCAAGAATCCACCTGTTTAATAAGATGCTCGAATTCTGGAACAGGAACCTGAAAGAAAAACAATAACACCAAAAGCAGCCCTTTCTCAAAATAAAATGCTCTCAAATGCTTTTTAAGGCCGGTTGTTATTGACTAAAATACCATCATTTTGTAGAATCCTTTATTTATCTTATCTTTCTGGTCAGCTCTAAGGAGTGCCAAAAATGAGATTTAATAAAATTATAACGGCCGTTGATTCTCATACCGAAGGCGAGCCGGCAAGGATTATCATTGGCGGCAGCGTACCGTTTATACCGGGCAAAACGATGTTCGATAAATGGCTTTATGCAAAAGACAATATTGACGACTTTCGAACGATGCTGATGTATGAGCCGAGAGGACACAGCGCTATGAGCGGTTCTATTCTGATGGAGCCGACCAGAGAAGATGCTGATATCGGCGTTCTCTTTATCGAAGTCAGCGGCTGGCTTCCGATGTGCGGCCACGGAACGATTGCAACCTGTACGGTACTTCTGGAAACCGGCATAATCGAACCCAAAGAGCCGGTAACAAAATTTGTTCTCGATACCCCTGCCGGATTAGTCAAGGCCGAAGTTGAAGTAAAAAACGGAAAAGCAGGTAAAGTGACAATACGAAATGTCCCCTCATTTCTTTACAAATCAGATGTTGAGGTTGACGTTGCTGATGTCGGAAAGGTAAAGCTGGATATCGCGTTCGGCGGCAATTTTTATGCAATTTTGCCGGCTAAGGATGTCGGACTTGAAGTGCTGCCGGAACAGAATAATGAGCTTATCGAAATAGGAAGGAAAATCAGAAAGGCGGTAAATGAGCAGCTCGAAGTTGTGCATCCGGAAAACCCGAAGATTGATATCTGCTCACACGTTCGCCTCCTCGCCCCGACAACAAAAAGCAAAAAAGGCACAAGAAATGCCGTCATATACGGCCCCGGACAAATTGACCGCTCGCCCTGCGGAACTGGGACAAGCGCAGAGATTGCAATGCACTACGCCAAAGGCAATCTCAAGCTTAATGAGAAATTTCTGTGTGAAAGCATCATAGGCAGCACATTCGAGGCGAAAGCAGTCGAGCAAACTCAGGTCGGACAATTTAAAGCGATAGTCCCGGCCATCAGCGGCAGAGCCTACGTGACGGGCATTCAGCAGTTCGTTCTCGACCCGGAAGACCCCTTCCCCAAAGGATTTTACATCGGGCCAAAAGACCCCGAATACGGCGGAATATAAGTTAGTTTTTAGCTGTTAGTCTTTAGTTTTTAGTTAATGATGAAAAAGAGGTGACTTATGAAAACAACAATAGTAACAGTTTTACTGATGAGTGCTTCGATCTTATCGGCGCAGCAAAAAATCAATTTTGACGACTACTTTATCGATAGCACAATGCGGATAGATTTCTTTATGACGGGCAACACCAATCAGGAAATAATCACAATAGACCAGATATACAAAACAGATAAATGGGCAGGAAATCCGGATAAACTCATCGATGACCTGAATAACGGAATGTATTATGTAAAGATATACAGTGTAAATTCCAACGTGCTGATATATTCCAAAGGCTTCGGCTGCATCTTCGGTGAATACAAAACAACTATTCCCGCAAAAGAGGGAAAGAACAAAACATACCACGAATCGGCACTTATCCCATATCCCAAAAAGCCGGTTCTCTTCGTTCTCGAATCAAGGGACAGAAAAAATGTTCTGCAACCTGTCTTTATTGAAAAAATCGACCCTGATGATGCGAATATCATTAAGGAAAATCCCAATAAAAATGACAAGGTCTATAAAGCTCTTTCCAAAGGCGAGCCTCACTCAAAAGTCGATTTCGTCTTTGTCGGTGAAGGCTATACCGCCGAGCAGTGGGACAAATTCAAAAAGGATATTGACCGCTTTACAGAAGTGCTGTTCAGTGTCGAACCTTACAAAAGCAATAAGGAAAAATTCAATATTTATGGCGTACTGAGGCCGTCGGCTGAAAGTGGCGTTGATGAGCCGAGAAGGACTAAATTCAGCAATACCGCTGTAAGCGCTTCGTATAACGCACTGGACCTCGACAGGTATCTATTGGTCGATGACACCAAAACGATGCGTGACATCGCTTCAAATGTCCCTTACGACGCACTTATTGTTATTTCCAACACAACCCGTTACGGCGGCGGCGGTATCTATAACAATTACTCCATTTTTACTGCCGACGATGTCAGAAGCGAGGAAATATTTATGCACGAATTCGGCCACGGTTTCGGCGGTCTCGCCGATGAATACTTCGGCTCTTCCGTTTCGTATGACGAATTCTTTGCTCCGGGAGTTGAACCTACCGAAGGCAACATCACCGCCCTGCTTGACCCTAATAATGTCAAATGGAAATATTTATTAACGCCCGGTATCCCGATACCGACACCCTGGGGACAGGAAGAAATCGCAGAACTACGGACACAAAGAGACCAAATCCGCGAACAGCTCAAGGCAAATGACATTCCAGAAGATAAACGCCAGGAACTTGAAGATAAAAGCAGGGAAATTAGAAAACAAATCAGTGATATTCGAAAAAAATATGACGAGCTTTATGACGGCAAAGTCGGTGTATTCGAAGGTGCAGGATATCAGGCCAGGGGACTTTACCGTTCCGAAATTACGATCGCAATGTTCAATGCAAAAACTTTCAGTTATGGACCGGTAAGCGAGGAATGCATTATGCGTTCCATAAATCATTACGCCGATTAATCATTAAACAGCTTTTATTGAGAAGTGAATAAAGTTATGCGAATCGAAGAGCATCCGATACTTGGAACACTGGAAAAAAAGGCTGTCGTCAAAATCGAAGTTGACGGCAAACTCATCGAAGCCTTTGAAGGTGAGCCGATAGCGGCAGCCTTGATGGCAGCAGGTAAAAGTGTTTTTCGATATACACGAAAAAAAGGCGAGCCGAGAGGCATCTTTTGTGCAATCGGGCAGTGCACGGATTGTATGATGACTGTTGACGGAGTGCCTAACGTAAGAACCTGTATAACACCGGTTAAAGCCGGTATGAAAATAAAAACACAAAAGAATATAAGAAATCTAAAAACAGACAAGATGGAATAGATCTGAAGTTAGTTTATGATAATGAAAGAGAAAAATATTAATAATTTCTAAATAATTGAGCTTATAAAAAAGCCGAACCAAAGGCGATTGGTTCGGCAAGGTATTGAGGGTGCATAATGTTGCACCACAACAATAAATTAGAAGCAACATTATAAAGCTCCCCGATCAATACTTCAACAAAAATAGTGCATTAAAAATGCGATTTTTTGCTACTTATAGGAAAGCTCAATAGGTCGTATCAAAAAGCACTTAAGGTGCAGAGATGGCTAAAGTAAACATAAAAAGGGGTAGCGGATATAAAAACGGTGAGTATGTTAA
>CAZMQF010000064.1:0-13308 GCA_964568365.1 uncultured Pirellulales bacterium | reverse complement strand
CTGTAGCTCAATTGGATAGAGCGTCGGTCTACGGAACCGAAGGTTAGGGGTTCGAGCCCTCTCAGGCGCGTATTTCTGCAATTACTCTCAGCTCAGATATTTGTGAGTAAATGCACGCAGGTTTTAATTCCATTTATAAAGTTATCGATTTTGAATTTTTCGTTTACCGAATGAGCGCCATCGGAATCGAGGCCGAAACCCATCAGAACAACGGGTTTATCAAGCTGCTGAACAAAAGTATTGACGACGGGGATGGAGCCGCCACAGCGTATATAGACGGGCTCAGCGCCGAAGCCGGCCTTTAAGGCAGCGATGCCGGCCTTGAGCATGGGATTTTCAATATCGAAACTTACGGGCTCGGCGGCGGCGATTGGGCCGAGAATATCAATGTCCGCATAATCAGGACAGAGGGATTTTAAGTGCGCGGCTGTGATGTCAAAAACCTTTTGCGGATTCTGGTCGGGGACAAGTCTGATTGTAATCTTTGCAGAAGCAGACGACGGTATGATGGTTTTCATACCCTCGGCAGAGTAGCCCCCGAAGATTCCGTTGATATCAAAGGTCGGCCTTGCCCAGAGCCGCTCGATAGTCGAAAAGGCAGGGTCACCAAAAATCTTTTTCGCACCGATTTGCTCTAAAAGAGTTTTGTCATCGAAGTTGAGCTTTCTGAAATTTTCCTTTTCCCATTCTTCAAGGTCCCTTACATCATCATAAAAATGCGGAATTAAAACTTTGCCTTCAGGCGAAAAGCATTTTGAGATTATGCCGGACAAAGCGACGGCAGGATTGGCTGCTGCACCACCGAAGACGCCTGAGTGCAAATCAGCGACAGCGGTTGTGACTTTGAGCTCCAATGCGAGGATGCCCCTTAATGCATAGGTTATAGCGGGCGTGTTTTCATCGTACATAGCGGTATCGGAAATGACGACGGCATCGGCCTTGAGATTATCTTTGTTGTCCTTGATGTAATCGGTGAGGTTGTCGCCGCCGCATTCCTCCTCACCTTCGAAGAGAAAAATGATGCTGCACGGCAGCTTGCCGCGGGTTTTTTGCAGAGCTTCAACGGCCTTGAGGTGTGCAAAGAGCTGTCCCTTATCGTCGGTTGCACCGCGGGCATAAATGAAGCCGTCACGTATTGTCGGCTCAAAAGGCCTGGTTTGCCATTTGTCGAGCGGGTCCGGCGGCTGAACGTCATAGTGGCCGTAAACAAGAAGCGTTTTATCCGACTCGCCTTTCGCTTCTGCATAAACTATAGGATTGCCTGCGGTTTCAATAAGACGAGAATCAAGGCCTAAATCTCTTAGATGATTTATGAGCCATTGAGCACATCTAATTATATCATTTTTGTACTTTGAATCCGCGCTGACAGAAGGAATTTTTAAGAGCGTTTTGAGCTCATCAAGAAAACGGTTCTTATTCTGCTCTATAAAGCCAAGTATCTTATCATCCATAATTTTCCACCGTAAAGAAGTCAATAATCCAAAATATGTTTTGAATAAATTTTATTCACGCAAACGTTTCAGTAATTGTACACGTATTGCTTTCAGTTTCAAGAACTTGCTCGCAAGATTGCAAAGTTTAGCAGACGGTTTTTGAAGTTATGCAACTTCGAGCAGGTCGGACCAGTCGGTAGTGAATCTTTTGGAACGTCTCTTGAATTTTACCTGCCAGGGCTGTTTAAGGCCCTCGGCCGCCCAATGAAGAGAGGCCTCGAAGCGGGTATTGATAAGGTCCACGGTGCGCATAAGACGTTTCGATTTTTCCCTGTCGGCGGCGTCGAAGAGATTGTGCTGAATCTGGTTTTCAGATACGAGGCTGTGCAGAATAACGCCGCACTTTTTGAACAAACACCCCTTCCGGTAAAGCTTTTCAACACACAGGCAGGCGGTACATATCAATTCCGTCGTATCGTTTGTTGCGACCTCAAAAGCAGCCGTTTGTGAGTTGAAGTACTTGTTTTTGATAAATGGGCTGGTAGTAACAAAGACTGAAATCAGGTTCGCAAACAGTTTTTCCTGCCTTAATTTTTCGCCGGCTCTCACGGCGAATGCGGCTGCCGCCTCTTTGAGCTTCCCGACGTCATCGACAGGCTCACCGAATGAGCGGGAGACGGCGACTTGTCTCTTGGTCGGTGGATTTTCCTCAAGACAATAGCAGACGTCGCCTCTCAGCTCGTATACTGTTCGCAGTCCCACGACGCCGAATTTTTTTCTTATCCAGTAGGTGTCGGCGTTTTTCAAATCGAGGGCTGTTTTGATTTTCGCCTTTTTTAGTTTTATTGCGGTCCTTATTCCGACGCCCCAGATGTGCTCGACGGCGATTGTTCCCAACAGAGCGTCGATGTCACCGGCACTTGTCAAATCGAAGACGCCGCCGGCATCCGGCGATTTTTTTGCGATTCTGTTTGCGATTTTCGAGAGGGTTTTTGTGTGCGCTATACCGATTGAGACAGGCATTGCAGTCCATTTTTTGACGGTCGCCTTGATTCGGCGGGCGCATTCTATAGGATTTTTCGACAGGGCAGCCAGATTCAGAAAGGCCTCATCAATCGAATAAATTTCAATCTCGGGGGTAAACGCCGAGAGGGTTTGCATTACGCGGTCGGACATATCAGCATAAAGGGTGTAGTTGGAGGAGAGGATATGCACATTATTTTTTTCGAGTATGTCCGCTACCTCAAAGGCTGGTACGCCCATCGCGATACCGAGAGCCTTTGCCTCATCAGAGCGTGCGACGATGCAGCCGTCATTATTGGACAAGACGACAACCGGCCTGCCGGCGAGCCGGGGATTAAAAGCCCGCTCACAGGAGACATAAAAATTATTACAATCGACAAGTGCAAAAACCGGTTTCATAATTTGTGCAGGACGGTGGTAACCACGCCCCAGACCTCAAATTCCATATCTGCGGTAATTTGTTGGCTCTGGTAGTTCTCATTTTCAGCTTCCAGTATTATTTTACCCGTTCCGATTCTTATTCTTTTGACGGTAAACTCACCGTTTACGACGGCGATTACGATTTTTTTATCCGCCGGCTCGATGCTTTTGTCAACAACGAGGATGTCACCGCACCGGATGCCTGCCCCGGTCATCGAGTCACCGGCGGCCCTGACGAAAAACGTTGCAGGCGGATTTTTAACCAGATACCTGTTCAAATCGAGCGGGGCCTGCTCATAATCGGCGGCAGGCGACGGGAAACCCGCGGGGACATCAGCGATAAATAAAGGCTGATGGTGTTCAGCGCTGCATACAGGCTGATAAATTTTGTCAACGCTCATTTCCATTGCACCATCCTGTAATTAAAACAAAGATTGTTTTATCGCGATTTTTTCGAGCTGCGGGTACGTCCTTAAAAGACCTTCGGGGACCTTTCGCTTGCGGCCTGTCACAAGAGATTTCAATTCGAGGGCGTTTGCGAGCTCGGCACCTCTGTAATGGTTGTTGGTGATAACGACGAGATATTCGCAGGCCTTTGACAATTCATCGATTCTGCTCTTTATCCCGCTGAGCTCCGTTTCGTTGTAGTAATAATCGTAAGTCCGGTCTCTGCCGGCTTTGCTGAACCAGTTTTCGATGTTCCTGCCGTGCATTCTGAAATAGCCGCCCTTTCCAACGGTGCAATGCTGCAAATCAAACGAGTTGTAAGTTGTCGGGTAATCGAGATTGCAGACGGTGACGCCGAGCTGTTCGAGAAATTCAAGGGCATCCGGCCTTTCCCAGGATTTATGCCTTACCTCCACCGCCAAATTGAAAAGGTCAGCGAAGTTTTCGGCGATGCCGGCGAGGTGCTTACGGTTTTGCGGACTATCGTCGAAATCGTACCGGAACTGTACGAGCAGGTGTTTTAATTTTCCGGCATCGAGCATAGGCTCAAAGCCTGCGTGAAACTGCCTGACCATTTCCGGCTCGATTTTAGCTTCGTGGGTGAAGCTGCGGTGCAGCTTTGCAGTGAAGAAGAAATCCTTTCTTTTTGCGGTCTTGTCGAGCCAGGATTTGGTAGTTTTCTCAAGGGGCGGTGCGTAAAATGTGCTGTTAATCTCTATGCAATCGACAAAGCCGCTTACGAATTCGAGCTGGTCAATCTTCGGGTCCGTATAGACAATTCTATTCCAGTCGGGATACGACCAGCCTGCGATTCCAATATAAATTTCAGCAGTCATTTTACAGCCAATTCAGCCAAGCAGTTTGAAACGGCTTATTACCTTACCGATTATACGTGCATTTGTCTCGCTTCGTTTTATATACCTGGTTTTATATCCGGCGGTTTTGTTGGCAGGCTTCAGGGCTATCCGGTTTCTCCGGACAAATATTTTTTTGACCGTTGCCTCACCGTCGAGCATAACAACCGCAATTTGTCCGTCTTTAATTTCCACGGCGGGCTCGACCACGACAAAATCGCCGTCCATAATACCCTCATCAACCATACTGTCACCGGCAACTTTCAGGATGAAGACGTTTTCGCCGCGCCCGAATATTCTTTCCGGCCGAACATAGCCCTCGATATTTTCTTCTGCGAGGCTCGGCCGGCCCGCAGCAACACGTCCAACGATTGGCGTGCCTTCGATGTGCCGGATTTTTTTAACATACTGCTCAGAGAGTCTCAGTCCCCGGTGTCCGCCTGTGTCCGCGAGGTAACCTTTTTTCTTCAGGTAGCGGACGAGCTGGTATGCGGCGTTCTGTGTCAGGCCGAAATGTCCGGCGATTTCCCTCTGGCTCGGCGGGCTGTTTTCGCGCAGCCTGTCCGTAATAAATTCAAGCGTGCGTTTTTGTTTTTGCGTCAGCGGTTCCATAGTTTTGTCCTTAGACAGCTTTGGTTCCATTATATGTTCATTTGACCATATTTCAAGAAAAAAATGAATTTTTTCAGGCCGGTGTTTTTTGCCTCCTACCGAAGAGATAATCCGACAATCCAGCCGCATAAAACAGTGCGGCAGCCTTTTTGTTTATAATTGACTAATTCTGCCCATCCATTTACTATTTAGCCTTACAAAAGAAAAGAATTGAGAGGCTCTATAATTGAATCAGCAATACTATCGTCAGGTGATTTCAGGGCAAAGGCGGGATTCTGCTGCAGCGGTTCTGCGTTTTTTATTGTCAGCAGCAACTGTACCCTACTCCGCAGCGGTAAGGGCTCGCAATTATCTATATGACAAGGAAGTGCTTAAGAGCCGACCTGTACAAGCCGTCGTTATCAGCATCGGCAATATCACAACCGGCGGAACGGGTAAAACTCCCCTGGTTATCTGGTTATACAATTTTCTTCGGGATAAGAACATTAATCCCGCCATCCTGACCCGAGGCTACAAAACCGGGACACGCGATATTCAAACAGACGAACCTGCGCTGCTCGCCAGCAACTGTCCCGATGCAGATATAATAGTAAATCCCGACCGCCTGAGCGGGGCAAAAACTGCTGTCAATACCTTCGGCAGCAAACTGCTCATCCTCGATGACGGCTTCCAGCACAGAAGGCTTGACAGAGAGCTCGACATAGTGACAATCGATGCGACGCAGCCTTTCGGTTACGGCAAAATCCTGCCGGCAGGTGTGCTTCGGGAACCGCTGAACTGTTTAAGGAGAGCGGATGCCGTCGTTCTCACACACTGTGAAAAAATGCCCGACGAAAGAATTGAAAAAATAGAAAACACAATCCGGAAAATAAAGCCGAACATCACAATCGCAAGGTCAATACATCAACCGGTCTCAATTCAATACAAAGATGGAAGCGAACAACCGGCAGAAAAACTGCAAAGTAAAAAAGTCTATGCCTTTTGCGGTATCGCAAATCCCGAGTCCTTCCAGAGATTAATCGAGAACCTCGGTGCAAAGCTGACGGGAACAAAATTTTTCAACGACCATCACCGCTACAGCCGGAGCGATTTAGACCAAATCTGCAGGACTGCAGAATCTCTGAACTCAGAAATTGTTCTTACAACCGAAAAAGACTGGAATAAAATTGCCTATCTTGAAACATCCGCCCGGCTGCCCCTGGCATTCTTGAAAATACAGATTCAATTCACATCAGCAATAGAGCAGTTTATAGACTTGATAGAAAAGCTGCTGGCTGTTACAATCTTGAAGAGATAAACTGCAAAAAGAAAGGCTAATCGAAATTGTATGAGAAGCTGTTAAAAACCGTAACGAACCTCGGCTCGCCGCAGGTCCTGCTCGTGGGCGATTTTATGCTCGATATCTACACATTCGGCGACGCTGAAAGGATAAGCCCGGAAGCACCCGTACCTGTTTTGAAAGTAAAGGACATAAAAACCAGCTGCGGCGGAGCAGGCTCGGTAGCAGTTGATTTGGCAACACTTGGCGCTAAAGTTTTCTGCATCGGTATCGTCGGTGACGATGAAAATGCAAAAATATTAAAACAGCTCTTATCAGATGCCGGCGCGGACACAGCCGGCCTGGTAACCGCAAAGGACCGACCGACAATCTGCAAACACAGGCTCATCGGCCTCGCACAGCATCGGCACCAGCAGCAGCTCTTCAGAATCGACTCCGAATCCACCGAGCCTGTCACCGGGCGGCAGGCCGAACAGCTACTTTCTCTTTTTAAAGAAAAAATCCAAAAGACTGATGTCGTATGTCTGCAGGATTACAATAAAGGCCTTTTGACAGAAGGGCTTTGCCGCTTTTTCATAGAGCAGGCAAAAAGGAAAAGCAAAAAAATTGTCGTCGACCCTTCACAGGCTGCCGACTATTCAAAATACAAAGGCGCCTCTGCTCTCACTCCCAACCGGCAGGAAACCTCAATCGCTGTCGGATTCGAGTTGAAAAATGAAAGCGACTACAAAAAAGCCGCTCAGCAGCTCACCGAAAGATTAAATCTCGATGCCGTCATAATCACACTCGATAAAGAAGGCTCATATCTGAAAACAAAAGATACAAGCGAGCTTGTCCCCACACGGCCGCGAAACGTTTATGATGTTACCGGCGCGGGCGATATGGTTCTCGCAACAGTTGCAGCAGCCCTCGCCGCCGGATGCGATTACAAGACCGCCGTCCAGCTTGCCAATATAACCGGAGGCATCGAAGTTGAAAAATTCGGCGTCGCCACCGTTACCATAGAAGAAATCATCAATGAAATCATCGCACAAAACCGCGGCAAAAGCGGCAAGCTGCGAACGCTCGACTCGCTGACAGCTGAGCTGGGCCTGCGGCGTAAACAAAACGAAACTATCGTATTTACCAACGGCTGCTTCGATGTGCTGCACTTAGGGCACATCGAATATCTGAAATTCTGCAGGGCGAACGGCAATGTCGTCGTAGTCGGCCTTAACAGTGACAAGTCGGTAAGGATAATAAAGGGCCAGGACCGGCCGTTTAATAATCAGTATGACAGGGCTGCTGTGCTGGCGGCGCTGGAGACGGTTGACTATATAATAATATTCGACGAGGCCGACCCGCTCGGCCTGATTAAACAAATCAGGCCCGATGTCTTAATTAAGGGCAAAGACTGGGAGCAAAAAGGCGTCGTTGGTGCAGAATTTGTAAAAAGTTACGGCGGTTCGGTGCTTTTTGCACCGCTCGTCGAGGGCAAAAGTACAACGGCCACGATTGAAAAGATGAAATCGCTTTGAGAAGAAAAATGATGGAACAGAAGATACGGGAAAAAATTGAAGCGGTCATCCGAAGACACAAAGAGATGATTGCCGAGCTTGAGAAAAGTAGTACGGAAGCGATTGCTTCTATAGCTGAGGCAATAGTAAAATCGATAAAGGCAGGCGGACGTGTTTATATCTGCGGCAACGGCGGCTCAGCGGCGGACGCCCAGCACATAGCCTCAGAGCTTGTCAATCGCTTCGAGAAAGAACGCAAGGCACTGCCGGCGACGGCTTTGACAACGGATACATCGCTTATGACCTCAATTGCAAACGATTACAGTTATGAAAAGATATTCTCCAGGCAGGTTGAGGCTCTGGTTAAAGAAGGTGACATACTGTGGGGTATTTCGACAAGCGGCAGCTCGTCAAACGTCGTCGCAGCTGCCGAGCTCGCAAAAGAAAAAGGAGCAACGGTAATAGCCTTCACGGGCAGAGGCGGCAGTAAACTTGAAAAAGCGGCAGATATATGTTTCTGCGCACAAGATGAATCCACTGCCCGCAGCCAGGAGATTCACACGATAGCTTATCATATAATATGTGAAATCGTAGAGGAAAGTTTTAGTTAAATTAAGAAACATAAATAAATATTATGGCGGATAGAGCGATATTTTTAGACCGGGATGATACTCTGATAAAGGACACGGGCTATCTAAATCACCCCGACCAGGTCAGGCTGATAGAAGGAGTTGCCAAAAGCCTCGTCGAGCTGAAAAATATGGGCTACAAGCTTATCGTTGTAACGAATCAGTCGGCAGTTGCGCGGGGTATAATCACCGAAAAAGTACTTGACGACATTCACCAGAGGCTTCAAACCCTGTTAAGCGCCAAGGGAGCTCAACTGGATGGGATTTATTACTGTCCGTATCATCCGGACGGCGTGATACCCAAATACCGCAGTGAAAGCGACGAGAGAAAACCAAATCCCGGTATGATATTAAGGGCGGCGAAGGAAATGGATATCGATTTGAGCTCGTCGTGGCTTATCGGCAACAGCGACCGTGACATTGAAGCGGGTCAGCGAGCCGGATGCAGGACGATACTTATCATCAAACGCTCACGTCTAATCCAAATAAGAATCAAGGGGCCTCAGCCGGACTTTCAGGCAGTGAATATGAAAGAAGCAATAAATATCATAAAAAAGCACCGCCGCCTGGCGGCCAGAAGCCCGGTCAAAAGAGCCGCTGCGGTTGAGGTGAGCAAAACCGAAGAAAGACTCGAAAAGCCGGTCAGGAAAAAGATTACCCGACGCAGGCCTGTTGTCACCGAAGAAGTGACCGCAGAACAGAGGCCGAGCACAGAACAAAAGCCGAGCGCAGAGCAGAGGCCGAGCAATAAAACCGGTTCACAGGCAAATCCTGAACAATTACTCGATGGTGTACTAAGGGAGCTTAAAACGATGCAGCGCACAGAAAGATACGGTGAGTTTTCTCTGGCAAGACTAATAGCCGGTGTACTTCAAATAGTTGTGGTGTTCTGCCTGCTGATAAGCATATGGCTGCTGATGGAGCCGAACAGGAACAACGAGCTTATTTTAATCACGCTCGGCTTCGCGGCGGTTATTCAACTGATGACCCTGTCGTTTTACATAATGCGGGAGCGAAAATAATTTTTGGCAGCCGCTGTGCCTGTTTCGACTCAGCCTCCTTCGTTTTACCATTTTGTCCTTAACAAAAATGTCCGAAAAAGAAAAACAAATTTTAATCTGGCTTCCATCGCCGATGGGCGACGCTATTTTGTGCACACCCGCATTAAGAGCTATACGCAAAAAATTCACTGATTCCGAAATTACATTTTTAGGCAATGAGGTTATCGAACAGATACTGTCGCCCTGCCGGTTCAATGATAAATGGATTGTCTGTAAAAGAGGCAGCCGATTAAAAGCTATAAAGAAACTGAGGCAATACAGATTCACACATTCGATACTTTTCAAAAATTCCTTCGGCTGCGCTCTTGCGTGCTTTCTTGCAGGGATACCTGTAAGAGCGGGCTACTGCAGAGACGGACGAGGTTTTCTGCTCACAGAAAAGCTCTACCCTGCGAAATTACCTGACGGCCGATACAAACCAGCCTCGATGATAGGCTACTATTTAACTCTTGCCGGCCGGCTCGGATGCAAATCAACCGACAGGCAATTAGAGCTTCATATAAAACAAGAGCACAGAAAAACATTGTTAGAGAAACTGCCCGTGTTGAGGGACAATACCGGCCCCATCGTTATCTTTGTTCCGGGCGGAGCGTTCGGGCCGAGTAAATGCTGGCCTGATGAAAGATTTGCACAAACAGCAGACAGGCTGGTTGATAAATACAATGCAAGGATTGTGGTTTCTGTTTCAGAAGCATCTGCTGAAAGACGGATTGCAGAACAAATCTGCAGCCTCAGTAAACATAATTTGATAAACCTCGGCGAAAGTTCGGTAAATCTGGGAGAGTTAAAAGCGCTTTTTTCGCTGTCGAAGCTTGTAGTAACCAATGATACCGGCCCTCGTCATATAGCGATAGCATTAAAGAGTAAAGTTATTACGCTGTTCGGCCCGAACGACCCTGCGTGGACGGAAACAGGTTACAAAGACGAGATAAAAATCGTCGGCAGTGCCGATTGCGCACCCTGTGCCAAGCCCGTATGTAAAAAAGAGCGCCATATATGTATGGAATCAATTTCGGTTGATACGGTACTTGAAGCTGCTGAGAGGTTACTGGCCAAAGACGGCTAAAATGAGCAGGCAAAATTTTAAAAAATTATCAGATTCTTTTCTCATTGACCCGGAGTACGAACAGATACTGCGGCGATTAGGCCTCACAAATATCGAAGCTGTTTTTAGTTTCAGCGGGGGCAAAGAATTAAAAAAAAGCAATCTCGCAGATTATCGAAGCCGGGTACAGTTCGAGACAGACTCACCCGCAAAAACCTTCTTTTTGAAACGCTTTAACAAACCGCCGGTTTTAGTACAGCTTAAGAATTGGCTCACCGGACGGGGACGGAAAAGCTGCGCATCCTTTGACTTCGAGATGGCAAATAAACTTTTCGCTGAAGGAATAAATACGGCCAGACCTGTATGCTTTGGTGAGCAGTTCGGTACGCTGCTGGAGAAAAGAAGCTTCTGCATCACGAGAAAAATAGCCGATGCCGAATCGCTTGAAAGAAAGCTGCCCGGTTGTTTTTACGGTCAACAGGACGCAGCGAAACTGAGACTAAAAAGAAGCTTCATTGAGCAGCTTGCAAAATTCGTAAGAAAATTCCACGAGACCGGCTACCGCCATCGTGACCTTTATTTCAGCCATATATTCTACAATGACAGCGGCGAATTTTATCTTATCGACCTTTCACGAGCATTCAGGCCGTTGTTATTAGGACAGCGGTTTCGAATAAAAGATTTAGCACAGCTTCATTATTCGGCGCCGCGTAAATACTTCTCGAAAACCGACCGGCTTCGTTTCTTTTTAAGCCTTACAGGTAAAAAAAGACTGAACAGAAATGATAAGTCGGTTATAAAGAGGATAACAAACAAGAGCCGGCGTATGGCAAAGCATGATAAAAAGCACAACAGACCAGCTCCATTTGAGAACTAACTGAAAGCAAACATTATGAAAGTTGCACTAATTATAGAGCGTGCTGATACAGGGCTTGGCGGAGCCGAGAGAAGCGTTTTTGAGTTGCAGGCTGCCCTCAGAAGGCTGGCTCTGGAAGTTGACATCCTCGCAGTGAAAGGTGCGAACGAAAAAACAAATGCTAAAAATATCTATTTTCTTCGCGCAGACAAAAGCGGCAAACGAACCACGCTTAGCCGCTTCGAAAATTCCCTGAAGGAATTTTTAAGTCAGAAGCATTACGACATAATTCACAGCTTTCTTCCATTCGCCTTTGCCGACATTTATCAGCCGCGAGGCGGCAGCTTCCCCGAAGCTATCAAGCGTAATGCCGAAAGCTACAGAAACAGAATTGTCACAGCTTACAAGAAGGTAACCGCATTTGCCAATCTTCGCAGGGCAGCTCTTTACAGGGCCGAAAAAAGATTGTGCGCAATTAACGATGGACCAATCATCGCCGCCCTTTCCGGTTACGTCGCGGAGCAATTCAGACGGTATTATAATGTTTCAGATGAAAGGATAATCATAATCCCTAACGGTGTGAAAACGGATACAAAAATTGAAGAACGTGCTGCTGATAATCTTCGCTCGCAGATACTCGCCAGCCTTCGAATCACCGAAGCGGATAACCCTATTCTTTTTTTATTTGCCGCGAATAATTTCAGGCTTAAGGGCCTGGAAGTTTTGTTAGAAGCATTTTCACTGGCAAATCAAAGGCGAGAATTTAAGCCTGCATATTTAATAGTTGCAGGTAAAGGCAAAATCCATAAGTTCAGACATCTCGCGAAAACGCTCGGCGTCTTCGAAAAGATAGTTTTTCTCGGGCAGGTCAGGCATATGGCGAATGTCTTTGCTATAACAGATGCAGCAGTGCTTGCGACATTCTATGACCCTTCAAGCAGGTTTACACTTGAGGCATTAGCGGCTGAAAAGCCGGTGATAACAACAAGGTTTAACGGAGCAAGTGAATTAATCACAAATGACAGACACGGCAGGATTATAGAGCAGCCGGAAGATATCGAAGCTCTGGCAAACGCACTTTTGTACTTTACGAATGCCGAAACAATTAAAAACGCGACTAAGGCAATAATTGAAGATAAACTGAAAGAACAGCTCTCCATCAATCGAGCGGCTAAACAGTTGAACAATCTATACGAAAATATATTGGAAGGTAAAAGGAAGAAATGAAATTTTTAGCCTTTATTATCGTTTCCTATTTTGTCGGTGCAATTCCTTTTGCCCAGATATTTGCAAAAGCGCACGGCAAGGACCTTCGCAAGATTGGCTCAGGCAACATAGGTGCAACCAATCTATCGAGAGCATTGGGCAAAAGATGGGGCTATTTCTGCTTTTTGCTTGATGTCCTGAAGGGGACGTTACCGACGCTTTTCGCAACAAGATTAGCCGGTTCCGATGCCGGTATTCCGCAGCTTGTCGGATGTCTCGCAGTTGGTGCTGCAGCGATTCTGGGTCATATATTTCCGGTTTATCTGGGGTTTAAGGGAGGAAAAGGTGTAGCTACGAGTTTTGGAGCAGCGATAGGATTCTGGCCATATTATACGGTTTGTGCAGCAGCGGCTATCACTGTCTGGGTAATCGTTGTTTTACTGTCACGGTACGTATCGTTAGCCTCGATTACGGCATCGATATCTTTTCCGCTTTGTCTTGCAGCGATAATAATTTTCAAAAATAGCTGGCAGCTTAATAAACTCTGGCCTCTACTGCTGGCGGCAACCGCGATAGCCGTGATGGTAATCTTTCGTCACCAGTCAAATATAAAAAGAATCATCGCTGGTACTGAGAACAAAATAGGCAAAGGCAAATATCAAACATAAAAATTATATCTTTAGAAAATATTTTTGATTACATTTGTCTATGGTAAAAAGAAATGAATATAAAGACCAGACACTTACCGAAAGCTGACTCCCTTGCAGCTTTTTTACCCACATCCGTGCTACCAAATCCTCGGCGAACCGAACCATCAGAACTTTTTGTTCATCATTCCTCTGGCTCGGCAAAGGCACCTCGGGCAACAACCTCAAGCGGCTTCACTCTCTTTAAGATACAAGTGTCGCCCCCAAGGCCGATTTCCACTTGACCGACAAAATGCCTGA
>CAZMQF010000063.1:0-13576 GCA_964568365.1 uncultured Pirellulales bacterium | reverse complement strand
TCCAAAGCGGTTAATGAAAATTCTTTCTGAGGTAGTAATATGCTCATAAGATGAAAGTCTTTTGGCCAATTCAAGTAAAATACGAGAATTGAGGAAAGGAATACCCCTAACTTTTGACTCGCGGCCAACAACTAACACAAGAACGCCGTTTCGGGAAAGACAATGTGAAAAACTTACCAAAGCATCCTGCATATCCAGAGCATATTGAACAACTGTTTTAAATCTATTTCCTCGGTTCTTTCTGTTGGATCCAATTTCACTATCTGCGATTTTTAAAATGTCAAATCCAAGAACCTCCATTATTGATCGATAGTTTTGATGGTAATTAAATACATTAATATAGGGAGGACTAGTTATTATCAAATCTACAGAATTGCTAAGACGTTCGTGGGCAAGTCGTGCATCCCATAAATCAACACTTATCGGTTTTCGTGCTTGCGGAAGCCCATATAACTTATTTGAAACTATATCAAATGAACGACACATTATTGTAGTGAGATCGCAACGTCTTGCATTTTCTGCATGAAATAGACAAATCAGGGCAACAACCATCTCGTCCTTGTTATTAATTTGAGAAAGAAGGTCTTCAGCAAAATCTATTAAGTTTTTGTAACTTTCCCTAAAGGTAGGTTGTGACGTAAACAATGGTAAGCCATGGTATTTTCCTATAATAGACTCAATGCGTTCTTGAAGCCTATCACAAAGTTTTTTTCTTTCACCATTGGTAAGCGTAGAAAGGGAGATAAATCTTGACATTGCATAAGCTGCAGGATTGATTTCAAATCCCGTTGATGAAATATTATGTCGAGCAGATTCAAGTAGAACAGTACCGCTTCCACAGAACGGATCAAATATATTAGAATTTGATCTACCGAAAGTGCTTAGAATGTACTCGACAAATTCAGGAGTAAACTGTCCTCGCCAATTGAAAAGGTTTGATCTTGTCTTGTTCGTAACGTTAAGTTTATGCTGATCTAGAACAATTTGGCCAACAGTTTTCATCTAATCCCTTTATCGTAAAAAACCTAATAAAACTAGTTGCACTCCTAAGAACATCTTATAGATAGCTATAAAAAAACGATATATCATAAATTTAGTTTGCGGAAAATAAAATGTCAAGATATAAAAAATTAAACGACAAACTTGGAATTCTGTCCATCCTGTTAATCATGTAAATAAATAAAGTGTAAATCTTTGGAATTCGTGGTTAGATCTTACAGATTATACTCTTTGATTTTTCGATATAGTGTTCTTTCACCGATGCCGAGGATTTTTGCGGCCTTTTCGCGGTTGTTGCCCGTCCGGGTAAGAGTATCTATAATCGCCTGCTTTTCAATTTCATTAAGCGACATTCCGGACAAATGCTTGGCGTCTTTTACGCCCGCACTGAGCTGTCTTCTGCGCGAGATATCAGGAGGAATATCGCAGACGTCGAGAGAATCAGTCTCGGCCATTACTACCATTGTCCTTATGCAGTTTTTAAGCTGCCTGATATTGCCCGGCCAATCAAAGCCTTTGAGAATATCCATTGCAGAATCGGTTATGCCGGTAACTTTAGAGCCTGTCTCTGAGACGGCTTCTTTGAGAAAAAAATCGGCAAGGGCGAGTATATCCTCGCTTCTGTCCCGCAGGGCAGGCAGGGAAATGCTAACGCCCTTGATTCTGAAATATAAATCCTGTCTGAACTTTTTCTCTTCAATGAGCTTCGTCAAATCCTGGTTCGTGGCGCTGATAACTCTTACATTGACAACGCTCGGCTTATTCGAGCCGACCGGTATTATAATACCATCCTCAAGCACCCTTAGTAACTTTGCCTGGCAGATAGGCGCCATATCGCCGATTTCATCAAGCAAAAGTGTCCCCTTATCGGCGATTTCAAAAAGACCTTTCCTGTCGCTTGTTGCACCCGTAAAGGCCCCTTTGACGTGGCCGAACAGCTCGCTTTCGAGCAGGGTCTCGGTAAGGCCGGCACAGTTTACCGGCTTAAAAAGCTCGCGAGAACGCGTAGAGTTATCGTGAATCGCTCTTGCCAGCAGCTCTTTTCCTGTCCCGGATTCGCCCTCGATAAGAACCGAGATGTTCGATGCGGCAACTCTTTTGAGGACCTCGAAGATGCCGTGCATCGCCCTGCTCTCGCCTATGACGCCATCGAATACAAAATCCCATTTATCAGAGGTGGTTGTTTTAGCTCTTCGGCTTTCAGAGGCTTCGGTCTTCCGGCAGGCCTGCTGGTTAAGAGTGCGAAGCTCGTCAATATTGATAGGCTTGACGAGATAGTCAAAGGCACCCTGCCTGATAGCCTTTTTGCAGTTATCGATAGTCGCATAGGCGGTAACGAGAATAACCTCGGTATCGGGATTTTGCTTTTTGGCCTCTTCGAGAATGTCAATGCCGTCGAGAGCGCCGCCGAGTTTGAGGTCGGTAATAATGACGTCAACCTTTTCACTTCGTAAAAGCTCCAGAGCATCTTTGCCGTCATAAACGGCTATTGCCTTTGCGCAGAGGCCCTCCAGAGCCTCGACGATTCCGTCGGCATGATTACGCTCATCATCCACAACCAGAATTACGCTGTCGTTAACCATTTACCGGCCTCTTTAACTTTTAGCAGGGTTTTGCAACGGCAATTTTATCGTAAATATTGTTCCTTTTCCCAGCTCGCTTTCAACAGTTATAGCTCCGTTATGTGCTTCGACTATTCTTTTTGCGATTGGCAGACCCAGTCCTTTACCCTGCGGCCGGGACGAATAATATACGCCGAAAATCCTTCCTATTTTTTCCGGCTGAATACCCGTGCCTGTATCGTTGACCTGTATTATAGCATATTTTGGCACTTTTTGAGTCTTTACGAGCAGCTCCCCGCCGCTGGCCATAGCCTGCTGGGCATTGATAAAAAGGTTCAGTAACGCTTGCTTTAACATATTCGAATCGACCCTGCACAAAAGCGGCTCGTTATGCAGCATTTGCCTGACAACGATAGAATGGCTGTATGCCTGTGGTGTATAGAAGTCTATTAAATCGCTGATTAGCTCATTGATATCGATACCGGCTGTCTGCAATTCAATTTTATCGGTATAGCGCAGAAAGCCGTCAAGAATCTGCTCAAGGCGGTCGGCTTCTTTCTTGATTACAGATATCTTTCTCAGGGCGGCCGTAAAGGACTGGTGAGCCAGCTGACTCGAAGTATGAGAGCTACCCTGCTCGGGACTTTTGAGTTTTTCGAGGTCTTCGGCGATAAGCCTGAGGTTAATCTTGATTACGGAAAGAGGGTTCTTTATCTCGTGCGCAAGCTGGGCAATCAAGTCCTCTTTCTCAAGTCGCAATTGACCTGTATTTTGCTTCTGATTATTATCCACTTTTTCAGCTTTCGTCTTCTACAAAACAAATAGAATAAGAAATGTTATCACAAAAAAGATGAAAATACCATTTATAAATCGAAGCAATTATCCCGGCCATTAATTTCACACTAACGACCAAGAGAAAAAGGATGCGTCTTAAGAGGACTTTACTTACGAGTTGGTTTTAAGGCCGGCTCTTTTTCTTTGTCCGGCTCCGCAAGAGCAGCCTTTCGAGAAAGTTTCAGCCTGCCCTGTTCATCAATCGCAATTAGTTTTACAGGTATCAAATCGCCAACTTTGCAAACCTGGTCGATGTTTTTGACATACTCGTTGGCTAATTCGCTTATATGGCAGAGTCCTTCCACACCGGGAGCGATTTCGACAAATATTCCAAAGTCTTTTACAGAAACGACTTTTGAGTTTTTGTAGATTTTACCGAGAACAGGCGGCTGGGTCATCGAGTCGATGATTTCTTTTGCCTCGAGGTGTCCTTCACCGCCGAGGCAGCTTATATATATTGTTCCATCTTCTTCGATTTCAATTTTCGTTCCGGTCTGGTCCTGAAGTGCCTTTATTGTTTTGCCGCCCGGCCCGATTACTTTGCCTATTAATTCGGGGTCAATTTCAATACTAATAAGTTTCGGCGCATATTTGCTTAACTCGGTTCTCGGCTCTTTAATGGTCTGTTCCATAAAACCTAAGATTTTCAGACGGGCTTGTTTAGCACGCTCGAGAGCTTCGACCATAACCTTGTGCGGCAGTCCTTCGGCCTTGATATCAAGCTGGATAGCGGTGATGCCTTCCCTGGTACCTGCAACTTTGAAATCCATCTCGCCAAAGTGGTCTTCTGCACCCATAATATCTGTCAGCAGCTCATATTTTCCTTTACCGTCGCTAATCATTCCGATTGAAATACCGGCAACAGCCCTCTTTACAGGCACACCCGCATCCATTAGCGCGAGAGAACCGGCACAAACCGACGCCATGGAGCTTGAACCATTCGATTCGGTTATGTCTGAAACAAGTCTTACTGTATAGGCAAACTCTTCGTCCGGCGCCCTTACAGCCTCAAGCGCCCTCTCTGCAAGAGAGCCGTGGCCAATTTCTCTTCTGCCGGGGCCTCGAACCGGCTTGACCTCACCTACAGAAAAGGGGGGAAAATTATAATGGAACGTAAAGTTTTGAGAATATTCTTCCAGCAGGCCGTCAATAATCTGAGCATCCCTGATGGTTCCGAGGGTTACACTCACCAGAGCCTGTGTCTCGCCGCGCGAGAAAACGGCTGAGCCGTGAGTTCTCGGAAAGATACCTACTTCACAACTTATAGGTCGAATGTCGGTAAAACCTCTGCCATCGATTCGTTTGCCACTAAGAAGCATCTGTCTGACCACCTCAGCCTCAATTCTTGACAGAGTCCTTTTAACAAGAGCAGTATCATACAGCTCAGCGTCAGGTTCCTGGGTTTCACAGTACCGGCTTATAATCTCTTCGAACAACTCTTTTACCGCTTTATTTCGCTCCTTCTTTTTCTGTATCTGCTTTAGTTCAAGCAGTCTGTCAGCTATCTGTGAGCGAATCTTCGAATAAAGCTCTTCATTTTTTTCTAAAAGAATAATTTCTTTTTCGACGCCCACTTTTTCCCGAAGCTCCTCGAGCATATCGCACACTTCGCCGACGGTTTTGTGCGCCTGGGCAACTGCATCTGCAATTACCTGTTCCGGAACCTGCCTGGCGCCGACCTCAATCATATTCATCGCTTCTTTTCGGCCGCCAAGGAGAAGATTCAAGTCACTTTGTTCGAGCTGTTTATGTGTGGGATTGACAACATATTGGCCATCTATTCTGCCTAATCTGCAGGCACCGATAGGTCCTAAAAATGGAATCCTGCTGATAGTCAGAGCAGCACTGGCACCAATCATAGCAAGGACATCAGGGTCATTGTCGCCGTCAAAGCTTAAAACACTTGCAATGAGCTGCACTTCCTGACAATAACCTTCTGGAAACAAAGGGCGAATAGGCCTGTCTATCATTCTGGCGGTTAAGATTTCTTTTGTGCTGGGCCTGCCCTCGCGTTTAATAAATCCGCCGGGGAATTTGCCTGCAGCACTGTGCTGTTCACGATACTCGACACTGAGCGGAAAAAAATCGATATCTTCCGAGCGAGGTGGAGCCGTTACCGCAGCGACAAGAACAATAGTGTCTCCGTATCTGACAACAACAGCACCATCAGCTTGTTTTGCAATCCTGCCCGTTTCGATAGATAAGATTCCGCCCCCAATTTGTCGTTGAAGTCTGCATACATCCGACATATATTTTCCTCAATAACTGCGAGTCCGTAGTTGGTAGTTGAGAGTTCACAACTCAACGCACGCAGCTTATGAGCTTTCAACTACAAACTACGAACTCTCTTTCTTTTTTATTTTCTTAAACCAAGCCGGTTTATAATTTCACGATACTTCTGTGGGTCATTATTATTGACATATTTAAGCAGTGCCGATCTGTTTCCAACCATTTTGAGCAGGCCGCGGCGTGAAGAATGGTCTTTTTTATGTACCTTCAGGTGCTCTGTAAGCTCATTAATCCTTTCTGTCAGAAGAGCAATCTGCACCATCGGCGAACCGGTATCGCCCTTATGGATTTCAAAATCCTTGATTACTTTTTCTTTTTGTTCTGTCGTCAGCATCTTCTGACTATATCCTTTCAACGTCTTTTCCAATAGCTGCCTTCTTACTACATAAAAAATCGGCATATGCCTGCTAAAACATTATACATTAATAAAATAGTATTATAACCGCCCATTAGTATATTTGCAAGCTTTTTTTAATAAAAACGGCAGCTTATGCCAGCGAGCCAATATTTACTCTTATTTTAGCGGCCAGTCGTATGGGCAGATGCACAGCCAGAGGTTGGCAAATTCGAGCAGGTCGTCATAGTCAATAAAGCCGTCCGGATGCAAATCAGCAGGCAGGTTGCTACCCGATTGCATCCAGTATATAGCAAATCTTGCAAAATCTTCGAACTCGACGATACATAAAGGCCCGCCGACCCAGAAACCGCCGAGCAGCTCATAATTACCGCCGCCGAGATATCCGGCATCGGGCTGACCGATTGTGCCCATAACCGTGTATGTTCCGCCACTGCTCGTCCCCCCGCCGCCGTCGATTGTACTCCAGCTAAGGTCATAATCACCGCCGCTCTGCGCTATCGCAGGCGAAACCAGCAACAGGCAAACAAACACAGCCGTCAGCGCTGTAGTTTTAAAAATCGCCATATCAAAATTAACTTTTCTCATTGCTTAAACTCCTTTATGTCAATAGCCTTGCCTAACTTATCTTTGCCAGTCGTATCTTTAGTGTAACTTGATACTTCCATTCTGATATAAATGGATCTTGCTACTATTCAAAATTCGAATCCCGTTTGATAAATCGCCTCTGGTGAAAAGATAGGTGTTATAAGCACTTGTGCCTCTAAATTCTATTTTACCACCTGTAGTACTGGTGCACGTCACCTTGACACCCGGAAGAAACTGCAGCTTATGACCGCTCCCAAAGTCCGCGTTGCTGCCCGTAGCATCCTGATCAAAATAACGGTAGGGAAATGACGGAGGTACGTAGCTTCCGGATAACGAACTCCCCAAAGAGCAGTCAGGCTTGATTCCCCTAATCATACCTTCAGCGCCAGGCAAATCAGTCATATCAAGCCAAGCAAGGGAGCCGTCATTCATGTGGCAATATAGGCTGGAGCCGACCGTCTTCCAACCGTCACACACCATCGAATGGCCTGCAATTCCTGGAAAGTCAACCGTAGCAGTACAGTACTGCAACGGCCGGTTGTTATTGAGATTATTCTTTATTTTATCGAACCAGTCCGCGGAACTTTCACCAGCCCGGAGGTCAAAGTATGCTCCGTCGCTGTAATAGAAATGCTCTTCATAGACCTCTACCATGTCGCGGCAACCGGGGCAGTCACCACACCAGGCCGTTGATTCGTTACAGCCATAATCCGTTGCCGCTGCGTGGCCCACCTCATAGCACAGCTTGGCAACCGCGTTGGTCTGCACCTGAGGTGAAGATGTCGTGAGCGTATCTGGCATATTGGGCCAGTCATACCAAACAGTGAAAGGATACTTGCAGGGCGGCCAATTCCAATAACGCATTATCTGGGCACCAGCCAAGGCCACACAACCTACCTTGCAATGATCGCAGCCATCATCGGATGGGCAATCCCAGTTGTAGGGTTCGCCCTGATGCCAGTTCGACGTAAGTAGCCAGGTGCCCGGCTCATAGCCCATTTCTATCACGCCAGATTCGAGTCCCGCCTCGAAAGTTTTGACATCGCGCTCCAATTTTTCCCAAGTAGGCCGGTGGTTGACCTCAAGCACGCTCTGCACGTCCTGGGTTCGGGCTAATTCGATAGGACCAAGCTGTTTCTCTATCGCATTTAAGACACGCTCTATACCTGCTTTTATCAGGTCCGCCATGCCTTCCTCAGACTCCGGATTTAGCTCGCTGATTGCAGAGTACGCCTTCACCGGAGCTAATTCCTTGCGCAGCGAAATCACGATAAAGCCTCTGGGCTTTACCCGGCAAAAATATCCTATGACTCGTTCGCCACGTTTGAATTCCTGGATCTCTTTCACCTCGGCGGTCTCCGAGCCGCCCCAATCTCCTTCTTGGTGAATGATAAGAGTGACCCAGTTCTTCGCCACTGTCAGCGCCTCGTCTCTGGTCACCATCTCGGCCTGAACCGACGACGTCAGAATTAAGAGGCTGAGGCAGGTTGTCAGCATTTTTATAGCTATCTTTTTCATAATCGTTACCTCCTACCTCTATTGCAAAGTTACCAGTACAAGTATCTGTCCTTTTTTGCCTTTTTCCAGACTTTCCATTGCCTTGCCTAAAATGGCACCTTGAGTACGTATATAATCTGTCGCCTTCATAGCATACCCCGGCGTTACCGATGTGGTCAGCAAATCGCCCGGCTCCACAGCCGCTTTCGTCGCATCCACGTTGCAGTAAACTCTGCCGGCAAGGGCCACATCAAAGTCAAACTCATCCGGCCCCAGGCGCACACCAGAGCCCTGGCCTTTCGCCCCGGCCACGATACCGGCAACCTTGCTGTCATAGGGCTTATCACTTATTGCCAGTTTGCCGGGGTTCTTGGAGTCTATGACAAGGACTGTGCCGCCGGCTATCTCGGATTTATCCGAAACGTCAAACCCCTCGGCATAGTCGAGTCCCTCACCCAGTTCCATAACGGTACTTGCAGTGCTGCGGGACGAGATAATGACGTTTCCACGGAACTCGGCGGCATAGCCGTTGGTCCCACCTATGGCATAAAGTCCCGTACCATCTGCGTTCATGTTCTCGGCATACACACCATAGTCGGTGGCAGACCGCGCTAAACCATAAACGCCATCGGCGTTGCTGCCGACGCCCGCCTCCCCCATAACGCCACTACCTCCGCCCGTGGCCACCCCTTTGATACCAACGCCATCGCTGCCCGATGCCTTGCCGTACACGCCATGGCCCCTATCGCCTGCAGCTGTAAAGTAACCGCCATAGTTGATGTAATCTCCAGTATTACTGGCCTCGCCGTAGACGCCCCGGCCATATGCGCCCGCAGCCCCAAAGTAGCCCCCATAGTTCGTGACGTTGCCAGCGGAAGTGGCCTCGCCGTAGACGCCCCTGCCATATGCGCCCGCAGCCCCAAAGTAGCCCCCATAGTTCGTGACGTAGCCAGCGGAAGTGGCCTCGCCGTAGACGCCCCTGCCACTGGTATCCCACGTGGTGCCTTTAATCGTTCCATTAACAGTAAGCTTTTCATCAGGACTCGTCGTCCCGATGCCGACGTAGCCAGATACAGCGGAATACATGTTGCTGTCTGAGATAGTCCAGTCACCCTCTGCAGGTATATTCATCAGACCGCTGCCGTCTCCGCTGAATGCAGTGGCTTTTACTGTTCCGTCTACATCCAGCTTTGCAGTTGGACTCGTTGTTCCGATGCCGACATTGCCGGCCTCTTCGTAAATCGCTGAATCGCCAAGAGTATTCGGGCCTGTGAATTTAGCGATGTAATTGGTTGTGCCGCTGCCGCTAATCCCACCTGGTATACCGCCTGCGGTCTCTGCATAAATCGCATACGGCGTTGGCGTCAGCTCCTGCCGAGGGCTTAGCGTAGTATAATCGTTTGGGTCTTCAAGCTCACCCGCCCGAACGCCAATCTCCAGCCAGCGGGCGTCGCCGTCAAACACGTCGCTTCCAAAATCCAACTCCACCTTAACGTAACCGTCGACCACATCGTATTCGTTTACATCAATCGTACTTCCTTTCTGCATGCCGGCGACATTAGCGTTGAAGAGTTTGAACTTAAAGTCATAGAGTCCCTCGGCTGGACCGCCCTCATCGAGCAGACGCCCCTGGTACATAAAGGCCGTACCTATTGGCTGTACAGTCATCGTAATGGCCAAACAGTGGTCCCCGCAAGCCGCAATGGCGACAAAGTCGTTACCTGCAGGCACATCGCACTGGCCGTAGTTATTCCTGCCCCACGCTGCCAGCGAGCCATCGGACTTGAGGGCAATATTGTGGTGCCAGCCAGCCACAACGGCAACAAAGTCGTTACCTGCAGGCACGTTGCACTGGCCGTCGACGTTGTAGCCCCACGCTGCCAGCGAACCATCGGACTTAAGGGCAAGGCTGTGGTAGTAGCCGGCAGCAATCGCAACAAAGTCGTTACCTGCAGGCACGTCGCACTGACCGAGGTTGTTCAAGCCCCACGCAGCTAACGAACCATCGGACTTAAGAGCAAGATTGTGGTACCGGCCAGCCGCAATGGCAACAAAGTTGTTACCTGCAGGCACATCGCACTGGCCGTCGTCGTTCCTGCCCCACGCTGCTAAGGAGCCATCAGACTTAAGAGCAAGGCTGTGGTAACTGCCAGCCGCAACGGCAACGAAGTCGTTACCTGCCGGCACGTCGCACTGGCCGAAATTGTTCAGGCCCCACGCTGCCAGCGTTCCATCGGACTTAAGGGCCAGACCGTGGTTCCCGCCAGCCGCAATCGCAACAAAGTCGTTACCTGCAGGCACGTCACACTGGCCGTTGCCGTTGTAGCCCCATGCTGCCAGCGAACCATCGGACTTAAGGGCCAGACTGTAGTTCCCGCCAGCCGCAATGGCGACAAAGTCGCTACCTGAAGGCACATCGCACTGGCCGTAGTCGTTGCTGCCCCAGGCTGCCAGCGTGCCGCCTGATGCCTCCTGCCCCGGCCAGAGAATCAGGCCCAGAGCCAGAACTAGAATTGTTAAAATCTTTTTCGCTTCCATTTTTTTACCTTTCAAAGAATTATTTATAATTTTTCACAATAGCAATTTGTTTTTTCAGTGATTTCGCTTCCTCCAGAATTATTTATCTTCGCAGCGCAGTTTTTGTGCACCGATATGTTTTCAGAAGATTATAAGAATCGGATTAGTAGAACCGCATTTTTATCGTCGTCCGCCACAGGAAAAATGTTCAGTATTTATTAATTATACAGCGTTGGTGAGAGTTTTGTCAATGAAAAAAATATTTTTAATGTCGGCTTAGGGCGAAACTGCGGCGGTATTAAAGAGATTATATTGAAGTTTTGCTACAAGAGCTTACTTCTAAAGAACTCAGGTCCGGGCTAAAGCAATTTGCAGGCGTAAAGCTACAAACAAGGCAGGATTAGTCAGGCTCGATTTTTGAGACTGAGTTATTTATGAAAGGTAAGCTAATGGGCGATAATTGAAGATATTCTGAATACCGGCAGCAACAGAGCTATGGCTATAATTCCTATAATGCCGCCTATAATTATTAACAAAAGCGGCTCTAAAATCTTTGTGGCCGAGACGATTGAGCTTTCAAGTTTCTTTTCGTAAAAGAGTGAAATTTTATTGCTTACCTTTCCAATGTTACCGCTTTTTTCACCGGCTTTGAGCATCTGCAAAATAGCCGGTTCGATTAAGCCGCTCTGCGGATAAATCTGCATAGCTTCTGTCAATTGATAGCCGTTTCGTATTTTTTCATCGACCCAGCTCCAAAGCTGCTGGAAATAGTAATTTTTAGTGGCACCGTGTACGACTTCTACTGTCTCTAAAATACTAACACCCGTAGAAATCATCGTTGCCATAATTCTCATACTTCGCGCTATAATCATATCCACAAACATTCCGCCCAGGATTGGTATATGGATTTTTGCATAATCTATTGCACGACGGCCATTAATAGTTTTAGACCATTTATAAACTGCCACAGCAACAAAAACGGAAACTGTAAACATAATAGTGAGGAACTGAAAATTTCGAAACAGGTCACTAATATTTATCAACAGCTGAGTAAGTTTCGGTAAAGCTGCCCCCCTGGATTCGTAAATCTTCATAAACCTCGGCAGCACGAAAAAAATCAACAAGCAAGTTGCAACCATAGCAATCAGAGCCATCATAAGAGGATATGCAATTGCTCCTTTGATTCGTTTTCGTATCTCGAATTCAAACTCAAGATACCCCGCGAGCACATGCAGCATTTCAGGCATTCTACCCGAAGCTTCAGAGGCTCTGACCATACTAATAAACATTGAACTAAATACCTTCGGATACCCAGCCAAAGCATTTGAAAAGCTATCGCCGTTTTTAACAGAAGTGTTAACACCTCTGATTATTGTTCTAAACGTGCCCTCATTAGCTTGCTCGCTAATGGTATCGAGTGCATCGCTAAGTATAACGCCACTGTCAAGCATCACCGATAACTGCGTCGTAAACATTATGAGATCTAATCTTTTTAATTTAGCCTTCGAGGAGCGTTCTTCCATAGAAGGACTGCTCGTTATCATCGTATAAATAGACTTTTTTCGCCATCCCCCGCCCCTTGAAGCATCATACTTTTTTGTCTTTTTTGGTGCTAATACAGGCATTTATCCGTCTTCTTCGATTACTAAAATCTGTCAATCAATTTGATTTTCTTCCGGCTGAGCCACTCTTAATACTTCCTCGATAGGCACAATTCCGGCTCTTACTTTCTCAATTCCATCTAATTGAAGTGGAACCATACCATCTTTCAGAGCCTGATGTCTAAGCTTCTTTAGACTTGCTCCCTGATTAATCATCTCCTTAATTCTCTCGCCGGGTAAAAATAACTCATGGACTGCTATTCGGCCGGAACAACCGGTATTTCTGCACTCCCTACAGCCTAAACCCCGATAATACTTCTCTATTTGGCCACCCATTTTTGCAACTATATTTTTAATACTCGCCGAGGGTATATATTCCGACTTGCAACCTGTACATACCTTTCGTACCAATCTCTGTGCCAGCACGGCTATTAGGGAAGCACTTATAAGAAAAGGAGGCACATCCAAATCTATCAGACGTGTCACCGCTGCCGGCGCGTCGTTTGTATGCAAAGTTGAAAAAACAAGATGGCCGGTCAACGCCGCCTGAATAGCAATAGTCGCAGTAGCTTTATCCCGAATCTCACCTACCATTACTATGTCAGGGTCCTGTCTTAACAAACTCCTCAGGGCTGTTGAGAAGCTAAAACCTATGCTGTCAATAACCTGAAACTGATTGATGCCGGAGATATTACATTCAATAGGGTCCTCGACCGTGCATATGTTCACATTTTCACGATTTAACTCCATAAGGGTGGCGTAAAGAGTTGTATTCTTTCCGGAGCCTGTAGGTCCCGTCGCTAAAATAATCCCATTTGGAAACTGCATCACTTTTCTATACAGCTCCAGACTTTTATAGGCAAAACCCAGTGACTCCAGATTAAAGATGATATTCTGCGGATTGATAACTCTGACAACCACCTTTTCCCCGAAATTGGTCGGCATAATTGACACTCTAAGATCAACAGCCCTCCCTTCTATCAGGACGTGGATACCTCCATCCTGCGGCAATCGTCTCTGGGCTATATCCAGCTCTGCCATAATCTTTATTCTTGAAACAATTGCTGAATGCATCTGATAAGGTGGGGACATTTTTTCATACAAATTACCATCAACCCTGTATCTAACCCGCAATCTTTTCTCGTCGGGCTCAATATGAATATCGCTCGCATTTTCCTGAACGGCGTTATAGAGAAGATAATTTACCAGTTTTACAACAGGTGACTGGCCGGCTATTTCCTCAAGATTACTTATATCTTCCGTGATATTTTCTATGAGGGTAAAATCTTCCAGACCTTCATCGTCGATGATATCATCGATGACAAAAACATTAG
>CAZMQF010000062.1:0-13847 GCA_964568365.1 uncultured Pirellulales bacterium | reverse complement strand
TGGAAAGGTAATTTCATATAACAGCAGCAATCCTGTGTATGACATTGAAATTGAGGCTGAAGAAATTGACCCGGTTTTTATCCGGACTAAAGAGTACACAAAATACATCGAGGTTTTAATGCCGAAATATGTTGTAAAGACTATCGACGAACTTCAGATAGGGGGCAATGTAAACTTCAAAGCACATATGGAAAACAGAGGAAGAGGAGACGGCCTCGATTATGACATTGCTGTTGAGTGCCTCGGCAACTATATAGATTATGCACCAATTTCCTATCCGCTCAGAGATGTTACGGGCAGGATGAAGCTAACAAATGAAGCCATCAAACTTGAGGACATAAAAGGGACAGCGGCAGAGGGTATTCAGATAACAGAGGCGAGCTCCAATATAAAAATAGACGGAGAAATAAGGGCGGAAAATAATAGTTTCAGCGAAGCGGCTCTTCTCATTGGGGCGGAAAGAATCAATCTTGATGAGAGATTGGGCGCTGCCCTTCCCAAACAGCTAAGCAATATTTACTTTGAAACGTCGCCTACCGGTTTATGTGATGCTAATTTTAGCGAGGTAAGGGTTTTCACGGCTCCGGACGGCTCAAGATATATCGGTCTTCAAGGTTCAGTGGAGTTTAAGGGCTGCAATTTTAATATATCACCGGCTATTACGGAATTAAACGGCACATTACAAATAGAAGGTCTTTATAAGAGCGGATATGGTTTCATCGAGGGACATACAGAGCTTAAAGGCTGCAATGGGCGGATTAAAGATAAGCTGCTGACGGAACTGAAGGCTAATATGGTTTACGACAACAAGCTTCGGCAATGGCAAAGTACGCAACTGACGGGTAGATGCTATGATGGTACAGTAGCAGGCAGATTCTCGCTTAAACCTGAGCCCGGCGGCGCATCCTACGTTCTGGATGCCGGCTTCTACGATATTAATCTCAAACAATTTCTTTCAGACCCTTACCGCTATCAAGGACAGGGTGAAACCGCTGGGCAGAGGACAAGTAATGACCAAAACGGTTACAGCCAGGGAAATATGGGCGGATCTATAAGTATTAACAGCACGATAGGCAGCGAGAGCGAACGCATAGGCCGATGCAGATTGGCAATAACAGACATGCGGGTAGGTAAACTTTCGCCGATAGCAAAGCTTTTGTACGTTCTGAAGCTGACCGAGCCCAAAGATTTCGCCTTCGAGCAGATGGTGGTCGACTCATACATTAGAAACAATAATCTGTTTCTGAAAAAGGTGGATATATCCGGCGAGGCAATCGCATTCAACGGTTTAGGCCACCTTGACCTGGAGGGGCTTAATATAGATTTAATTCTTACCGCACGTGGACGACGACTTGCCGGTGCCAGGCCCGGGGTGCTTCAATCTCTAACCGAAGGTCTCGGCCAGGGGATTGTTCGTATGGATGTAACCGGTAATGTATATGACCCAAAAGTAATAACCGAGACTCTGCCGGCAATAAAAGGGGCATTTCATCTTCTCGGCACAAAAAAAGATGAAAGTCGCTAACTCATCGTGCAGGCGCTGTTCGAAAATGTAAATGCGGATTTCTATTTTTCTGAAGAGAGAAGATTCTGCACAAAAGGCAGAGCCTCTTTCAAGGATGTGAAAATTTTACAGGCCAAATCGGCTACCTTTGGCGTCGGCTGTTTTACATCGGGCACCATAATTACAGTCATACCGGCGGCGTGCGCGGCACGGACGCCGTTTTCCGAATCCTCGAAAACGATACAATCCTGTGGTCGCACTTTAAGGTGTTCTGCGGCATCGAGGAAGATATCAGGAGCAGGTTTTCCCTTTCTTACCTGGTCGCCGCAAACCAGATAGTCGAATCTGTCCAGCAAAGCCGTGACAGTAAGCTTGCGTTTTGCAGATTCGGTGCTCGAGGACGTAGCGACGGCTTTCAGCAGTTCTGCTTTATCGAGGAAATCAAGTATTTCACAAAGGCCGGGCTTGATTTTAATACCGTGCGAGTCGAAATGTTCGTAAATATAGCTGAGCCTGTTTTGACAGACCTTTTCGAGGGGGAAATCGGTGCCGAAAGCATCATAAAACACCTGCTGCATATCAGGAATGTTAAGACCGATAATCTTATGATAAGTGGCGTCATCAAGACAATAGCCGAAATCGGCCATTGCCCTTTTCCAGCCGAGAAAAGAAACGGTTTCGGTATCGAGGATAAGACCATCGAGGTCAAAAATCGCAGCCTTGAAATTTGAATTCCTTTTCATAATCAAAAGTTTCCACCCACATCCCAGTTGAATCTAATCCGGTAAGAAGGTTGCTGTGCGCCTTTGGCAAAGCCGACTATACAGAAAGAGACAGCTTCTTTTCAAGAACTAAAAGGCACCCCAGCTCTGCTTTCCGGGGATGTAATAACTCGGGCAGATGAATCTGAAGATATTTGTAATTTTCTGTATTGATGCAGCTTTAGCTTCACTTTCAGCTTTCATCGCTTCAAGCTGGTCTCCGAAAAGCTCGGAGAAATAATCTTTCGCTGCTTTTTCTCTCTCTTGTTCAGTTTCGAATAAGGAGCGAATTTTTGCAAGCTCACCTGCGTCGAGCCAGAAGCCGCCACAACCGGGACATTCGTCGATCTCGACCTTCTTTTTAACGCTGAAAAAGTGCCTCATCATCACAATATTATCACATTTCGGACACTTAAGACGCTGGTTATGGTCAACAACAACGCTGTTGTCGCGTTCGATGTCCAGGAGTATCTGGCCTTCGGATTCGTGGGGCTCATCGAATTTTTTGATTTCAAAATTATCAAACCAGATACCGCCGCAACCGCCCTTGCAGACATCGACGGTGACATCGCCGGCTTTTACCTGCTGAAGCAGGTTTTGACAAGCTGGACAGTTCATAATCAGTTAACCTCCAAAAACATTTTGAACCAATCATTAATTTTTTACATTCATAAGCCACTGGAAAATTTGTTTTTTAGAATACTTGAAAAGTTAGTATTCGTCAAAACAAAATCATTTTAAGAAAGTTTTCTTTATATAAATTTACTCAGCGAGAAGTTTTTAGAATAAAGTTACGGCCCGGACACATTAAAAGAGTCCGGGCCGATTTATTCTCCTCCGCCGATAACCAATCATCATTTACTTCCCACACCCGGCCTTTTCGGCCTCAGTTTCGACCGGCACGGGGCCATCAAACTCTGTCACGTCGTACTGCTTCTGCTCAGTTTCGCTCAATGCGGGTTCGTCGATAATCCTGGGAGTTATAAAGACGACGAGCTCACTTATAACTGTGTCCTCACCTTCGAATTTAAAGAGGCCACCGACCAGCGGCAAATCTCCAAGCAGCGGCACTTTGTCAATCTGCTTGGTAACATCTTTTTTTCTCAGGCCTCCAAGGACAACAGTCTGGCCATCCTTCACCAGCAGGGTCGTAATGGCTTCACGCCTGTCGATAACAGGCTGAGGATAGGTCTGCTGAGCGGGGTCGCCGATGTTTACAGTACCAGTCTGGACGCTAAATTCCGGTTTCAACTGTAATCTGACCATTCCATCACGGGCAAGATGAGGTATTACGCTAAGTGTAACACCGACCTCTCTAAATTCAGTTGTTCCAAAAGCAGCGGTTGTCCCGCCTCCCTGGTTGAGCTGTTGATACGGAATTTCGGTGATTATTTTTATATTGGCTTCTTCATTATCAAGTACAAGCACTCTTGGATTTGCGAGCAGCTTTGCATTGATATTTTCCTTCTGAGCTTTTATGAGCATATCGATATCAATCGAGGAATTCAACCACCCGAATCTTACCGCGGCTGTCGTATCTTGAGTTTTTGCGATTGTGCCGTCAAAAATTCCCGACATAAAAGGACTCGTAGGACCAGATGCAGGATTTGTACCGATGCCTGTCATCAGACCAGTGTTATCGGTAGTACCTGATGTTCCTGCGCCGTACACGGTATCCCTGCCTACCTGCCATTCAACACCGAGGTCGAGGCGGTCTTTACAAGTGATGTCGTAGATTCTGGCCTCTACGAGAATCTGAGAAGTTTTACGGTCGATTTCCTGAATGAAGGTGTCAATGGCTTTTATCTTGCTCTCTTTATCGGTAACGATGACGTTGCTTGTGCCCGGATTCGAGGACAAAGAACCACCGTCAGAGATAAACTTTTTCAGGGCCTTTTCTACTTCAATGACATCAGCATATGTAATTCTATAGATTTTGCTGACGTACCTTTCCGGTCTGGTGGCAAGCTGCTCAGCAGAAGCTATTCTTATCATATTCTCAGAGGCGATATACCCATAGCCGTGAGCAGCAAGGATATTGTCGAGAGCTTCCTTAAGCGGCACATCAGTGAGCTTTGCGGTAACATTGCCGACGACCTCCGGACTCTTGATAACATCGATATTTGCCTGCTCAGCGAGTGTTCTTATTACATCTTCTATTGGCGTATCCAGGAAATCGACACTTACCCTCGTCTGCAGTTTTAATTCGATTTCCGTCAAGACCTCTTTAGTCTGTCGAGCCTCGTCGTCATTGTCTAAGGCACCGGCAGCATAAGGGGCCCAACAAAATGCAATAATAAACACAAGAGCCCATATTTGGAGTTTTATAAGCTTTATCATAATCTTTCCTTTCCTAAATCTATGGTTTACTATTACCCATCCAAATCACGATATATACAGATTTTATATTCAATCAGATAAAAACCAGGATTGACCGACTTTCAGAATTTTTTGCTGACCATTTCTTTCAAACTCGACGTTGCTTTTATTTATTTTTACGACAGTTATATCTCCTATTTTGTCCCCTTCCCTGACTATCTGCATACCTACAATAGCGTTGGCCTTATCTTTGCCGTACACAATCCCTTTAAGAACCACCTGTCCTTCGCCGAAAAGCCAGGCCTCAGAGCCTGCGTTATTTGAGCCGGGAGGCCATCGAGATGTTGATGGTGCACTTTTCATAGGGTCTCGCAGATTAGCCGAAAACGGCTGGGATAACTGCCAGTCTATTGTGCGTGAGCTGTTTGCGGCACTCGACGATGCTGCTACATTTGTCGTTCGTCTTTTCGCCGCTGAATTAGAACCTAAAACCCTTACCAGGACAAAAATCAGAACAATAAAAAGGACCGGAATCAATATAACTAAAGCTATCTGCCTGGCAGGATTGACGCCCGGGACTGAAGGTAATAACCTTTCCTTGAGAGACTGATAAAATTGTAAGCAGCGAGCTTTGAGGTTATTACCAAATTCAGCAAATGCTTTATGCTGTTTTTCTGTTGTATCTTTGTAGAGTTTCTTAACAGGCTCGTGCACGTGAGACTGCTGTCCTTGAGTGAGCGTGTTCTGTTCCTGAGTTTGTTCCACATGGTAATCTGCTACCTGCGTATCATCTTCAGGATGATTTTGGCCTTGATTCTGCAACGGCACTCCATCAAAAATGGATGAAACCTTTTTATGCAATCCGGCTTTGTAGCTTGACATTTTTTTTCTCCCGAGTTACAGTCCCCGTATTATTCTCCTGAGTTACAGTCGCCGAATTGGCTATTTCCTCAGCCAGCCGGCAATATTCCTCAGCACCCCTCGAAAGGGGTGCATAAACGATGATAGGCTGTCCGGCGCTCGGGGACTCAGCAAACCTTACTGTCTTGTGAATAACAGTTTCAAAAACGAGATTACCAAAATAGTCTCTCATCTGACTTTGAATTTGTCTGGAAAGAATGGTATTGCTTTCTATAAAGGTGAGCAGCATTCCGAGAGTTCTGAGCTTTGGATTAAATCGCTCTTTGACGACATCTATGGTCCCGAGCAGCTCTTTGAGCCCTTCGAGAGCATAATAATGAGCCTGAACAGGTATTATGACGTCGCTGCTTGCCACGATGGCATTAAGAGTTAACAGGCTCAGTGAAGGCGAGCAGTCAATAATACAGAAGTCATAATCGCTGTTTATTCCAGCCAGATGCTGTTTAAGAGCGAACTCTCTTTCATAACGAATAGCCAGTTCAAATTCAAGCCCCGAAAGCAGAATATTACTCGGTGCCAAGCGGAGTTTATCAACATCGGTATCAATTATCACATCCGTAATAGGCGTGTTGGTATTTTTGAAAGTATCATAAATGGTTTTATCCAGCCGGTTAGGGTCGATTCCGAGTCCCATCGTTGTGTGTCCCTGTGGGTCGAAATCAACAATAAGCACTTTTTTCCCGGCCTTTGCCCAGGCAGCAGCAAGATTAACAGCAGTAGTGGTTTTACCACAACCGCCCTTTTGATTTGCTATTGCTATTGTTCTCATTTTTCAGACACACACAACGATATATTTCAATAAGTTAATCAACCACTATTTCTCGAAATATTTTCTCGCTTAGTGGCAAAGACAGACAGTGTCATACTAACATCATTTCTGGAATAATTATTGTTCGAGCGAGTTACAGCAAACTTATCTATAAAAACAACAGGACGGTGCCTTTCAAGCTCATTGAGCAACGCAAAGAACTGATTGAAAGCTGCATCGAAGCTGATATAAATCTGGTTCTCGGATATATGTTTGCAATCTGGTATCGGGCGATTGCCCCCTGATTTAATACTGAGCCCCGTCACTTTCAATTTGTCAGCAATCTGGCTGATATCAAATGTCAAATTGGCAGAGTCTTCAAAATTGATTACGAAGTCACCGGCACTTTCGCGTAAATCTTCAATCCTCTTTTTTAAATTTTGCTGATTCTGAACCTGCGCTGCCTGTTGTGCATCAGTAAATTCCTTTTTCATCTTAGCGAGTTGCGTTTGTATTTGTTTCTTTGTTTTATTCTGCGGCGCCAGGACGATAAGGTATAAAAACAGAAACAGGATAAAGCATCCTGACCAAATCAAGAGCATATTTGTCAGATATTTTTTATGAATCTGTTTCATAGCACCACCATTACATTGCCGGTTTAAAAACCAGATACATTTCATAAGAAACAACGTCCCTGTCATCCACTTTATCAAATTCCTGGGCCACTCTTATTTCTTCGAGCTTCGGGCCGAGTAACTCATCACACAGGAGACTGTCCCGAAAATCACGAACTTCTTTGTCGTAATTATTCTGCAGATTACCCATCAGAGACATACGGAGAATTCTTACAGGGATAGCGACCGTAACAATTTTTTCGGGGTCATCTTTTTTGGCTCTTTTAACCTTTCTGCTTTCATCTTTGACCTCTATTCGCGTCATTACCATAGAGGTTGGCATATTGTTAACGATTGTCTCCAGGACAGTTGTCCATTGAGTATGATTTGCGATAATAGAAGAGACTTCAGATAAGCTATCATGCAAGTCCTGCTCCTGCTGTTTAAGTAATTTTGCCACCCTTAAGGCGTGCTCAATCTCATCGCTGTTGATTTTTTTCTCGAAGCCGGCAACATTATTTTTTTCCACTGCTATAACAATCTTATTATTGAGATAGCTACCCAGCATTGCTATTGCGAGCCCCAAGGGTATCATGATAGTAATAGCCGCAAAAGCCACTCCTGTGGGACCGCTTTTAACGGGAATACCACGTCCTTTTAGTAAGTCTATGGTGAACATCACTTTTTCCTTATCAAATCGTCCTCATAGCAAGGCCGGCAGCAACTACCATTGCAGGACCCTTTTGGTGCAGGATTTCTTCACACCGCGAGCCTGCCTGACAGGGGATTTTTTCGAACGGATTCCACAAAGTTACTTCTGCTTTGATTTTGCTGTTCAACAAGTCGGTAAAATCTTTAACCAAGGTAAAGCCGCCACAGACATAGATTCGTTCAACATCATTTTTCTGGTTAGCAGCATAATATCTTAGTGTTTCAGAGACATCATCAACCAACTCCTGACCGGCCTGCTCCAGGCTATTGTGCATTTGTGATTCTCTTTGCTCTTTGCTTTCGGGGCTGAATAATTTTTGGCTCACGAGTTCTGGTTCGATACCCTCTTCGGCGGCAATTTTCTGAATAATATTATTCCCTGCATAAGCAATATCCCTGATGAACGGCAGATTATCATTGCCAAGGATAGCAAGTGTTGTATATGAGCTGCCGATATTTAGGACGGCGAGCGTTTTTCCTATTTGGTCCTTTTCACATTCTTTGAGGCAATTAAGAATTGCGAGCCCGTCCACATCCATTAAAACACTTTTCAGTGAAGCCTGACTGGCCAGCATACTCTTTCTATTTATAAGTTTTTCCGTGGCGGCCACCAAAATGCCCTGGGCAAAATTTTGACCGTCAGGCACCAGATGGTAATCCACAACACTTTCATTAACATTAAAGGGACAAACCTGTGAAGCCTCGAGCATAACTGCGCCCAGGACTTCTTCAGCCGGCAAGGACGGAAATTTAAAAGCTCGAACTGCAACTTCCGGGCCACAGACACTGCAAACAGCCAGCTGCGCACCAGCAGAAGCTGTGTTAATACAATTGCGTATGGCTCTTACAGTATTTATGTCACTGTCTGTTGTTTCTGACAGGCTGTTTTCAATATCAGCCATTGCGGCACAGCTAACAGAATACCCTGTCTTGTCTTTACGCATCTGTACCATCTTGACGGAGGATGAACCGATATCCAGCCCCAACAATTCCTCGTAACGCATTTCAAAAAAACGTTTAAATCGCAACTTTCAAAGCCCCATTACAAGACAAAAATTGCAGTTAGTTAGAGAACATATAAGCATAATAGGACTACACTTATATGGTCATTACAAACTTTATCGACTCAAATAAATGGGGACATCTTAATAAATTGGCGTTAAAGAAGTGACTTTGTGACAAAGAATAAGCGGCCTGATTGTGTCTTATAAAATGCTACTTTTTCTTTGTTTATGAGCAATTTTACTTAAATATTACCTGCTTGAATGACTTGCTTTTTATTGGACATAACAAAAAAAGAGGTGAGTCTATCGGGTATCGAGCGACTGACCGATAATGCTATAAAGTGCTTTATTTCGGTCTATCTGCCTATCAGCTGTAATTCAGCAGCCAAATACAATCCTGTGTTCTTTATCAATAAAAAGCAGACGATAATACTATTCAGGGTTTTCTAATTCTCGCTCCACCTGTTTATAACGAACCTGTCGGCACCGATATCCAACTCCGTATCTCTCAGATTTGCATCATAATGTATCCTGGCTGAATTTTTTATATCGACGGTCTTTGATGCCAGCGCTCCGTAAATATCAACGGAATTATGGAAGACAACATCCGCATTCGGAGCATAAATAACCCCGTAGAAATTAGAACTGTTCTTAAAGTCCACGGAAGTGCAGCTGTCAAGATAATACATCAGTAAATTACTTGGTATTTGCGTCGTGTTATTCAGTGAGCTGCTGTTTTTCGCTTCAAAATCGCCTTCGATATAAACCGTAAGTGAAGAATCCGCATTTATATTAACCGCAGAAGAATTACCAAGGGTAAAATCGTCTGTTACATAAAGGACAACATCACCATTAATAGTAAGGGTCTTGCTGTTTCCAAGGTCAACCTCAGTATATTTGTAAGAGCCTGCAGGCAATGTTGTATTAATACTGATAGTTCCGCCTGAAGGCAGTGATGTAAGTGATGAAGGGACTGTTACAGAAGCAAGTGTGTTTTCCTGAGTTAAAGCGCCCGTATTACCGGTGATTTCTGCGGAATTTTTCAGCTCAATTATATCATCCGGATTACCACCGACACCTACAAAACAATCGCCATTGATTGTTGCGCTGTTCTTCAACGACACCTTGCCGTTCTGTGTGCTGTTGGTGCCCACTTTTAAATTTCCATCTTCAGGGTCATTATTATACCAATCCACAAGAGCGCTGTTTTTAAGTGAAATACTTTCATCTCCAAAAATCGCATAATCAAGAGTCGTTCCCTCTATAGCCAGCGACGTCCTCACCGTTCTTTGAGCAACGCCCGCAAAACCGGTGGCCTGTATCAAGTATTCAGAGCCATTTTTTGTAACAGTATAACTGAAGTGGTTGTCTGAGCCTTCGAGCTGAGCGTAGGAAACAGAAGGCAGGTCATAGTCATCAAAAGTACCCTGACTGAGTCTGAGGTTCATTTCGTAAATGGACTGAGCCAGGCCGGCATCTGCGGCACATCTGGCTTTAATTTCCTCAGCTGTTCTTACCGCATAAACTCGGCTATTAAGCCCGAGACGAAAAAGCCCGGCGCCGGTGATAAACAGTATCAAAACAGCAAACATCGCCAACACTATAGCTGAGCCTGTCCTTTTTAACTTCATTTTTTTCACATCTTTTTCCATTTTCCCCCCTATTTTGAATGATTTTTTATGTTCAATTATGCATTACTGCTGAGGTAATGGTAGTTATCTGCTGGGAATCTTCTTCGGTCGTAAGTATCATCTGAGCTGATGTGCCGACCTTTTTAAAAACACAATTAACTACATTACTACAAATAGTCTGCACACTCGTAGTTTGTTTCGGGTCAAGCGTTCCATACTCGATATTCAAATCGCCGTCTGACTCATAAAAACGCGCATAAAGGTCAGGGACCACAGAGAATTCGTCTGCATAATAACAAACTTCAAGCCAGGAGCCCTCATCATCTATCGAGCTATATGCAGAGGCTGACTTTCGGACAATAGAATCGAATGTTTTTCTTACGATAAAACTGTCGGTTACCACATCGGAATACAACCGGCTGTACATACGATTCCATCCCCGCTGGCTGTCGACGAGCAGGACAGTGACACCGGCAAAAATCATAATTCCTACAGCGAATGCAACCATCAATTCGATAGTCGTCAATCCAGTTTTAAGATTAAACCTTTGTTTTGGCATATCGTGCCTGTTTCAAATTACCAACATACGTAACTGTTAAGTTCAAAAACACTATCCATATCAGAAAGGTCTTTATCGCTCTGGTCCCTCCGCTGCCAGGCTACTCTTACATTCAAAGCCCTCAAACCGGTATCAACGTCCTTGAATGATAAAGTTGCATAACAGGTAATGTTGCTTACGATAAGCTTATGGCTGCTAAGCGTCGTAAAATCTGCGGGAGCTGCCGGGCCGTCATCGGCAGTAATCGTTAACGAATCTGAGTCGAGATGAGTGACGGGGTCATAAGTTAAGGAGCCGTTTGTTCCCCCCCAGCTTTCGCAAAGCATCAGAGCAACTCTGGCGGTAGTTGCGTGGATATTTGCCCTTCGGCCATCGAGAGAAGAATAATAACGATACGAAATGCCCCCGATAACTGCGACCGACACGACAGCCGCAGCAAGCATTACCTCAATTAAAGACGAGCCTGTAAAACGCTTAAATTTCATAATCATCCTATCAATATACTCTGCTAATATGTAGTCCTATAGTCAGACCAGCCTGCAGGTGCAGGTATAAACTTTCCTCTCAACCACATATCGCCCGGCAGGATACCTTCGAGAAACCTCTTATCAAAGTAATAATTTTTCAAGAATCCATCAGAGCCTACCAAACCCACGACGCCCCGAATTGCTTCAGTGATGGTACCTCTGAGAACGAGCTCATCCTGGGAACCATTTGCCTCTTTTCTGCCTCCCCAGCCTGAGCGTCTTACATTTTCAGCGCCCCAGCCGCCGCCGCCGACGGTAACTGCGGCCTCAACAACCATCGGGTCCGGCAAATACCTTTTATGCGAGTCTGTCGGCTGACCCGGGTCATTGATACCTATCGGCGCATATTTCGAGCCCGAAGGCTCAAGTGGGGAGCCATCGACATAGGAATAGTCGCTCATTCCAGGGTCAACAATCTTTATAACACCCTGAGCAATGAGGCCAAGGGCATTAGGATTATCTTTCGAAGGTCTGCCATCAGAATCATGAGAACCTTCAACTATGATAGAATCAGCAACCCAAATGTTGCCCGTTGCAACGACGGTAATTTTCCCCTTCACAACCTGCCTGTTGGAATGGTCGGTGAGGTCACCGCCAATAATTACATTTCCATCGACAAAGATCTGGCCGCCAGGTTCCGACTCAATCGAGCCTATAGACTGAGTGACATAAGTACTCTCAATATTCCGTACGGTCCTATCACCGACTCCGACCGCATCTTCGTCCATAAGATGGTATGCATAAATATAATATCTATCAAATACCTCACCCCCGGAGTCGGGGCGGATTTTAAAATCCCAGGTTCTGCTATCTCTGCTCTGCCTAAATCCCCGAACGGTGCAATTATCAGTGATTCTCACTTTTCCGACGCCTGAGCCGTCCACAAAAAACTCAAGCTGGACAGCCGGCTGTGCATTCGGAACCGAAGCTTTTACGACGGGACTGAATGTATAAGCCGCTTTTGTAAACTCTCTGAACCGGTCTACCTTCATACCTACCGAGTCTTCATCTGTTATTTTGCTGCCAGGCTGGTCAAATTGAATACCGGCATCAAAAAGATCCATTACACCGGAGAATTTATCTGCTCCGAAGGGATTATATCTGGACTCACCCATACTGGCTTCTCTTAAAAATTGCGGCTGGCCAGTTATGAATATATCCTTCACATCAGGATTGTCCTTAGCCTTATTGATGTGAACAGGCATATCAATCACTTCACCATCAGCAAAATAAACCGGGGCAGTACCGGTTTTTCCTTCCGGGACCCTGCACATCCCCATATCCCATCCACCGATTGCCTGCAGGACAATTACATCGACCGTTCTGGCAAACCTTCCACAATTACCTTCTGAAACAATACGAAATGCCGGTCTTGAGCCAATATAAGAATACAATGAAATGTCATAGTTACAATAGCTGTTCGGTAAGGTCAACGAATCGGAGAAAGAGCCGCCGCCTTTCAACACATAAGCCATATCCAGCTGCTGTCCCATCCAAAAGACGGCTTTTTCATAACCGGCTTCCGCGGCAAGCATCGCAATAGCCTCATTTTTTAGTCTCGAGGCGTGCAACCTGACACCAAAAGAGACCGTCAGAAGTCCCAAACCGAGAATCGATAAAATTACCATGGAGATTACGGTCAAGAGGAGCACGGAACTGCGTTTTTTAGTATGTTTTTTATTTTTAAGGAACATTTTCTCGTTCCTTTCCAAAAAACTTATAATTATTATCTAGGCCAAACATTTCTCATCATCGTTGCAGTCATTACCCTCATTTGCTCACCATCATCAGGGTCAATGAGGATAATATTAATCCTTACGCATCCCCTTCCGACGCCGTTTTCGACTGTATGGCTAAAGGCATCAATACTGCCGTCGGTTGATACATTCTCAGCAAGAACATTGGTAACAATACCAGAGGTATTTCTTAAGCCGCCTCCCTCAGGCACAGCACCAGGCGGATACGGCCCATAATCCACCATCAGCTGGTCGCCATCGAGATAAAAAAGTGCATAAGCGGTTGCTGTTTTCGACGTATCAATAAGGTTGTGGCTGTCAGAGGCATCAAGTTCAACGTCCCAATATCTGAATTCGACGGCATCACCGGAGACCACCTCAACGGAATCCATCTCTTTGGGCTGGACAACAGAAAAATAGTCCCCGTCTTTCTTATAAATTCTATAATTGATGCGATTAGATTTTCTTCCGACTTTTCCGAAAGTCAGCATAACTGCCTGAGCATCCTGCTTTATTTTTTTATGAACCGAACGGTAGGTTTGATGCCAGACGCGATGACCGGCAACCAAAAGTACACCGGCAGCTAAAGTCACAATCAAAGCCATAACAAGGGTGACTATCATCTCAATGAGGCTCAGGCCGGGCAGAGACCTTTTAAAAGCTGCTCTTTTTGCGCTGACACAGGAGCTAACCTGCTTAAAGCGCACGGATAAATGTGTATTATCACAGAAACACATTGCTGCTCTCCTAAAAGTTTTAACCGCCGGCTGCGTCATTTCTGACATAAGTTGTCATAACAATATACGGGTCAT
>CAZMQF010000061.1:0-13957 GCA_964568365.1 uncultured Pirellulales bacterium | reverse complement strand
AAACGCAGTCTTATTGTGCATCAAAGGCTCATCCATATTCACCCACTTTTTGCAGTAATCCCCATCCGATGTCCCAGGTATCGGCGAGAAATCTGCCAGCATCCCTCGTATCCCAAGCCGATTCACAAAAAACATCGACTCTTCAAGCTCCTGAATATCGCTGAAGGGATGTCCTATTATCTGATAGGCTGTTATATTCTGACCTTCAGCTCCCGCCTTTTTAAGAAAATGTACCGCTTTATTCAAATCTGCTGCGAAAACTTTCGAGCCCGTCTTCCTCTGCCAACGCAGCGAGCTACTCTCAAAGCCCAAATAGAAACTCTTAACGCCCGCTTCTACCATAGTCTCTGCCACCTTCTCGCTTAAAAATCGGGCATTAAGGGCGTTCGGCGTGTGAAAGTTGACCTTGATTTCACGCTTGATAACTTCATTAAGAAACGGGATAAGGACATTTTCCGAATCATACAGCAGCGCATCGTCATAAAAGGCGATGTTCCTAACACCGAGTTTTGTAAGGAACTGCAGTTCTGAAATGCATTTTTTTTTCGGCCTCGGTTTGAATTTGCCGTATACCTTCGGTACTGAACAATACGTGCAGCTAAAAGGACATCCATCACTTAATTTCAAAACACCAGTCCTTAGCTTATCGTACGTCTCCCATAATGCCGGCTGGTTCATATCAGGCTCAAGAGCTAAATATTTCCACAAAGGCTCAAGCTCACCGTCAGTGACTATCAAATCCGCGCCTGATTTTCTTGCGTGTTCTGTGCACAAGGTGGCATAATTGCCGCCGAGAACGATTTTTGCTTTCGGCTGCAATCTTCGCACATCTTCAATCACCTCTCTTGCACCAGGATACCAGTAAGTCATCGTTGTCGATATAAGCACAAAATCAAACGGCTCGTTTCTGTTCAGAAACTCTCTGAACATATATCTCGGCAGGCCGAATCGGCGAAAATATCTCGGTATATTAAAAAGGCAGGTCGGGCTTGGTATCTTCTCTTCGAAGAATCGGCCGCGACCCCATTCATCACTTTTTAGCTCCGGCTGCTTACTCATAAACTCGTGCTGCCGGTCAAGATAATCAAAAAGCGAAAAGTTCGCCTTGCCTCGAAGGTAACCCGCAACCGTGAGCATCCCGTAAGGTTTCAGCCAGAAGTCATAGGCTGAAAAATCGTATATTGGCGGATTAACTAACAATATCCTCGGTAACATATCTACCTCTATATTTAACAAGACTGCGGATTGTTATTTTACTTTTTTCCGTGATATAAATCAAAGTTCTTGACCTTTGCGGATTTTTTGTTTTAATACACCACCGCGCAAAAACAAAGCTATCGAGTGGCTATTCTCTGAAAGCTGTTCCTGTAATTTGAAATTGAAAGGCCGAAAAATGAAGGTAAGTCGAAGAGCACAGGCCGTTCCCCCCTCAGCAACTCTCGCAGTTACTGCAAGGGCAAAAGAAATGAAGAAGCAGGGCGTCGATGTCGTAAGTTTCGGTGCGGGCGAGCCTGATTTTGATACTCCTGATTTTATCAAGGAAGCTGCGATAAAAGCTATGAAGGCGGGCAGGACAAAATACACCGCCGCTTCGGGAAGTCCCGAATTAAAAGCTGCCATTGCACAGAAGCTTAAAAGAGAAAACGGCCTGGATTATTCTCCCGAACAGATTGTTGTAAATATTGGTGGAAAGCACTCCGTTTATGAGGCTATGCAGGCAACGCTCGATGCCGGTGACGAGGTTATACTGCAGAGGCCATACTGGGTCACTTACACAGAAACGATAAAGCTTGCCGAGGCTAAAGCAGTAGTTTTGAATACGACGAAAGAAACCGGTTATAAAGTTACTCCCAAGCAGCTCAAAGGAGCAATCACAAAAAGAAGCGCGATGCTGTTGCTGAATTCACCGAACAATCCCGGCGGTTTCACCTACAGCCCTGATGAGCTTGCGGAGCTTGCGAAAGTTCTCGAAGGTACTGATATTATGGTTATCTCAGACGAAATCTACGAAAAATTGATTTATGGTGACACAAAGTTTGTCAGCTTTGCTTCACTAAGCGATGACGCTTTCAACAGAACACTCACACTTAACGGTCTCAGTAAGACCTTTTCTATGACCGGCTGGCGGCTCGGCTATGCGGCAGGGCCTCTCGATGTGATAAAGGCTATGGGCAGGCTGCAATCACATATGACTTCAAATGCCGTTACTTTTATTCAGGATGCAGCAATCGAGGCTTTGACAAATCCGATAGCCGCTGAAACTATCGAAAAGATGAGATGCGAATTCGAAAAAAGAGCTAAGCTTATGGCCGACAGACTCAACAGCATCGAGGGTATAACCTGCACCGAGCCGACAGGTGCTTTTTATTGTTTCCCTGATGTTTCTGCGCATTTCGGCCGAACCATAAATGGAGCTAAGATTAACGGCAGTATGGATTTTGCCAAGGTACTTCTCGAACAGGCGAATGTCGCTGTTGTCCCCGGTGAGCCTTTCGGCTGTGATAATAATGTCAGGCTGAGCTTCGCGACCTCGATGCAGCAGATTGAAAAGGGCCTCGACAGGCTCGAAAACTGGCTGAAAAAATAATTGCCTGTATAGTTATATTTAAATATATTCCTGCTACCGAAGTGTAAAAAAATATGCAGCGCACATTTTGTAAATATTAACTTGCTTTGATGCAATATATCATCGTATTTGAAAAAATGCACATTCAGATAATTCTTAAATCAAGTCTATTTTTATGACGAATTTCGCAAGATAACAGGTTGTACTTGACGATATTGAATTTAGAAATTATTATTTTATCTCTGATGGTGCTTCTCTTTTGTGTACGTTAATACCAACTAAAGTAGTTTCAGGATTAAGCAAATGACTCAGATATTGAGAGACGGCGACAAAAAGAACAAATTCAGGTCTGCGTTTTCCGGCTGGCCTATGGTCATCGGCTGGGTTGCTATGCTCATCTTTGCCATTCATGCCTGCACTCATATGGTCGGTGCGGGTGACACCTGGGTTGCTATGAGCTGCGGCCGGCACTTCGTTAATCACGGTGTTGACACGAACGAACCTTTCAGTGCGAACTCTCACAGGCCGGGCCCAACAAAGCAATCTATGGACAAATATTCGGAACTGCTCAGAGCCGAAGCCGGTAGCAAAAAAGGTTTAAAAAATTCTCTTATGAGGTGGTGGGCTGACAAGTGCCAAAACTACGAGAACTGGCCGCAGTGGAAAAAATCGTTTGCAAGGTGGATTCACCCTACCGGCTGGATAAACCAGAACTGGCTCACACACGTCATTTTTTATTCACTCGTTCCAAAGTCGACTTATACGCCTTCTGATACTTTTACTTCAAATGCTCTTGTTTACTGGAAGTTTGCAATCTATATCCTCACTATTATTTGTGTCTACTACACTGCTCGGCTGTTGGGCGTTAATCCGATGCTTGCTGCAGCATTTGCCTGTTTTGCAATCTTCACCGGACGTTCATACTTCGATATCAGGCCTGCCGGATTCTCAAATCTGCTCGTCGCCGTTTACCTGCTTGTCCTTGTCCTTACAACGTATCGCAATATCTTTTATATCTGGTTTATCGTCCCTATAACAATTTTCTGGTGTAATGTTCACGGCGGATACCTCTATGTCTTCATTATGCTTGTTACGTTCGTATTCTTTCACTTTTTGATGAGCTTCTTTAAGAATAGATTTGTCTCTATAGGCCGAAGGGGGCTCTATCATACCATTGCTGCCGGCATCGTTGCTTTTGCAGCGATGATTATTTTCAATCCCTTCCACTTAACCAATCTCACGCACACTTTCGTTATCAGCGTCAGCAAACACGCTGAAATGTGGCGCAACGTCAATGAATGGCACCCGGGTTTTGAATGGACAAATCCCGTCGGAACAGGCTATCCGTTTCTGATTGTTTTTGTATTAAGCATTGCTGCACCGTTGTTTTGGCTCTATGGTCGTTTTATGAAGCCAAAATTTCTCACGGCACCTAAGGGGCAGCTCGATGCTCAGAAAAGTATATTTGATGTCCAGTTTAAAATTTTTGGTTTTGCCGCTGCCGTTTTTATCTGCTGGTGTACTCTTTTGAGCTTATCTTTTATCAATTATGACTTTCGCAGTTTTGCTTTCTGTGCTCTTTTCGTCGCAATAATACTGCTCAGTGTCTATTATAATGTTCATTTCATTTATACTTTTATCCCGTTTGTCATCCTTGTTTTATGGTCGTCTATGGAAGTACGCGGCTACGCTGGTAGATACATTTATCCATTTATTCTCTTGCCGTCTTATTTCATAATCAACACCATCGCTTCCCTGCTCTCAAAAAAGATTAAATTAAAACCCATAAATCTTATCTGTGTTACTGCAACCGCTGCCGTTTCACTTATATTGATGATTTTCATCTTCAATCCTTTCAGATTCCAGATGCCGCAATGGCACTTTGAAGAAGCCGATTCTTTCCTGGCTACCATCGGTGCCTGGTTTCGCTCTTGTTCCGACTGGGTATGGGCAAGATTTTTAGCTCTGAAATACCTGCGGGATGCGAGAGTTATGTGGAAGCCGAAATTTATTAATAACGCTGAACCTTTATCTTTGTATAACCATCTTTTCGGATTTCTTTATATTGTCAATATTCTTGTTATCATCGTCTGGCTCATCTTTCCTTATCTGAAAGAGCTGTTTAATCAAATCTTTGAAGATACCGGTGACAGCCGAAACTCCGTCACTGAAGACTATCAGGCACCGAAAATCGACCTTGCTATAATCGCAATAGCTGCTCTCACGGTTTATATGGGCGTCAAAATGAGAAGATTCATACCGATAGCTGCCATCGCCGCCTGCCCGCTGCTGGCGTTGTTTGTTGACCAGTTAGTACGCGGCCTTTCTGCTTCTCTCAACTTCTACAAAAAAGGCAAACTCGCCATTTCACCAATGTCACAAAGTCTTAGGAGCTTTTTCATCATTGTATCAGCTGCCATCATTGCTTATCTCGGTACCTGCTGGACGCTTAAATTTAAACGGATTTATCTTGATGCCTGGCCTACGGATAATAAGCTGACGAGTGTGTTTATGAGAATGACCGCCTCGGATGCCAAGCCCTTCTATGCCTTAAAGTTTATAAAGGATAACAAAATAGAAGGTAAAATGTTTAATTACTGGACTGAAGGCGGTTTCATCGCCTGGGGACAGCAGCCGGATCCGAATACTGGAAAAACACCTCTGCAGCTGTTTATGGATGGAAGGGCACAGGCGGCTTATGAGCCCGATATTTATAAGCTCTGGTCATATATTATGGCCGGAGGCCCGGATGTCAGAAGTGCAAGGGCCAGGGGAATAAGTGTTGATTATGAACAAGTCGGTAAATGGCTCGATAACCAGCTAAGAAAATATGACGTCTGGGTCGTCCTTATGCCTATCGCCCAATTCGGCAGCGACTTTGTAAGAGGTCTTGAAACTAATAAAAACTGGTCAGTTGTATTTTTTAATAACAAGCAGAGGCTTTATGTCAACAGGCGTCATCCGCAGGCTCAAAAACTCATCAAAGGTATTTCCACAGGCCAGACCATTTATCCAAACCAGTTCTCAAAAGATTTGTTACTGTCCTATTATATACTATCGAGCGAATCTGAAGACAAAAAAGAAGGGCTCGAACTTGCCATAAGGGCCTTCAACGCCTATCCTTCACGGACGCCAATGGAATGGATAAACTTCGCAGCAAGATTCGAAGAGCTGAAACCACGCGTCATACAGTTTTACAGACAATATTTTGACGACTTTATGCAGAATATGAATAAATATAAAAAACAAGACGCTTACCACAATAGAGCTGTTGCTGCAGTGCTTGCCGGAAAGTATCTTGAATCAGTTGAAAAAGCACTCAAAAACAATGAAAAAGCTTCGTTTTACGACAGCAAAGTCGGAGAATTGGAAAAAGACATAAAGGAAGTGATTGAAAGTAAAAGGTGGTAGCTATTGGCAGAAAAAAATCAATCTCAATACTTCGGCAAATCTGCTGATTATAGTTCGCAACCAGAGCAAAACAAAAGCTCTGCACTTTCAATTAGTGTCTTTTTCCCCTGCTATAATGAGCAGGCGAACGTCCAGCGCACCGTAAATCAGGCCCTTGAAGTATTGCACAATCTTACTGCTGAATTTGAGGTGATTATCGTAAACGATGGCAGTAAAGATGAAACAGGGAAAATCGCCGACGCTATCGCTCAACAAAACTCGAATGTAAAAGTTGTCCACCATAAAACCAATCTCGGCTATGGCGCTGCATTACAATCCGGCTTCAAGGCTGCGACTAAAAGCCTCGTTTTTTATACCGATGGTGACGGCCAGTTTGATATTAAAGAATTGCCGCCCCTTATACCACTTATGCAGAACTATGACATTGTCAGCTGCTATCGAATAAACCGCCGAGACAATATCGTACGCAGGATTAACGGCTATTGCTGGACAAAGCTTGTCTGCCTGCTCTTCGGACTGAAACTAAAGGATATCGACTGTGCGTTTAAAATTTACAAGAGACAAATCTTCGATACTATCACTATTTGCAGCAGCGGTGCACTTATAGATACGGAAATCCTCGCCAGGGCTGTGAAAAAAGGGTACACCATCACACAAAGGCCCGTCCATCACTATCCCCGTACCGCAGGAACTCAAACAGGGGCTAACTTGAAAGTTATTTGCAGAGCATTCATAGAGCTTTTTAAGTTATATCGAAAAATAAAACACTCCTGACATTTGTTTCGTTTTACACATCAAAATAAAATTTTGTTATAATGACTGACCGATATGGATGAAGAAGGATATAACCTGTTTGTTTATGGCTCCTTGCGCGACAGCCGGGTCTTTCAGTCGGTCAGCGGACTGAGCTTCACTCTCGATGCAGCAATGGTAAAAAAAGACCGGCTCCTTGCCGAGCCTGCTATGCTCGCTGAGTATAAAAGCGTAAGCCCCGACAATGTCTATTTCTATGCTGTTAAAACCCCATCCTCAAAAATCGAAGGCCTCGTAATCTATGGTGTCCCTGCCTCGGCAATGTCTGAAATCGACAAATATGAGGGAAAACGGTACGACAGAGAAGCTGTTCAGGTAAATACTGCTAAGGGAGCGGTCTGGGCACAGGCTTATCTGGTCAGTCACGAAGCTATGAAAAGGCATTTCGGCGACAGATGGCACGTCAATCTCATACACGAATTATGGCTTCGAAAAAGGATTGAAAAATTTTTAGAGAAAAAGACAAGGCCTGGTGACCGGACCGCTGATGCTGAAATCGAGCGTGCCGCTGACAGAGAGCTGCTTGCAACAACTGAGCGAGACCTTGTTATAACTCATTATCATACAGACGCTGTCAGTGACTATTATCTTGAGCACGAGCTTGACAGGCCGAGACGGAGCATAAAACATCTTTATGATGACCCCGAGGCAAGGCCTTTTATAAAACAATATCTCTGCCTTGTCGTAAAACAGGTCCTCCTTAATCAGCTTGATGAAAAAATCCAGACAGAATTTCGTTTTGACCTGGAACATATGCGCACCTCTGAAAGGTATTTCAAACGTTCAGTAAGTCTGCTTGCCGCCCTCAGAATGATTAACGCAAACAATCGTTCTGTGGAACTTATCGTAGAACAGTGTCTAAACACAATACCCTATGAGAAAAACGACCTCATCGATTATGTAAAGTATGCGGTCAGAGCTGCCCAAAGTATTTTCGAATATCGCATCGCTCATGCCCAGCTTGATTATATACGCTCGCATTTCTGCCCGGGCCTGGTTCCCCTCGGTGTCGAGCTTGAATTCAGCAATCTCGGCTCCGCAGCCGTCGAGCCGCAAAGGTCTATTCAGAAGAAGACCGATTCGGTATATGACGGCTTCAAATATTTTTACGATTTTTGCCTCGACGTGCTCAGCTGGAAACTGGGTGGATACATTGATGACCATTCCGGCTCAACTTCTCTTGAAAGACGCTCCGGATTTCTTGAACTTGCCCCAGGAAGACTGAACATCGAAGGAGAGCTCTCAAGGCCCGCAACTGCCGACCCCTGGACACTGAACCAGCTCATAAGTGAAATCGTCAGATTTTACGATATCCAACCTCATAGCCTGCATTTGTCTTTCCAGTTGAGAAAAAATCAGGTTGGCCGCCAGAAAATCCTCCCGTTGAGTTTTGTAAAGTGCCTGCTCGCTCTCGGTGGCGGCCCAGAGTTAAAACGTACTGGAAGGCTCTGGGTTTCGAGAATGGGTTATGATGAGATAACCCAGTACAAAGGTGGAGAAGAGCTTGTCTTCACCAGGACAAGTAAGAGACAATGGTATCTTGCCGAAGACTCGGTCGCCGAGAAGACTCCCGCTCAGGCAACCACTTATATCCAGCAATACAAGTTCGTTCGCCTTGAAAAGCGAGCCAGCTACGAACCGCTTATTGTCTGCCTGAAAGGATTACAGCTCGGCTACAATCCCGCCGATTATCTCACCGCTGAGCAGTTAAAAAACAGCGGGAAATTAAGAAGAGAATACGAAGAGCTGAAAAGATGGTCCGATGAGCCAACAGAAATCAGCCCACAGACTATAAGCCGATTTCTCAAGGTCGTCCAGCAGGGCCTGATGAATGAAGGCCATCACCGTCCGGCGCACAAACTACACTATATAGACTGGGCTATAAGTACTATTAATATTCAGCTGCGTATGTTCAATCAGCGGATTAGAAAATCAAAATCAAAAATCTAAACTCGGTTTCTATAATCTTCGCATCCAAAAAACTTAGCGCATATCAGCGAAGTTTCATATTATCAAATCTGCCTGCAGCGAACTCGATTACCATCCTGTGGTCGAAAGCTATTTTTTCAGGAAGCTGGCAGGTATCGAACCAACGGGCTGCCGATGCATCATCTCCTGCGTTTAATTCTGGTACGTCAGCTCTAACTGTGCCCATATATACTACTGAAATGACTCTGCCTCGCGGGTCTCTGCCAATTCCCCCGAATGTCTGAATCTGTTCCAGCTTGACGTTGAGAAGTCCTGTCTCCTCTGAAAGCTCTCTTGCCGCTGCATCGTCAAGCTCCTCATCCATTTCCACAAATCCGCCCGGAAGTGCCCAGAATCCCTTAAACGGCTCTTTACCTCGTTGTATCAACAGAATGTGTAATTTATCCTCGAATGGCCGAAAAACAGCAGTATCTACTGTCACCATCGGCCTCGGCCAATCGTATATGTATTTTCCCTTCTCTGACATAAAGAGTCCTCTTCATTATTCGATTGCTCAATAATTGTCTATTTCTTACAATTATCCGTTATATGGCTGAATGTTTCAAAAAAATTTTAATAATCAAGCCCAGCTCACTTGGTGATATAGTACAGGCCTTGCCGGCCCTGTCGGCTCTGAGCAAAAGCTTTATTAGCGCAAAAATATCCTGGCTAATCCGCCCTGAGTTTGCCGGCCTGATTGAAAATCACCCCTGCATAAACGAGCTGATTACTTTCGACCGGAAATTCCTCGGCCGGGCCTGGTATAATCCGAAAGCACTCAATGCTTTATTTATCCTTATAAAAAAACTGCGAAATGAAAATTTCGACGCCGTCTTTGACTTCCAGGGCCTTTTCAGAACTGCTGCTTTAGCCTGGCTTTCCGGCTGCAAAAAACGCTTCGGTATGGATAACGCCAGAGAATTTGCTCATCTCTTCTATACCCGGAAAGTCCGCCAGAACAAAAGCTGTATCCACCTCGTCGATTTCTATCTTAAAATCGTCCAGCTTGCCGATGCCGAAGATATTACACCAGAATTTATTGTGCCAACAGATGACAAGGCATTTGATTTTGTGAATAAACTATTAGCCCCTCATAATATTGAGCCTAAAGGGTACGCCTGCCTTGTTATCGGCTCGGCACACGCCGACAAATGCTGGCCCGTAGAACGTTTCGCAATCCTCGCCGAAAAGATTTACTCTCTGTTCGGCCTGAAAATCGTTACCTCAGGTACTGCTTCTGAAAAAAGTATTAACGAAAAATTAAAACTGCTGGCTAAAGTTCCCGTCACTGACCTGACAGGCCAGACTGACCTCAATCAATTAAAAGCCCTGTTAAAATCTGCAAAGATTGTCATAGGCAACGACACAGGCCCGAGCCACATTGCTGCAGCAATAAACACACCTGTAGTTATAATTTTCGGCCGCTCAAATCCTGCAAGAGTGGCTCCCTACAAAAAACCACATTCTATTGCCGCCATTGAGCCTTTCGATAGGGGATTAAAGCCTGACAGCGTTAATCATAAACACAATATCAAAAATGTTTCTGTAGATATGGTCTATGAAAAAGTTGCCGCAACCCTCGCCTCAATTAATACTTGAATCACCCTTTGCAATTTTATCTACTAAATGTCAGCAGATATGTGATGTATCCGAAGTAGCAGCCGACGAGCAGCAGAGCCTCTATCCTGTTTATAGCACGTTTGCCGATAATTATTGCTAACGCAAAGCCTGCGCTTATACCAACCATAATCCAGTAGTCAGCCCCAATCAGCCTTGCCCCGATGCCGAACGGGCTGACGGTGCCGGCAATACCGGTTACGAGCAGCGTATTGAAAATATTGCTGCCGACAAGGTTTCCGATAGAGATATCGTGCTGCTTTTTTAAAGAAGCTATTACACAGGTAACAAGCTCCGGCAGTGAAGTTCCGACAGCGATAATTGTCATGCCGATTACAGCCTGGCTTAAACCGATTCGCTCGCCGATAAAAACCGCTCCGCGTACTGTTATTTCTGCACCTAATCCAAGACCGATAAGGCCCGCAACAATAAATATAATGTTCTTGTGTAAACTTATGTTTTTTTGTGAACCATGGTTCGTTTGTTTGTTTGTTGCATTTTTATTTTTTTTCTTTGTTGAAAGAATGGTCAAAATAAGCATCAGCAGAAATATCAGAAGCAGCAGGGCACCTTCCGGCCGAGATAGCCTCAAATCTTTAAGAATCGGCCACAATATCAAAGCGACAACAAGCATCGCGGGTATCTCACGCAGCAGTGTTGTTTTCTTAACGGTGATGGGATTGATAAGTGCAGCCAGGCCACCCACAAGTGCAAGGTTTGCAATGTTTGAGCCGTAAACGTTGCCGATTGCGATGTCACCTGCGCCGCGGACTGCCGCTGCTATGCTCGCCGCAACCTCCGGAGCTGATGTACCCATCGCAACAACTGTAAGGCCGATGACAAGACTGCTTATACCAAGCCTTTGTGCCAGAGAAACCGCGCCGTCAACCAGCAGCTCGGCAGATTTCCACAGCACCCAAAGCCCGCTGGCTAAAAATAAAGCAGCAACTATAGTATTCATTGCGAGGATTATAGCTTAAAAGCTTTGTACTTCAAGAGATTTACCTTACTCGGACGGAGAATGTAATAAGGAATTAATGCGACCGGCAGGGACTTTTTGCTGAACTTTCGGCTGTTAAACAATATGTCTTTAGCATTTTATCAGTTCATTTCAGCTCTGGATTTCTTAACCATTTTCTAATGTTAGGGGCTGTTACTGACGTTTTTAATAGTTGTTTCTAAAACGAAAAATGACGTTTTTTTTTGACGTAGAGCAGGTCAATGTGGTATAAAAGGGTGTCAGTTTATAGCTTTTTGGAAAGTTAGTGAGTGGGGAGTGAATACCTGCATGCGAAACTCTTTATTCTTTTTTTGTACCCTTAAGGTTCGCAGCAGGGGGTAGATTTATTTTAGGATTTTGGAGGAGCAGATTATTGTGGAGGGGGTGCTTCGTAAGAAAATGATGGAGGCAGAGGATTTTAGTGTGGGTTTTGTGCTTCGCAAGGAAGGGTTTTAATCTTAATTAACCGCTTTAACCGGGCTTTCAAAGAAAAGGAGGTTGTAGCGCGGCACAAGTTACCCAGATTAACATGGGTAAGCCAAAACAAAGCCAATATTCGGGAAAACGAAGCCAATTTTGAGCTAAAATTGGGTTTGACTTGGGTTTGTTTGGCTTTGTTTTTTCGTCGGCTGAAAGGCCGAAAAATCTCATATTCCTTTCTATTACAAGTACTTATGTTAATTTGAGCATTTTGTAAATTGGGTTTGTTTTGGGTTTGTTTGGCTTTGTTTTTTCGGCGGAAAAAGTTGCAAAAATCTTCAGAAGCCCTTATTATATAATTACTTACGTTCATTTCGTCATTATGTAAATTGGCTTTGTTTTGCATAAAAAGGGTTGATTTGTAGAGCTCTCTCGACAGATGTAGAGGTTTGAGGACTGATTCTCGATGCTCGATACTCGTTTCTCGATGAACGAAGCTGGATTCTTGATGCTTAATACACGTTTCGAGTGTCCTGTGACTCGTTTCTCGTGCCTCGTGATTATTAAACATTCGCTACTCCTTGTAGAGAAAGAGTTTACGAAATAAATTTTGACTTGGCCTGCCCTTCGACTCCGCTCAGGACGTGCTGGCCGATACTTGCGGAGCTCCGCAGCCCCGTAATGGGGCCTCCCCCAGTTATTAGCATTATACCAAATTAAGGCGATATATTCAAGGGAAAAATAATAATTTTTAACCGCGGATTACGCGGATTTTATGAGATACTAGTTAAAGGCAACTAGCGACTAATAATTGCGGAATTGGGTTGGTTCGGTGGTCATTTTTCGATTGTTCGGGCATAAAAATTATACAATTTTAACGGTTTGTAAGAATTTACCTTCTTTTTCGAACACTTTTTGAATTACCAAACCTACTTTTCCGGAAGCAGAACCTTTGCTCCTTGTTTCTCGCATATTCTCGCTAAAGATTTCGGGACTCAATTGATATAGATCATAACTATTTTCATCCGTTTCAAATGCACCAATGACATGATTTAATCTCTCAAGCATTTTATATGAAACACCTATGCATCTTGTGTACTTTCTCGAACACTTGATTGCAACCCTTTTCCCGTCAAGAATACATTCATTCGTATTTTTATTTATAGGTTTGCTCCCGAGAGCATTCATTATTTTGACTGCCGTTTCTCTTCCATACTTATTAGCTTCGGCTCCGGTTTTCTGGTTTTGAGCCATATTTAGTTATTCCCAAACCTAAAAACTTATTGATTTACGCACTTAGGGCATTTAATAGTTTGATCGGACATAATTCAATCTCTCTGCGTAATATTTTTGATCTCTATTGTCAAATGCTGGTTGAGTTCCTTCCAAGATGTCGATAAGAGCTTTATTTATTTTAGGATGTTCAATAGCTCCACTAGTATATGTTATTTTATTTTTTTCCTCTTTTTTCATTTCGCAGTGTATAATCTGATCCGCATCACAAACCACAGCAAGATTAGGATTATGTGTCACAATAATAATCTGCCGTCTCTTTTTAGCATCCTTTACACAGGGCACTAAAACTTCAAAAACAGTTTCGTTGTCGAGATTTTCCTCTGGCTGATCTACAACCAATGGTATCTCATCCCTCGAGATGAATAGATAAAAGATTAATAAAACTGTGCCTCTTTCCCCCGGTGATAATTGACTTAAGTCTTTACCAGCCCAACGTAGAATATATTTAGGTTTTAAATAATCGAGTGAATAAATATAATTATAAAATTCCTGAATCGATGATACACCTTGCTTCAATTGGTCACTAATATAACGCTTGGTATCTTTAAATTCATTTCTTTGATCGAAGTTAAGATTTTCCTCTAATTGCTGCAGGAATTTTTCTAATCCTGAACTACTATCAAAATCCGAGCCATCTAATATATCTTTGAGTCTTTTTTGACCATCGTCGGTCCCGTAAAAAGACCCTTTTTTATTTTGAGCGATAAAATTAAAAAACTGCTCTGGAAATCCGCTACATATTATGGAAACCCTAAAATCCATGGAAAATCGTTCTTTCGAAAATCTTTGCGAAACAGCAAAGTCTTTGACGGGCTTATACAGGGTGCTATATTCATCTCTCAATTGACATAGCTGGCCGAATATTT
>CAZMQF010000060.1:0-14018 GCA_964568365.1 uncultured Pirellulales bacterium | reverse complement strand
CAGAAAACTGGCCGAAAAACGCCTTAAAGCCGCTGATTTCTTTATGAAACAGCTCAAAACAGAAGCAGAAGCGCAGGATATCCGGAAAGTAATTGACAAAAGTAATAATCCTGAGCCCGCCGCTGGAAGAGATTTTAGCAGAAAAAAAGCTCGTAAAAAGCCTGAGTCAAATAAACACTAAACTCTAAATCAAGGCGATTCATCCCGTAATTACCGTATGTCTTTTAGTATTACACATACGCATCATTAGACATACTGATAATTTCTATTCATATTTGGGCACTTGTGCATTACCATCTAAATTTGGTATATTCTCCGGATTAAAACCTGTTTGCTAACTGCTCTGTTACAGGTTATGCTAAAAGAAGGCTTCCTTTCGGTAAAGCCTGGCGAACGCTGAATATAAGGAGAAAGAATATGGCAGAAAAATTTCGCCCATTATCTGCTGAGGAGGTTGACCGGCTCACGAGCCAGGGATGCACTTGCTCTGATTGGTCTAAAGTCGGCGTAGCAGAGGATTTCGAGCCCTCCCGAATAAAAACAACGCACTTTTCAGGAGATGTCCAGCTGGGTTCTTTCAATAAAGAGGTCGCTTTTTTCGGCGGTATTAAAAAACCTGCCGGCATTAGTAATGCTGCTATCCATAACTGCCGCGTAGGCAGCAATGTGTACATCAATCACGTTAAAAACTATATCGCAAACTATATTATTGAAGATGATGTTCTTATCGAGAATATTGACCTGCTGGCTGTCGAAGGGGAAAGTGCGTTTGGTAACGGCACGAAGGTATCGCTGCTTGACGAGACAGGGGGAAGAGAAACACCCATTTACGACCGTCTTTCCGCACACACCGCGTACATAATAGCGTTCTACCGGCACAGGCCGAAAGTAATTGAAAAGCTGAAGAAGATGATTGCCGACTATACTGCCTCAGTTACTTCCTCGGTTGGTATTGTCGCCAGAAATGCGAAAATCATCAACTCCAGGATTATAAAAGACGTCAAAGTCGGCCCGGCAGCCGTCATTGAAGGAGCAACCAGGCTGGAAAATGGTTCAATCAACAGCAGTCCCGATGACCCCGTATATATCGGCCCGGGTGTCTTTGCTGAAAACTTTATCTGCTGCAGCGGCTCAAAGGTCTCTGATGGGACTATAATTTGTGAATGTTTTGTTGGACAGGGAACGGTCCTCTCGAAACAGTATTCCGCAGAAAAGTCGGTCTTCTTTGCAAATTGTGCCGGTTTTCACGGAGAGGCCTGTGCCATCTTTGCCGGTCCTTACACCGTAACACATCACAAATCAACTCTTTTGATTGCAGGCTTGTTCTCATTCTTAAATGCAGGAAGCGGCTCAAACCAGAGTAACCATATGTACAAATTAGGACCTGTTCATCAGGGAATTGTCGAGAGGGGTTCTAAAACCACCAGCGATTCCTATGTCCTCTGGCCGATGAAAATCGGGGCCTTCACTGTCGTTATGGGAAGGCATTATAGAAATTCCGACACCTCCGACCTGCCTTTCTCGTATCTTATTGAGCACGAAGATGAAAGTATTCTTGTTCCCGGAGTCAACCTGCGAAGTGTCGGAACGGTGCGTGATGCCAGAAAGTGGCCGAAACGTGACAGAAGAAAAGACCCTGATAAACTCGATTACATAAACTTTAAGCTACTCAGCCCATATACAATTCAGAAGATGCTCAATGGACTGAAGCTGCTCAAAAATCTGAAAGCAACTTCGGGAGAGACTTCCGAGTATTTCACTTACCACAGCGTAAAAATTAAAAATACCTCTCTCGACAGGGGTATCGAGTTTTACCAGATTGGCATTAACAAATTTCTCGGAAATTGTCTGATTAAACGGCTCGAGGGAAAAAATTTCGAAAATGTCACGCACCTGCGAGAGGCACTCAAGGCTCAAACTGACATCGGTACTGGTAAATGGATTGATTTAGCCGGTCTTTTTGCTCCGCAGCAGTGTGTTGATAAGCTTCTTGATGATATTGAGACAGGAACCATTGACTCGCCCGAGAAGCTAAACGATGCCTTTTGCTCGATATATGAGCAGTATCCTGTTTATGAGTGGTCATGGGCTGCTTCGATTCTGCAGCAGCAGCTCGGGAAAAATATAGATAATATAACTGCAGAAGACATAATTGAGATGGTAAACAGATGGAAAGAGGCTGTCGTCAATCTCGACCATAAGCTTTATGCCGACGCCAGAAAGGAATTCTCTGCTACAGCACAGACCGGCTTCGGCGTTGACGGCGATGAACAGACAAAGCAGCTCGACTTTGCCGCCGTCAGAGGTATATTTGAAGAAAACAGCTTTGTTAAAGAAATTGAGCAGCATATCAAAAATAAAACAGAGCTCGGCAATGAGCTTATCAGCCGGCTTGAAAAATGCGGATAAGGCAATGCTTGCTTGAAATTTTCGCCAACCGAATTTTAACTATGTAATTGCAGGAGAATTTTATGAGAGTAATAATTGAACCGAACTATGAGCTTGTCTCAAAGTGGGCCGCTAATTATGTGGCTAAAAAAATGATAGAATTCAGAGACGCTGAATCAAAACCGCTTGTTCTGGGATTGCCGACCGGCTCTTCCCCGCTTGGTATGTATAAAGAACTTATCAAATTGCACAAGGCAGGTAAAATCTCTTTCAAAAATGTCGTTACCTTTAATATGGATGAATATGTGAATTTGCCTGAAGACCACCCCGAGAGCTATCACTCTTTTATGTGGAATAACTTTTTCAGCTATATCGATATCGTCAAGGAAAACGTCGAGATTCTTGATGGAAATGCACCTGACCTTGAAGCTGAATGTGTAAGGTATGAAGAAAAAATTAAACAGACCGGCGGTGTTCATCTTTTTATAGGCGGCGTAGGGCCTGACGGCCATATCGCATTCAATGAGCCCGGTTCTTCTTTATCATCAAGAACAAGAATAAAAACTTTAACCTATGACACCATCATCGCTAATTCGAGATTCTTCGATGGTGACATCAGCAAAGTGCCGAAAACAGCCTTAACCGTCGGTGTGCAAACCGTTCTTGATGCTCGTGAAGTGATGATAATCGTCAATGGCCATAAAAAGGCACGCGCCCTGCAGCAGGCCATCGAGGGCAGCGTAAATCATATGTGTACCGTAAGCGCACTGCAGATGCACCCGAAAGGGATTTTAGTCTGTGACGATGAGGCTACAATCGAATTGAAGGTCGGGACCGTTAAGTATTTCAAGGATATAGAGTCGAAAAATCTCGACCCTGCAACACTGCTGAAATAAGCTGAATAATTGTCTTGACCGCTGAAAGTGATTCGATAGGCGATAAACCTGTATATACGAAAAGCCGCAGAGAATATTCTCCGCGGCTTTCCTGCTTCGCTCATAGGGGGGGAATAATTCTTTTTTATCCTGGATAAATTCTATTATTCAAACAGAATTTAATTCAAAACGAATCCTTCCGCACCTGTCGCCGTCGATTTATATCAGCGTTTATTTATCAGCTCTTTTTTCTTTTCGCCAGCAGACTAACACCGCCCAGGCCAAGCAATGCAATTGTTGTCGGTTCCGGTATACCCTCGCACGCAAACACTGCATCAATAACAAGCGCCTCACCGCCAATTGAAAATATATCAATATCGCCGTTGACAATCATCATAGCACCGAAAGCGCCGCCACCTACAACTTTTACGCTGGCACCGCCGATTATCGTTCCGGCTGTAATGTCAAAAATGCTTTGAAACTTTTCCGGTTCCCCGCCGTTGATTCCAATGTTAAAATCGCCGTCCTCATAACCGAACAAAAGAGAAACGTAACCGCAGGATGGGCAGGCGTCACCTAAAAGAAAATGAAGATTGACATTATTTAACTCAAGCTCGTTACCGAACCAGCCTGCAAGACCTCCGTTTCCGACGGAAACTTCACCACCGCTTATCGGATCGCCGCCGCCATACGGGTAAAACTGCCCGACCAGAATCTCTATTCCGGAGGCATAGAAGCTGTTAGGTTCGTCGTAGGAGGTGCCTAAAGCCAAATCTTCAAAACCCATCATCACCGCATTGGTATTCTGTGCAGAAAACGCTATAAAAAGCACCAGGGATAGCCATAAATAACCTTTTTTCATATTATCACCCTTATCCCTTTAATTTGTCACCACCTCAATTTTTTTGTATCTCCTCGTATTTATTTTCATCACGGTTCTTCCGTGTTGGTTTACGCGCCGGGTTTGCTGTAATTATTTTCTGCAGAAAGTACAAACCCAGCGAAGAAGGAGAAGAAAGAAACTGTTAATCCTTTTATATTCATCGTTACAGCTTTGTTGTGAATGCTTCTTAAACGCAATTATTTACATATACCATCTCTAATTACATATCCTCTCTATCGAAGCGCGCACATCTTCCGCTTTGTTTAGTTTGAGTCTTCTCGCCAATGCTCCTCACCCCCACTCCATAACTCTAAAGCTGCCTTTATCTGTGCAAAGTCTCACCCAAAATCAATCTGCACAGAAAAGTAATCAAATGGAGCAAATAAAATAACACCTTCTGTTATAGAGTTTTCTCATCACCCCCAAACTGGTATGCGTATTTAATCATATTATTGTCTGCAAGTCAAGTCTTTTTTAAGATTTTTTTCTTATACATTCATCCATCCCGGCTTTGTGTGCCCGGAATGCGGCTTTGCGAAAAGAAATTGAAGACTTTATTGGAAATCAATACTAAAAAAATTTATTCCCTGCCTTGTTTGGTGTGAGATTTTTAGCTCTGCGGACAGAATATCCTGAAGATGGTTTTTAAGATTCGAGTTATATTTCTGACGAGCCTGAGCCGAACAATTGCTTTTGCTACGGTTTTTTCATAGCCTTTCTTATCGGCTTTTGCTGTATATATCTGCTGATATTGCGAATCGCCTGACGAAGCCGCTGCTCGTTTTCTACCAATGCTATACGCATATAATCCTCCCCGTTTTCGCCGAATGCCCTGCCCGGCGCCATCGCCACCTCTGCGTATTCCATCAAATCCATCGCAAAATCGATACTGCCCTTGCCTTTGGAGTGCTCTTTCGGCACTTTTGCCCAGACAAACATCGACGCTCGCGGCTTTTCTACCGACCAGCCGAGCCTGGCAAGTCCTTCGCAAACAACATCTCGCCTCGATTGATATCTCTTGTTTTGAGCAATTATATCGTTCTCGCAGCTTCTTAGAGCGATAATACCAGCTATCTGAATCGCCTGGAATATCCCGTAATCGTAATAACCCTTTATCGTCGCAAGGTAATCAATCATATCTTTATTGCCCGCCACAAATCCCATCCGGAACCCTGCCATATTATACGCCTTGCTCATCGTCGTAAATTCAACACCAACCTCCTTGGCTCCCTTTGCCGAAAGAAAGCTCGGCGCCTTATAGCCCTCGAAGCAGCTCTCACCGTATGCGAAATCGTGTATCACCGCTATCTTAAGACGACTCGCCATATCGACTACCGTCTCGAAAAAACCTTCATCGACCGTCATTGCCGTTGGATTATTCGGGTAATTAAGAATTAAAATTTTAGGACGAGGATACAGATGCTCAATAACCTCTGCAGCGTTATCCAGAAACTTCTGGTCGTTTCCCAGCGGCACCGATATCACATTCGCACCTGCCAGCGCAACCGAGTAATTGTGTATCGGAAAAGCCGGGTCAGGCACGACAACCGTATCTCCAGGCCCCAGCATCGCAAGGCACATATGGCTGAAACCTTCCTTGGACCCGATACAAACCAGTACCTCACTCTCCGGGTCGAGCTCCACCCCCCAAAGCCTTGAGTATTTTTTGGCCATCTCTGCCCGAAGGTTCTTAATACCTTTTGATGCGCTGTAACGATGATTGCGGGGGTCCTGTACCGCCTCGCAGAGTTTGTCTATCACAATCTGTGGTGTCGGGTCGTTCGGATTACCCATCCCTAAATCTATAATGTCAGAGCCCTGCTGACGCTTCGCCAGCTTAAGAGCGTTTAACCGCCCGAAAAGGTAAGGCGGTAAACGTTTTATTCGCTCCGATGGTTCTATCTTGAATTCTGCCATCTTGACTACCTCAAAAATTATTCTCTTGAAACATAAAATACAATCGGACAGTTTACCGCGAACTGATAAATTTTCAATCTCTTTTATTTGTTCTGATTTTTTATTGCCTTTTGAGAATTTCTCGGATTAAAGGAACGTGTTTGTTCAAAAACCTGTCAGACTTAGTGCTCAGAACTGCTTGACCAGTGTAACACCTGTTATCGCTCCTCGTGAGCTTACTAAATACGGCATAACCTTAAAACCCGCCACTTCGAGCTGTTTATGTTTGCCTGCCACTGTATGGCCCACTACCCAGCCTAACGTGGCCCCGAACACGACGTCACTACCCCAGTGGTCACTCTGGTCCATCATCCGAAGTCCCACCAGGCTCGCCGCCGCGTAGGCGGGGATACCGACTTTGGGCCCGTAGAACTCATCCAGCACCGAGGCAACCGCAAAAGAGCTCGATGTATGGCCGCTCGGCCAGGCCAAACTGTTGCCTGCAGGAGTTTCGTTATCCCTGATAGCTTTCAGCCCAGCCGTCGTCAGGCTGGTTAAGGACAGCGCTCTTATCATTGTCCACGCCCTGTCCTGGTTGAAGTCATCGCCTGAATCGACACTCAGAATATACCACAGGCTCGCACCGGCAAAATGTATACCTGGCCCGCCGAACAGCTTCAAACCCCTGTCGGAGACATTGTGAAAAATCTCGTTTCTCTCGAAATACCCTGCCAGATTATCATCAGCCCCCTGATGCATCGCGATGCTCGCTCCGCCCGCAAGACCGAGCAGTATCTGATTGTCTCTTTCAAGAAATGTATCTTTCGAATCCTCAATTATATCTTCCGGCAGGCCGACAATATCCTCCCACACCGTTTGAAAGATATTGTCCGATGAGCTTCTCGCCCCATCGCTGCAGCCTCCTGCAAAAATCAATAATGTTCCAAAAATAAAAAGAATGTATCTCTTCACTTGTTATAGCCCTCTCCTGTAAATTTATCTAAACGCGATATACATCACCCAATACGCAATACGAATAATCATTCCCATTCTATAGTTGCAGGGGGCTTGCTTGATATATCATATACCACGCGGTTAACACCTCGAACCTCATTGATTATCCTGCTCGATATCCTGCCGAGCACTTCGTGCGGAATCTGTGAAAAATCAGCCGTCATAAAATCGGTCGTCTCAACCGCACGAATCGCCGCCACATTTTCGTAGCTTCGCTCATCACCCATAACGCCCACTGTTGATATCGGCAGCAAAACCGCAAGCGCTTGCGAAATCTTCCTGTAAAGACCGGCACTTTTTATCTCATCAATCAATATTTCATCCACAGCTCGAAGCGTCTCAAGGCGTTCCTTCGTTACCTCACCTAAAATTCTGACTGCAAGTCCGGGGCCCGGAAAGGGATGTCGCCATACTATATCTTCCGGCAGCCCCAGGAACTCGCCGACCGCTCGCACCTCATCCTTAAACAAGTCACGAAGCGGCTCGATTAACTCGAAGCCAAGCTCGGCCGGCAGCCCGCCTACGTTGTGGTGGAGTTTTATATTCGCCGCAGCACCGCTTTTTCCTGAACCCGACTCTATAACGTCCGGATAAAGTGTCCCCTGCGCCAGAAATTTCACCTCTTCAATCCTCATCGCCTCGGACTTAAAGGCGTTTATGAATTCCGCTCCGATTATTTTTCGCTTCTCCTGCGGCCGCGTTACATTCTTCAACGCCGACGAAAACTGCTCCGACCAATCGACGACGTGCAAATCCAGCCCGATATGGTCGCGAAATGTCGATACAACCCAGTCCCGCTCATTTTTACGCAAGAAACCGTTATCTACAAATATGCAGACCAGCTGCTCGCCGACCGCCTTGTTTACCAGGCTCGCCGTAACGGATGAGTCCACGCCGCCGCTCAAACCGCATATCACCTTCGCGCTGCCGACTCGCTCTTTGATGGTCTTTGTTGCTTCAGCTACAAAATCGCTCATCTTCCAGTCGCCCTTACAGCCGCAGACATCGTACAGAAAATTCTGCAGTATCTGCGCGCCCTTTGGCGTATGCGATACCTCCGGATGAAACTGGACGCCGAAGAATCTCGTTTTTTTGTGTTTGACTGCTGCAAATGGACAGCTCGCGGTCTCAGCCAGCTTCTCGAAGTCGCCCCCTAATTGCCCAACCTGGTCGCCGTGACTTGCCCAGGCCATAATCGTATCAGGTATATTCGCAAATAAATCTTTCTTCTCGAGGATGTGCAAATTCGTCCTGCCGTATTCTCTCACCTTTGCCGCCACAATATCCGCACCGAGTATCTGGCAGCCTAATTGCATCCCGTAGCATATACCCAGAATCGGCACACCCAGCTCGAAGATTGCCCCATCGCATCGCGGCGCATTTATGTTCCTGACGCTCGCCGGCCCGCCCGAGAGTATCAGCCCCTTCGCACCCATCTTTCTCAATTCATCAGCCGATATGTCACCGGGGCAGATGAGTGAAAACACATTTTGCTCACGAATACGTCTTGCTATCAATTGTACGTACTGACTGCCGAAATCCAGAATTGCTATTGTCTCGTGAATCATCGCAATCTCATCAAAGTTCAAATTGCCCCTCAATCAGAATAAATTCAATCAACAAAATGCTCCATCGCCGAATAATTCGGTGACTCTTTGGTAATCTGAATATCGTGGGGATGTGACTCGGTGATTGAGGCCTTGCTTTGTCGCACGAATCTGCCGTTCTTTCTCAGCTCTTCGATATTCCTCGCACCGCAGTAGCCCATACCCGCTCGCAGCCCGCCGACTAATTGATAGACAAACTCGCTCAATGTCCCCCTGTAAGGCACCCTGCCTTCAACGCCTTCCGGAACAAGCTTCTCTTTAACCGTAGAGCTTTTCTGGCCGTATCTTTCCGCAGAGCCTTTGACCATCGCTCCCAGGGAACCCATCCCTCTGTATTCCTTGAATTGTCTTCCTTTATAGATAACGAGCTGGCCCGGGCTCTCCTTCAATCCCGCAAACAATGAACCCAGCATCACACTCGATGCACCCGCCGCTATCGCCTTGGTTATATCTCCCGAATGTCTTATCCCGCCGTCCGCAATCACAGGTATATTATGTTTATCCGCCTCGCTCGCCACGTCCATTATCGCCGTAACCTGCGGTACTCCCACACCGGAGATAACTCTTGTCGTGCAGATTGCTCCTGGCCCGATTCCCACCTTGACCGCATCAGCGCCCGCCTTAATCAAATCTCGCGCCGCCTCGGCCGTGGCAATATTACCCGCAATCACGTCGATATCGTGTTTGCTTTTAATCCATTTCACTGTGTCTATAACGTTTTGCGAATGGCCGTGAGCGGTATCAACCACAATCACGTCCACGTCTGCACCTATAAGTTTTTCGATTCGTTCATATTCATTGACTCCGACCGCCGCTCCAACTCGAAGTCTGCCCCTGCTGTCTCTTGCCGATAAAGGGAACTGCTGAACCCGGTCGATATCGCGCATTGTAATCAGGCCGGACAGCTCACCGGCGTCGTTAACCAGCAGCAGTTTTTCAACCTTATGTTTCTGAAGTATTACTTTTGCCTGCTCGAGTGTTGTCCCCGGCGGGCCCGTCACCAGGTTGTCCTTCGTCATCTCACTGCTTATCTTCACATTATAGTCTTTCAGAAACTTCAAGTCTCTGCTCGTAATTATCCCCACTAACTTTTTACCTTCGACAATCGGCACTCCTGAAACGTGATATTCAATCATCAGCTCTCTTGCCTTTTTCACCGGCTCATCAGGCGTCAGTGTCACCGGGTCGATAATTACTCCGTTCTCGGAACGCTTGACCTTCGCAACTTCGAGTCTTTGGGCTTCGATTGACAGGTTCTTATGAATTATCCCGATGCCGCCTTCCTGTGCCAGTGCTATCGCCAGCGCCGACTCGGTAACCGTATCCATCGCCGCCGACACAATAGGAATATTTATCGATATATTACTCGTAAGCCGGCTGCTCGTCTCCGCCTGGCTCGGAACAAAATCGCTCTTGGCAGGTATCAGCAGTACATCGTCAAAAGTTATACCTTCTGCTGAAATCTTCTCCTTGTTCATCTTTATCTCCATATTTTGCGTTTGCTTTTTTTTAATTTAATCAAGCAAGTATAATAATGCCCTATATGCCCGTCAAACCTATTTTCAGTAGCACGGGCTTCCAGCCCGTGTGGGTACTAAAAATTTGAAAAAAGAAATTGACGCAGCACACCTGTTGCTGGTAGAATTCCCTGATTTTTTGGGCTGACAAAAAGTTATATACGGCAGCAGCGGGCTTTTGTGGTCGAACAGGCCGGTTTGTCGCCCCTGTCACAGCCCCGGATAATCAGGTATTGTGTCTTGGAAAAGAAGCTGAATTATTATTAAGCTTATATTAACTGTCAGGCTGAACCAAAAAGTTCAGAACGAAACTTGGAGGATAAAATCCGGTATGAGTAAAATTAAAGATTTTCTGAAAGAGAAGTTATCGGCCGAGCATTACGAAAGACTAATAACGCTGGATAATCCGAAGATGCACCAGTTCATCGCCGATGCAATTGAGCTGGCCGCTCCCGAATCTGTTTATGTCTGCACCGATTCGCCTGACGATGCGCAGTACATTCGGGACCTCGCGGTAAAAACCGGCGAAGAAAGACCTCTTGATATAAAGGGGCATACCTGTCATTTCGACGGCTATAACGACCAGGCTCGTGACAAAAACAGGACGAAATATTTGCTCTCGCCCGGCTCAGAGCTCGGCGAGAGTCTCAATTCCATCGATAAAGAAACCGGCGTGCAGGAAGTATGCTCCTTTTTGAAGGACTCAATGGTCGGCCGGCAGATGCTCGTCTGCTTTTTCTGCCTCGGACCCGTAGATTCTGTCTTTTCTATACCCGCCGTTCAGATAACCGATTCGCCTTATGTCGCTCACAGTGAAACTATCCTCTACAGAACGGGATATCAGCAGTTCAAAAAAATCGGCTCGTCACCTCACTTCTTCAGATTTCTGCACTCCGAGGGCGAGCTCGAAAGTTCTGTCAGCAAAAATATCGACAAGCGCCGCGTCTATATCGACCTTGAAGAAGACCTTGTTTACAGCGTCAACACCCAGTATGGCGGTAACACCATAGGCCTGAAAAAGCTTGCTTTAAGACTTGCCATTCAAAAGGCCTCGAATGAAGGCTGGCTCGCTGAGCATATGTTCGTTATGGGAGCTCACGGCCCGAACGGCAGAGTCACATATTTCGCCGGTGCCTTCCCCTCCGCCTGCGGAAAAACCTCAACTTCTATGATTCCGGGACAGACTATCGTCGGCGATGACATCGCTTACCTGAGAAAAATCGACCGTCTGGTAAAATGTGTCAATGTCGAAAAGGGAATTTTCGGAATCATAAGGGACGTCAACGAAGAAGATGACCCTGTTATTTATCAGGCTCTTATCAGCTCCTGTGAGGTAATCTTCTCCAATGTCCTCATCGATGATGACCAAAAGCCCCACTGGCTCGGTATGGGCAGAGTGTTGCCGGAAAAAGGCGTCAATCATTCGGGCCAATGGCATAAAGGTAAAAAGGACGACCAGGGCAGAGAGATTACTGCGTCCCAAAGGAACGCGCGATACTGTCTTAATATAGATGAGCTTTCGAACAAAGACCCGATGATGGACGACCCTGCAGGCGTGCCTGTCGGCGGCATCATTTATGGCGGCCGCGATAGTGACATCTGGGTCCCTGTCGAGCAGGCCTATAACTGGGCTGAAGGAATCCTTATAAAGGGCGCAGCTCTCGAATCAGAAACTACCGCCGCTACACTCGGGAAAGAGGGCGTCAGAACCTTTAACTTAATGTCGAATCTCGATTTTCTCTCTATCCCTCTCGGCCGGTACATCAAAAACAATCTCGATTTCGCAAAGGATATCGAAAAGCCGCCGCTGATTTTCTCTGTTAATTACTTCCTCAAGGACAAGGACGGAAAGTACCTCAACGGTATGGCTGATAAAAAAATCTGGATACTATGGGCGGAATTGCGCGTAAATGGTGACGTTGATGCGGTAAGAACACCGACAGGCCTGATACCAAAGTACGAGGACATCGCCGAATTATTCAAGGTAAATCTCTCTCGGCAGTACTCGAAGCAGGATTTCATAAATCAGTTCACGATTCGTGTACCCAAAAACCTCGCGAAGCTCGAACGCGTCGAAAAAATCTACACCGAAAAGGTTGCAGACACCCCTCGGATTCTATACGACACTTTCAATGATGTTCGAAAAAGACTCAAAGCCGCCGCCGAAAAGTTCGGTGATTATATCAGCCCCTTTGATTTGATTAATAATCCGCAGGATTAATAAATACCTGTATATTGCTGGGAATTAGGATTTTACTTTTCCGCAAAAACCACCTTTTTTACTGGAAAATCAAAGAATTTTTACGTAATTTTTTATACAGGCTGAAAAACAGCACTTCAACCGTCTTGAAATAAGAAATAAATCCATAAAGTTTTTGTTGACAATAACTTATGGGTTTTTTACACTTGCTGACATAATTATCTCAATATCGATATCTGAAGTCACTTCCAGCCAAAAATCAGGTTACAATAATCTCACTTGTCTTCAGTTTTGAAGAAAATGGATGAAAGTCCCTAATTTCCTTGACTTACCTATTTTAACATAGTAAAATTCTTAATGAGTAAATTTTAGGTGAAAGTTCCCTAAGCGTGCAGTTAAGGCTGTAAAAGGTTGAACTCTAAGTACTTTTTAAGGGCTATTATTGTCCTACGGTTGAGTTTTGGCAAGAAGAGATGAGAGAATCCTTTAGTAAAGACTTCGATTCAAGCCAGGCCGGTATAGGTAGGCGCGGATGCCGCTCTGCAGGTCGGCTTGAAAAGCGTAATTCCTATCAAAATGAAGTTGATGTTTTTATAGGAAAATCTCCGCTCTTTAAGTCCATTCTTGATACTATTCAGGCTATTGCCGCAAGAAAGTGTTCTGTGATAGTAGTCGGCGAAACCGGTGTCGGCAAGGAAATTGTGGCACGCCGGATACACAATGCAAGTGACCGCGCCGACAAAGTTTTTGTCCCCGTCGATTGCACAACACTCACAGGACATCTCTTCGAGAGCCAGTTATTCGGCCACACAAAAGGTGCTTTTACCGGTGCTGTTGATAGTACACTTGGTTTCTTCAGAGCTGCCAATGGTGGAACAATCTTCCTCGATGAAATAAGCGAGATACCGCTTGAGCTGCAGGCAAAGCTTCTGCGAGTCCTTCAGGAACAAGCTGTCACTCCACTCGGCTCAATAACCTCCTTTCCTGTTGACATTCGGGTTATTTCTGCCAGCGCGAAAGACCTGCGGCAAATGGTCGAAGACGGAACCTTCCGCTCCGACCTCTATTATAGACTGAACGTCGTTACTCTTGAGGTCCCGCCTCTCAGGCAGAGAAAGGAAGATATCATTCCTCTCGCTGAATTCTTCCTCGAAAGTCAGGCCGGCTTTTATAATGAACCGCCGAAAGTACTTTCTCAGCAGATAAAAGAGCTTCTCGTAAATTACTCCTGGCCCGGAAACATCCGTGAACTGGCAAATGCAATTGAAAGGGCTTATGTCCTCACTATTGGCCGCGAGATTCAATCCACTTCTCTTCCGTTTGATATTATCGTCGCAGAGTCCGAAACTTATCCAAAAAATGAGCTGCCTACTCTCGATGAGGTCAAGCGGAAGGTTATTGTTAGAACTCTCGCATACACCGGAGGCAGAAAACTTGCCGCCGCAAGAATCCTGGGCATCGAACGAAGAACATTGAACCGCCTCATAGAAAAATTGAATATCTCTGTCCCCAACACATAATTGCACTTGTTTTTCGGCACAGATTTGCACTAAATTATTTTTTACCACAGAGAATTTTTTAATCACTGATTTCGCTGATTGACACAGATTAAGATTTTTCGCAAAAGCGAAGATTTCC
>CAZMQF010000059.1:0-14256 GCA_964568365.1 uncultured Pirellulales bacterium | reverse complement strand
GAAGTGTGCTTAACTGCGAGACTTATCAGTCGAGCAGATGCGAAAGCAGGACCTAGTGATCCGGTGATTCCGTGTGGAAGGGTCATCGCTCAACAGATAAAAGGTACTCCGGGGATAACAGGCTTATCTCCCCCGAGCGTCCATAGCGGCGGGGAGGTTTGGCACCTCGATGTCGGCTCATCACATCCTGGGGCTGAAGAAGGTCCCAAGGGTTGGGCTGTTCGCCCATTAAAGTGGTACGCGAGCTGGGTTCAGACCGGCGTGAGCCAGGTCGGTCCCTATCTGCCGTGGGCGCAGGAATCTTGCGAGGATGTTTCCTTAGTACGAGAGGATTAGGAAGCACTGACCGCTGGTGTACCGGTTGTCCCGCTAGGGGCACGGCCGGGTAGCTAAGTCGGGAATGGATAACCGCTGAAAGCATCTAAGCGGGAAGCCAGCCTCAAGATTAGGATTCCATTGCCGCACCTACTTTGCGCAGCAAAGAGAAATCCGAAATTCGAATGTCGAAACTCGAAACAAATAAGAATGACAAAAATTCGAATTATCAAAACATCTTGTTTTGTACATTGGAACATTTGAATTTTGAATTTGTTTCGGATTTCGGATTTAGATATTAGGACTTTAACTTTTCTGTTCAAAGTAGGTGCGGCAGAGAGAGCCCAGATAGACCATCTGGTTGATAGGCCGGGTGTGTAAGCAGAGTAATCTGTTCAGCTAACCGGTACTAACGCTCGATTACTTGACCATATCAATCTTTGGTTGATAAACTCGATGCTCGATGCTTGATACTCGATACACGAGAGCAAGTTGCGACAGGCGAGTAACGAATCGTGCTCATTGTAAGCATCCACATATTTTTTGGAAATTCGAAATACGAGATTCGGAATTCGAAACAAATTCGAATGACCGAAACTCAAATGTTCAAAACAAAGTTTTGAATTTTAGTTTTTTGATAATTGAATAGATCCCGCGGCGAGAAGCTGCGAGGTTTAACGAATTTGCTGGTGACCATACGTACGGGGTAACGCCTGATCCCATTCCGAACTCAGAAGCTAAGCCCGCACGGCCGATGGTAGTCGAGAGGCGAGAGTAGGTGATTGCCAGCAATTTTTTTTTGCGCATAATTTGACCACGAATACCCGCCTGTGCGGGCACAAGTTTTCACGAAAAGGCACAAAGACGCGAAGATTTTGGACACTGATCGGCACTGACTTTTTAGAAAATAAGCTGGCCTTTTCCTTCTACAAAGATTAGTATTTACACATACAACGAATCGATTTTAGAGCTAAAAATGGAGCTAATTAAAGAGAGTTTCAATGAATAAATTCAGGTACATTTCTATTTTTTTAGTGCTGATTGTCTGCGCGTCGGCCAAAGCAATTGAAATAGCCTCAAAGAGATACCCCATCGAAGTTGACGGCCTAACAACATATTTGCCATATGAAAGTTCGCACGACTTGTTTGTTAAAAATGAGTCGATTACAAGATTAATATACTCAATACACAGTGCAAGTTATAGCGCGAAGGCGTATTTTGATAATGCCATTGCACTTGTGAATAAAGTTCCCAAGGAAAAAGATAAAACTCTTGTAATAGCTCCTCATATACTTCCGAAAGGGTGTTTAGAGAATCCGGAACAGAGCGATATTCTATACTGGGAATTTCCAGCGTTTTGGGGAACCTCGAGGGGAATGTTCAATGGTAAGCGCGTCAGGATCAGTTCTTATGAGGTTACGGACAGAATACTTGAGGAAGTTGTTGCTGGAGGGAATTTTCCTAATCTTGAAACGATGATAATATTGGGGCATTCTGCCGGTGGGCAAATGGTTAACAGGTATGCAGCGAGCGGATTGTTTGAAAACAAAATAGCGAAGCTTAAGGGAATAGAAGTACGGTATCTGGTTATGGGGCCTTCATCGTACTTATACTTTAATGAAGAAAGAGTGGTTGAGGGAACTCGTAATAAATTTTCCGTGCCGGAAAATGTCCCTGAGAATTACAATAACTGGGGCTACGGTTTAGGAACGATGTTTACATTCCATAAGAAATTCGAGATAACCCCAGAGAGGATTATTAAGCAATACCCCTCAAAAAGAGTTATGTATCTTGTCGGCAGTAAAGACAGGGATGAGAATGAATCCTCGCTTGATAAGAAGCCACCCGCAATGTTGCAGGGCAGGCACAGGCTTGAAAGAGGAATAATTTACTATAACTATCTGGTTCATTTTTTTGGTGAAAAGATTAAAGAAACACAGCATTTTAGAGTTGTAAGAGGCGTAGGGCATTCAGGAAGAACTCTAATGCTCTCTCGACAATCGGTGAGATTTACATTTGCTTCCGATTTCAAAGGAGATATTCTCCAGAAATAAAAAGGTTAAAGAAGAAAATATAGCGGAGTCACGAATTTGCTGGTGACGTAAGTGTGCGGGGAAACGCCTGAACCCATTGGAACTGCGAAGCTAAGGGGCGCACGGCCTTGGGAGGAGGAAGTGAAAAAGTAAAAGGTAAAAACTGTGGAGTCGCTTCGCGACAACATATTTAAAATTCGTGCTAAAAAATCGAGTCCGTCTTTGTTCTCCTTCGTCGAACTACGCCGGATAAAATCCGGTGTCCGCCTTCGTCCCTTAGGGACTTCGGTGGATAAAATTGCCCCCGCACCAATTCGCAGGATAAAATTACGGCAGGGTCCTATTTCGTGCGGGGCAGGCCCTTCGACTCCCTCGACATCGCTCGGGACAGGTTTGCTCACCACTTGTGCGCTCAGGGCAGGCAGCAATTATGAGGCCGGCCTGTAAGAGGGTCGGGCTTTGGTTTTGCGGCAAATTACATTTGACATAAATTCATATATTACTTACACTTTATTTTTATGGGTATAGAGGCAATTATAACTAATCACAGAGAGCAGATATTATCTTTGGCGGCCAAATACGGTGCATCTGATGTCCGCGTGTTCGGATCCTTTGCACGAGGTACTGCGGATGAAAACAGCGATGTTGATTTTTTGGTAAACCTGGCGTCGGGACGGAGTTTATTCGACCTTGGCGGTCTTCTTTATGAATTGCAGCAGTTGATAGGTCGGCGTGTTGATGTTGTTACTCCTGCGGGATTAAGACCTCGCATCCGCGAACGAGTTTTAAGGGAAGCCGTTCCGATATGAGAGATGACAGAGAAAGATTGCTGGATATACAAGAAGCCATAGAAAACATACAAAAGTATGCTTCTCGCGGCAAAGATGCTTTCAGAGAAGAAGAGCTTATTCAGACCTGGGTATTGCATCATATTCAAATCCTCGGCGAAGCAGCAGCGAAAATTTCTGATGAATTTCAGGAACAGCATTCTGAAATACCGTGGTTTAAGATTGTTGGAATGCGAAATATCCTTGTTCATGATTACTTTCATATTGATATAGACGTAGTATGGTCAGTAGTTGAGAACGACCTTCCTGTTCTTTACAACCAAATCAAAGACCTGCTTAGAGAATTGTAAAGTAAAAGCCGAGCGGGTCCATCAAACGGAATCGAACAACTAACAACGAGCAACGATATACAAAAATTTTGTTTCCGGTTTGTCGGGAAAGGGAATAATTAGCGTGCAGCGTAGAGCGTATAGCGGATAGGGTAGAATACAGAACACAGAATACAGAACACAGAATACAGAACACAGAATACAGAACACAGAAAAAAGAAGACAGAGGGCGGAGGACGAAGGGCAAACGTTTAACGTAGAACATTGAACATTGAACTTTCAATAAGAAAAAGAGGGCGGAGGACGGAGGACAAACAAGTGCACACTTCACGAGTCACACGTCAAAAGTCAAAAGGAAAAAGAGAAAAATCGCTTGAAATAAAGAATTGCTGGTTTGTCTGGAAAGGGTATAATTATTTCACCGCAAAGGGCGCAGAGAACCCGCCAAGAGGCGAGGTCTCGACAAAGGCGGACGCAGAGGGAATTGATATAAAATATAAATAGCAAAAAGAAAATAGGTGAAAGGAATTGAAAAAAATAGGTAACCATTTTTAGTTTTTCAGAGGATAGAAAAATGAAGGTCAGGTTAGCAATTGCAAAACGTCGTAGTAAGCTTTTTGCCGCGGGGGTAGTAATATATGTGCGCAGCTTAAAGCAATGGGAAACGTTCATATATACTATTTGTGATGGAAAAGTATTTCCTTTTTGTGCTTCACCGTTTGAGACACTGGAAGAAGCCCTATCCGATGGATGTGAAATACTAAAAGTGCGAAGGAATGAATGGGTGATGATAGAAGAAACTGAAATTGAAAAATACATATCAACAAATGCAAGGAATAGATGGTACCCATCGAGGTGGAAGTCGGTGATTAAAGCAAAGAGAGCTGTTCGCAATCATAAGAGACGCTCTAAAATAAGCCATGGGGTAAGAAGATGAGAGAAGGTTGGACGTCAATGTTTATTAATTATGAGAAGAGGAATAAAGTTATGAGGTCACAGGCGATATTTGTATCAATTATATTAGCTTGTATTGTAATTGCGGGCGGGGGGTTGGGGCAATGCAGGCGGCGAGTGCCGGAAGGTACGAGAGTTTATCGCGACCTGCCTTACGTTAGCGGCGGACACGAGCGGCAGAAGCTGGATTTATATCTGCCGAGTGGAGAAAAGGAGCTGCCGTTGATAATCCGGGTTCACGGCGGTGCGTGGCTTGCGGGCAGTAAGGAATACAACGTTCCGCTGGGTTATCTCAAAGAGGGGTATGCGGTGGCGAGCATTAACTACCGGTTGAGCCAGCATAGCCAGTTTCCCGCCCAGATAGAAGATTGTAAGGCGGCGGTGCGGTGGCTTCGCGCGAATGCCGACAAGTACAACATAGATGCGAACAGTTTCGGGGCGTGGGGAGAGTCGGCGGGAGGTCACTTAGTTGCGCTGCTGGGTACGACAGGTGATGTTAACGATTTCGATAAGCCAGAGAGGCCTGGGGTATCGAGCAGAGTGCAGGCGGTGGTTGATTACTTCGGGCCTACAGACTTTCTGCAAATGGATGAGTGTCGTCTTGCCGACGGTACGGTTCATAACGCGGCTGACTCGCCGGAAGCTCAGCTAATCGGCGGACCGGTTCAGGAGAATAAGGAAAAGGTTGCGATGGCCAACCCGATTACTTACGTGAGCAAGGACGATGCACCATTTCTGATTATTCACGGTGATGCCGACCGGCTTGTGCCGAGTCATCAGAGCGAGCTGCTTGAGGCTGCGCTGAAGAAGGCGGGTGTGCCGGTGTTACTTTATATTGTCAAGGGAGAGGGACACGGCGGGTTCAAGGACCCGAACGTGCCAAAGCTGACGAAGGAGTTTTTTGACAAGCAGCTTAAAGGGACAGGTGCAGAGGTGAAGGCGAAGCCGGCGGATTAGGTATTGAAATTGAGGCAGGCGAAATCTTTGAAAAGCACTTTTGCGGCGGAATCGTAGGCGCGGGCGGCATAGAGACCACAGAGAACCACGAAGAATTTTTGACAGGATAACAGGATAGAGATAATAGTTTTATCCGCAGATGGACGCAGATTTAATAGTTATTTTCATCACTGATTTCATTGATTAAGCTGATTACGTTGAAAAAAATAAAATCAATAAAATAAGCATTATCAGCGATTTATATTGCCTCTTTTTTGCTGACTTCGCAGAGAAAATATAAAGTATTTTCGTAGGGGATTGAAATTTGGGGGTTTTTGAGGTATCATATCGAGGGATAGGTTTTGAGACTATTCGTCGTAAGGAAATTTTAGAATGTAAATTTATATGGTTGAGAAAAGAAGATGTTTGCAAAAAGCTTTTTAATAAAGGTTGTTTCAGCGGGAGGAGTAATTGGGATTTTGTTGGTTATGACGGCGGTATTGGGGGCGTCGGAAGGAACTGATTTTGAGATTCAAGATGAGCCGAAAATAGATGTTAAAAAGATACCCTACAAGATTGTTCACGAGACTTACCGGCTAACCGAGGGCAGATATAACTGGGAGTTAGTGGTTTCAAACGCCGACGGGTCAAATGCCGTTAATCTTACTAATACAGCTAACGTTGATGAGATGTATGCACATACATCGCCGGATGGGACCAAGATATGCTTCGTTGCGGATGAGATGACGAGAAGAGGAAAGGTAAGGAACGTTTACTATATGGATATAGACGGGAGTAACCGGGTGAAGATTGCTTCGAATGCGAGGCAGCCCTGCTGGGGACCCGATAGTAAGAGGATTGCATATTTTAAAGGAGAGTATGACCGTTATACGACGAGGCCGTACGCGACGTCCGAGCTTTTGATTTATGACCTGCAGACAGGTAAATACAAAAGACATCCAAACAGAGAATTAGAACACCTTTATGCTATTTGCTGGTCGCCTGACGGGAAATGGTTTTTTGCGGCGGTACAGGGAGGGATGGAAATCAGTGACACAATAATAGCTTTCGAGGCTGACGGGATGCGGGTATTTGACTTGGAGTACTGGGGAGTGCGGGGATGCCGGCCTGATGTGAGCAGGGACGGCAAGAAACTTGTGTGGGGTGAAACTGACTGGCTGCTGCGTGTGGGAGAGCTTTCTTTCGATGATGGTGTGCCAAAAGTGGTTAATATAAAAAGCATTGTGAACTGTCCGATGAATATGAAGCTTTATCATATAGATTTGTCACCCGACGGTAAGTATGTTACCTTCAGTTACGGGCCTTTCGAAGGAGGTCAACAGGTTGCGGGCAGAGCAGAAGGCTGGAATATACGCGTCAGTGACCTGGACGGTAACTGGGTGCAGATTACCGACGACGGTAAGGATAATAAGGAGCCCGACTGGATTCCTGCTTCTTCAGAGAATTCCGGAGCGAGCAAACAATAAAGCAGGCCTTTCAGTGCAGACTCTCACTGTGAACATTTTGTGAATTTCCTTTAGTGTGTAGAGCATTGCTATGGTTTCAGGGGCGAGAAAAATATTGTTATTGTTATGCGGTTTTGTTTCTTTGTTTAATCTCGGCTGCAGGAAGGGTGAACAAGGCGATTATGAGCCGCAGGTAATAAAGACGGAAGGGGGGATAGAGATGGTGAAGATTGCGGCGGGCTGGTTCGAGATGGGCAGCAGAGAATCGGCTGATGAAAGACCTGTTCATAAGGTACGGATTGATGTTTTTTATATGGACAGGTATGAAGTGACGCAGGAGCAGTTCAGGGAGCTTGAGATTTCCGACCCATCGCATTTCAAAGATACAAAGCGTCCGGTAGAGCAGGTGAACTGGACCGACGCAGCTATTTATTGTAACGAGAGGTCACGGGCGGAAGGGCTGGAGGTTTGTTACGATGAGGAGAGCTGGGAGTGTAACTTCGAGGCGGACGGGTACAGGCTGCCAACAGAGGCTGAATGGGAGTATGCCTGCCGGGCGGGGACAAAGACGAAATATTTTTTCGGTAATAGTGTGGAGGGGCTTGAGAGGTACGGCTGGTTTTCAAAAAATTCGGCAGGCAGCGCGCATCTGGTGGGATTAAGACAGCCTAACCGGTGGGGATTGTATGATATGTGTGGGAATGTTGCGGAGTGGTGTAATGATTTTTATTCGAGAGATTATTACGGACAGAGCTCTTCGGAAAATCCGAGAGGGCCGGCAGAGGGGAAGGAAAAGGTGGTACGCGGCGGGGCGTGGAATTCGAGCGGTGAGGCCTGCCAAAGCAGTTATCGCTCAAGCGATATTTCCCTTGACGACACGTGCCTTGCCAATGATGCAATAGGTTTTCGATGCGTGAGAATTGTAACTGATGAAAATCCGGAGAGACAGGCTATGGGAAAAAAAGAGGCAGATTCAAAAAAGGCGGTGACGGGAATTGTTTATGGTGATGTGTACCTGAAGCATAAAATGCCGGCGAACCATCCTGAGAGGCCGGAGAGGTTGACGGCGATAATCGAAAGATTGAAGAAGAAGGATTTGTATTCGCAGCTTTTTTTGATTAAACCGTCGCCCGCATCTTTAGAATGGATTACAACGATTCACACCAAAGAATACGTGGAGCGAGTCAGGCAGAGCTGTGAAGAGGAAGCAGGATATCTGGATACAGCGGATGTGCCGATATGCAAGCAGTCTTATGAGGTGGCTCTTCAGGCTGCGGGGGGAGTGCTCGGTGCTGTGGATGCGGTTATGGCCGGTGAGATTGAAAATGCGTTTTGTGCGGTTCGGCCGCCGGGACATCACGCGCTGAAAGACAAGGCGATGGGATTTTGCATTTTTAATAACGTTGCAATCGCAGCACGATATATTCAAAAGCAGTACGGGCTTGAGAGAATATTGATAGTGGATTGGGATGTGCATCACGGTAACGGGACACAGGCGGCGTTTTATGATGACCCGACTGTGTTATATTTCAGCGTTCACCAGTATCCGTTTTATCCTATGACGGGCAGCGAGCAGGAAAGAGGTGCGGGTGCAGGATTGAATTACACAATTAATGTTCCTATGCCGGCGGGTGCTAACGATGCAGATTATAAAAAGGTTTTCGAGGATGAGCTTGTGGCAGCGGCACTTAGTTTCGAGCCGGATTTTGTTTTGATATCGGCAGGATTCGACGCCGGCGAAGGTGATACGATAGGCGGTATGGAGGTAACGGCGGAAGGATTCGGTGAATTGACAGGTGTTGTTAAGCGGATTGCCGAGCGGTGCTGTAAGGGCAGGCTGGTATCTGTTCTGGAGGGGGGTTATAATCTGGAAAAGCTGGCGGATGCGGCTGAGTCGCATATAAGGGTCTTGATGGATTCAGGTTACTAATAGATGCTTTTTCAAAGCTGGTCATTTTTGGTTTTCTTCGTTGTCTTTTACGCCGGTTACTTAGCGGTTAAAAGGACGAGATTTAATAACCTTTGGATACTTACGGGCTCGTATTTTTTTTACGGGTGCTGGCAGCCGTGGTTTCTTATTCTTATCGCATATTCGACGTGTGTTGATTACTTTGCTCTGGCGGGGATGGAAAAAAGCAGGCGGAAGAGGGCGTGGCTTTGTGTGAGTGTTGTTAATAGTCTCGCTCTTTTGGGTTTTTTCAAATACGGCGGCTTCGTTGTTGAAAATGTGAATCAGGTTCTGAGTTCGGTTGGGATGTCCATCAGGTTTGCGGAGCCGGATATTTTTCTGCCTGTAGGTTTGTCATTTTATATATTCAAGTCGATAGGATATGTCGCAGACTGCTACCGCGGTGAAGTCGAGAGGGAGAGAAATTTTATTCGTCACGCAGTTTTCGTTTCATTTTTTCCGATTTTGTTAGCCGGCCCGATTGAAAGGGCCAAAAATTTGTTGGGGCAGTTACGGCAGCCGGGAAGGATATCGGCTCAGGATGCGGCTGAGGGATTCAGCCTTTTTGTAGTTGGGCTGTTCAAGAAACTGGCGCTGGCTGATATGCTGGCGGTTTATGTAAGTAAGATTTACGGCGAGCCGGGTGAGTATCAGTCGGCTGCACTGGTTCTTGCGACTTTTGCGTTCGGATGGCAGCTGTATTTTGACTTCAGCGGTTACACCGATATGGCTCGCGGGCTTGGGCGGATGATGGGATTTCGCATTATGCTGAACTTCAATAATCCATACCTTGCCGACGGGCTGGGTGATTTCTGGAATAGGTGGCATATAAGCCTGTCGAGCTGGTTCAGGGATTATCTTTATATACCCTTAGGGGGGAATCGCAGGGGCAGGTTTAATACTTACAGGAACGTGTTTATAACGATGCTGCTTATGGGGCTGTGGCACGGCGCGGCGTGGACGTTTGTTATCTGGGGCGGTATTCACGCTTTAGGAAGGTGCCTGACGAGGGATTTGGAAAGCAGCTCATTTTACAAAGAGAAGGTCCCTAAGTTTGTAAAGCAGCTCAGTGTTTTTCTTTTTGTTACATTTGCGTGGATATTCTTTCGCGCGGAAAGCCTCAGTGACGCATCGGTTATAATCAGCGGAATATTCTCAGGCGGTTTGACAGGGGCAGGGTTTCCATTGTTGTTTGTCGCTATGATTTTTTTGGTATGGTTGTATCAGTTTATTTATGAGTCACGTTTCAGAAGGCTTCTTGAGTTTTCTTTTGTGAGGATTTTCAGTTTTGTTTTTATGATTCTTTATTTGGTTATCTTTGTATCCTCGGTAGGTGAGTCTTTCATTTACTTTGAATTTTGACGAGTGAGCTTTGTGGATAAAGGATTGAATATGCCAAGAGATGATATTACAAGAGATAAAAATGAAGGCGGAGGGGCAATTGTTTTTTCATCCAACGAGATGCGTCTTAATTTTCGAGAATGGTTAATTGCTTTTGGTGTTTTGGCGGTGCTGATATATCTATTGGGCTTTATCCGGGTAAGAGTCGAGGAATTCGAGGTTGGTAAGGATTACCGGCTTGCTTATAAGCTGAGTGAAGACTATTGGCTTTTTAAGCGGTATTGCGAATCGGTATGTGCCGAGGGAAAGAGCCTTGTTATCGGGGACTCGGTTGTGTGGGGTCAATATGTAGAGAAGGGACAAACTCTTTCGCATTATCTAAATGAGCTTTCAGGCGAGCAGCGATTTGCGAATATGGGGGTGGACGGCCTTCATCCTGTCGCAATGTTCGGTTTGCTGAAATACTACGGAGGTGACATTTCCGGAAGAGATGTTTTGATTCATTTTAATCTGCTGTGGCTGAGCTCGAGCAAGTATGATTTACAAACCGAAAAAGAGTTCAGCTTTAATCATCCGAAGCTTGTCCCGCAGCTTGTACCTGAGATAGCGAGCTATAAGGCGGGTCTATCTTCGAGAATAGGTATAATTGTTGAACGTAATCTTCCTTTTTTGGGCTGGGTAAAGCACGTTAACCTTGTGTGTTTTGCGGATGAGGAGAGAGGGGTGACAGATTTTTGCGGTTGGGTAATGGCGCATCCATACGGCAATCCTTTCGGTGACATTGCGGGCAAGCTTCAGAGCTTGTCCGAAAACAGACCGGTTCGCAAAAGAGAAGAGAGGGCGAGGGGGGAGAGAAAATATGATTTGCCGTGGGTCGATTTGGAGAGGTCGGTTCAATGGCGATATTTTAAGAGGTCAGTTGAACTTTTACGACAAAGGGGCAATAGGGTCTTTGTTGTGGTTGGTCCTTTTAACGAGCATATTCTTGAAGAGGAGAGCCTCGAGAGATATAACGAAATTAAAGTTGGTATAGAGAATTGGCTGGTCGAAAACAGAGTAGATTGTTACATTCCTTTGCCTTTGGCTGAAGGGTATTATGCGGACGCAAGCCATCCTGTTGGTGAGGGTTACGCTTTGTTAGCTGAGCAAATTTTGGAAGACGGCTTATGGAGCGATTCTGAGGGTAATTAACAGCTTATTTGCATAGGCGGTTTGCAACCGTTTTTATTTATTTTTCCAGAATATCTGCACGGCATTTATCAGGCTTTTGTTCTGTCTTCAGTTCCGATAAAAGGTTGATTCAACTCTTTTTGAGGATGGGAGTTTGTTGTTAAGTGGCGTGATAATATTGCCGAAAAAACTTTAGAATGTATAAATGTATACCTTTTTTCGGGGGGTAGGAAGTGAAAAAGAAAAATCAAATAAAAGTATTTTTGTTATGTATGGTATTTGCTTTTCTGTTTCAGGCATCCCGGGCAGAAGAGTAGGAGGAAAGAAAAGCAACATAAGGATGAGGATTGTTATGTAATTTTTTTAATCGTACGGTCGAGAACTTAAAGGAATCTACTACGTCAATGGATAATCTCAACGAAGAAATTAGAGAGCGCAAAAAGGCAGAGGAGCTGCTGAGAGAATCCGAGGAGAGGTACAGGAAGCTGTTTGAAGGGGCATTGGATGCTATATTCGTAGCCGATGCCGAGACAGGTATATTGATTGACTGTAATCCTGCGGCGACAAGATTGGTAGGCCTGGAAAAATCGGAACTGGTTGGCAAACACCAGCGGATTCTCCATCCTCCGGAGGAAAGCGAAGAAGAATTTAGTGAGACTTTTAAGAATCATCTCAGAGAGAAACAGGACCATACGCTGGAGACGCAGGTTATTACCAAAACCGGTGAAATAAAAGATGTTGCAATCAAGGCAAGTTTACTGGAAATCAAGGGCAAAAAAGTATTACAGGGCATATTCAGGGACATCACGGAACGCAAGAAGGCAGAGGAGGAGTTAAAGAAATTACTTTCCCTGCATACTGCGACACTGGAAGCTACTGCGGACGGTATTCTTGTAGTTGATTTCCATGGACGTGTTGTCAGCTATAATCAGCAGTTTCTGGAATTGTGGAGGGTTCCCGATTGCGTCGCTCAAACAAGGGACGATGAGAAATTGCTTTCACATGTACTGGACCAGTTAAAGGAGCAAGAAGGGTTTTTAGCTGAAGTTCAGAGGCTCTACTCTCATCCTGAGGAGCAGTCGCTTGATTTGCTGGAGTTCAAGGACGGCCGGGTGTTTGAGAGACTCTCCAAACCGCAAAAGTTTGGCAACAGGATTGTAGGTCGAGTATGGAGCTTTCGAGATATCACAGAAGGGAAAAAGGCCGAGCAGCATCAAGCGAATCTGCTCGAGGAGCTTGAGAAGACCAATCAGGAACTGAAGGAGTTTGCATATATCATCTCGCATGATTTGAAGGCGCCATTACGAGGTATTATGACAATAATCGGATTCATCACGGATGACTATGCAGATAAGTTTGATGAAAACGGCAAAAAGAAGGTAGAACTGCTTGAGAGTCGTGCGGAGAGAATGTACAATCTGATTGATGGTGTACTTCGCTATTCAAGGGTTGGAAGGGAGAACGAAGAAAAGGTGCAGGTAAATCTAAATTCACTTGTGCCGGAGATAATTGACCTAATAACGCCACCTGAGACAATATCGATTACTATTGAGAATGAATTACCTGAAATTATGTGTGAGCGGACGCGTATTTCTCAGGTTTTTCAGAATTTGCTGAGCAATGCCGTAAAGTATATGGATAAACCTGAAGGTGTTATAAAAATCGGCTGTTTGCAAGACGGTGACTTTCTGAAGTTTAGTGTAGCCGACAACGGCCCGGGCATTGAGGAAAAACATTTTGATAGGATTTTTAAGGTGTTCCAGACGCTGAATCGACGAGATGATATTGACAGTACCGGAATTGGTCTTACAGTCGCGAAGAAAATCATTAATATTTACGGCGGGGATATCCGGGTCGAATCAGAGGTTGGCAAGGGTAGCACATTTTATTTTACACTTCCCCGGGATATGCAGGCAACTGAAGCTGCGATGACCGAAATCGAGGCTAAGGCCTGATGTGTCAGGGTTTCTGAAATCTCTTTTTAGCCTCACCGATGAGGTAGAAACTACCTGTTATACAGATCAAATCTTCTTTTCCGACAGCGCTTCTTGCAAGTCGTAAAGCCTCATCGAGATTCGAAGAGGTCTGATACATCTTGTCGCATATTTCCGAATACATATCCGCAAGGTCCTCGGGTGAGGCCGCTTTGGCGGAGCAGCTGCGTGTAAATATTACCTTGTCGGCACCGTATTGCAACTGCAGAAGCATTCCTTGGATATCTTTGTCGGTGTTGCAGCCGAAAATTATCACCATAGAATCGTAAGGTATATTCTGGCCGATAGCGTGAATTAAAGCTTCTATGCTTGCCGCGTTGTGAGCACCATCTATCATAATCCTGGGGTCGTCACATATCATTTCCATTCTTCCGGCGAGATAAACTTTGTTCAGTCCTACGGCTGCTTTTTCATTATCAATTTTGTATCCGCTTGATTTGAGTTTATCCAGCAGTGCCAGCGCCAGACCGCAGTTGACGGCCTGGTGTTTTCCGTGAAGCGGGACTCGCAAGTGTTCGAATCTGCTGGTTTGTGTTGTCAGGCATATTCTGTTATGAGGTCCATACTCACGAGAGTTCTCAAATCTGTATGAAAAACTGATGTCCTGACCGGTGACACTAAGAGGAGCTTTGATTGCGTTTGCGTGGGTCTTTAGAACAGCCATCGCTTTTGGGTGCTGTTTGATAGTGACAATCGGTACACCCTGCTTGAAGATGCCGGCCTTTTCTTTGGCAATGCTCTCGATAGTGTTGCCCAATTGATGAGAGTGGTCGATGCTTATATTTGTTATGCCAATCACTTCCGGTTTTATAAGGTTAGTGCTATCAAGCCTGCCTCCCATACCGGTCTCTATTATTGATATGTCAGTTTTGACGTCAGCAAAGTGCATAAATGCCAATGCGGTCATAATTTCGAAGAACGTTATATCTTCAGTTTTGGATAGTTTCTCTACAGGGGTATATATACGGTTGACGAGATTGAG
>CAZMQF010000058.1:4921-14277 GCA_964568365.1 uncultured Pirellulales bacterium | reverse complement strand
TATTCTGTGTTCTTTTTTTATCTTCCTCCCCCCGTAATTAGACCCCCTCGCGCGATCTTGACGTGTTTTGAGCTGTTTCAGAAGTGAAAAATTGCTGTAAGTGCTTGTGATTAAAAGACTAAAAAAAATTTCAAAAAAATCAGATTTTCTAATTACCCCCCCGCGCGCATTTGCGCGCCTTCAATGTCTCTAACGACTAGATAGGCCTTTTTAATAAAATTACAAAAAACTGAAATAAACCCCGCTCTAAAAACGTCTCAACATAAACAATGAACACTCACTACGAAAAATCTCTTGTCTTATAGGCTCAGACACAGTAAAATAGCGAAAAACTTTTTTATGGAGGCCATTATTATGAAAAAATCACTAACTACCTGCACTTTTCTGACAGCTTTGGTTCTTTTTACCTGCCTCTGCCTGGCAGAAGAAAAAGCTCAAAGCCCGCAGGAAAAAACCATCGCCGGCATCTGGAAGCTGACAGTCGACTTTAACGGCCGGCAAATGAACAACACACTCACTATCTGCACTGCCGAAGAAGCTAAGCCCTCGGTTGTATGGGGCCTGGGCGGCGATGAAGACGAAATATCGAATATTAAGCTCGAAGGCAGCAAGCTCAGCTTCGACAGGACAAGAAGCTTCCGTGACCAGGAATTCACCTCAACAATCACCGTAACCTACGACAAGCAAAAGGATAAGCTCACCGGCACTATCTCGTCTGACAGAGGCGACTCCGACGTCACCGCTACTCGTATCATTCCAAAACCCGATGCCGTCGGCACCTGGGTTATGAAAAGCCAAAGAGGCGACAGGGTCATCGAGAGCACAATTACCATCAAACAAAAGGACGGCAAGCTCGAAGGCAATTGGACCTCGCCGCGAGGCGAAACCGAGCTCTCGAACATCAAATTCGAAAAAGGAAAGCTCACCTTTGACCGTGTAACAAAATTCGAAGACAGAGAATCCAAATCCTCTTTCGAAGGCCAAGTCAAAGGCAACGAGCTAAAAGGTGAATTGACAAGCGAAAGGGGCTCAAGACCCCTTACTGCTACACGCCTCGGCGCCGAAATCATCGGAAAATGGGCTCTTACCACCACCTCTGACCGCGGCGAGAGAACGAGTATTCTTCTCATCGATAAAGACCTCACAGGCAGATACGCTATGGGTTTCGGCGAAATTGATATAAGCAAGATAAAGCTCGACGGTGACAAGGTAACCTTCTCCATCGATATGTCGTTTGGCGACCGGGATTTCAGCATGGATTACGAACTCAAATTAACAGGCGACAAGCTCGAAGGCCAGGTCTCCTCAGACAGAGGTGAATCCAAGGTTACCGGCAAAAAAATTATCCCCAAACCGAAAGAGGAAAAACCAGCCGAAACCAAAAAAGAGGAAAAATTAACCTAAACTGAAAAAGAGCAATAATTCTTTTAAAGCATCAGCCGACAGCAGCCTGTAAGCTCTACACGTTGCTGTCGGCACTTGGTTTATAACAATCCAAAAACCTGAGAGTACCTTTTACACTTAGCACCCACCAGCCGATAGACGGATTATATATCCCTTCGACTTCCATTTCGTATAATAATCATAAGTCAATGTACTACAATCGCTTGTGATTATTGACTGTCTTTACCACGCTGAAGATTACAACTATAATTACAACTAATTCGGGATTATCGAAAAATTCTAAACTATTTTTTAAGAAGGCAGGACCATGAACACACAAAAAAGAAAAACTCGGCCAGACAAATTACCACTGACGCTTCATCCGACCAAACAATACTTTAAGAATATTAACTTGATATGAACAGAGTTATATCAAAGATATATTAGCAAGTTTGCTCCTGTATAAAAGAAGATACTTGCGGGTTAATGTCCCGCAAGTACCTTCCTCGGAAAGCTTTTACATCGCTGCGAAAGTCTATGGGGCCATCGGATCTGTGCTCTTCAGCCAATTTTCAGCGAAGAAAGCGAAGTCAACAAAATCGACAATACAATCATAGTTCAAGTCGCCCGGATCATAACCCAAACCACCACACTCATTATCATGGATGACCACCTCGAAATTAAGCCCGTCGTTGGATTCTGGACCAAAGCCGTGCGAAATCCAAGCGGCCTCTTCGCCCTCACTGTCAGAATCATCAACCGCTTCAATAGTAACAGGTCGGGGGTCCGCCCAATCAAAAGGAGTAAATATAAGGTCAAAGGACTCACCGGGCTGTCGCATGTAACCGCCGGAACACGGGTCGCCGACAGCCAGGTCTGTTGTACTCGGGATGACAATGACGCTAACCTCGACCTCTGGAGGCGAAAACAGGTTCACGTCATAAGTATAAGTGTGTCCCTCAACGATCCCTGCAGCGATGCTGGAGCTATTGATACTGGGCTCAGGATGTGACCATTCGGCGTATTGGACCCCAACATAACCTTCACCAGATGGGTCGTTTAAGAATAATCTCTGGATAAGGTCACTTTGCTCAAAGGCTTCAATGTCACCCTCGGTTACATCCGGCAAGCCACCGTAGTAATTCACCAGTTCGCTTGTCCTGATGTATGTCAGGGGTCCAAGCTCACCTTCAACAGCACCACCATTGACACTATACTGGTGGCTCTCAATAATGAAGTTGGTCACAATCTCTTCATCAACCGGTAGCAAGCTTTCACCAAATGGGTCATTTTCGTCGCACTTGGTGAACAGTTCCAGACAATGTCCCTGTCCTGCAGGGTCCCAGAACCAGCTGTTCCAGGTAACGGTTGGTGTATAATACGGTGTTGTCGGGAACCAGCCGTAGTGAAGGCATTTCTTGAAGCCCCAGAAATACGGTCCGCCGTACCAGCGGGGAGGCCACCAGCCCATAGCACGCCAAAAAGCAACTTGGACCGGGGACGGGTTTGTACCGATTATCCCCGGACCAGGAAAGCCGATAGGGCCATACCACGGACGAAACCAGGAGCATTGATGGTGCCACCACCACCAGCCGCCGTAATAACCATGTGGTACATATATAGGCCATATTGTCGGCGGGGTAGGGTAAATTTTCATCACTGAATTAGGATACCAGAAGTGCGGGAAGACTTTATTGGGCGATAGGACCGCTGCGCCAAGTACCGCAACATCATATCCAAAGCCGCTCCTTGGTCCGATGCCCTGCTGATATACCCTGATATCGTGAGTAGTGTTTGACAGGTTACCCACAAGAACCAAGGCCGTTTGCTGTAAGCCAATTGTTCCCATGTCCAGGTCAGCCACACAAATGTTGTCAACAAACACCCTTGCCCTTCCATCGTTACCTCGCCCAACCAGATGAATGGATACTACGCTACCGGCCATTGTGGTCATTGTTTTAAGATACTGGTTTTGATTATGCATCCAGATTTCGGTTAGGCTGCCGTCGACAATCTGACCCGGCATCGGGATAAATGAGGTCCAGTCGTCGTACCATGGTCCTGGTGCGTAATCAGCATCGCGCCATTCGAGGATAGTTCGGCCGAGAACCGTGGCACCAGCCGGCAGTGGATTTTCAAACTCCAGAGCACTATATGGCTGACCAAGGATTACTGAGGCATTGGACGCCTGCCATAAGACTGATACGGCATAAGCTGGACTGAATGCTAGGCCCATAAACAAACACACAATAATAAAAAAAGCCAATAATTTTGTTCTTAATCTAATCATAATCTAATCCTCCAAAAAATTTTAATAATTTACATGTGTTAATTTTATGCACCTCTTATTCTTGAGTAAAATTATACGGGGATTGAGTCGGTGGTTTGCTTTTTTCGCAACCTCCTCAACCGCCAATTTTACTTACCTTCAAACCGATATACTACAGCTTACTATTCAGTATGTCCAGAAAAAAATATCTTATCAGGTTCATTAAATCCTGAGATTGTAATGCCTATTATATAAAACGGTACTACAACTGAAAACCGCGTTATCTGCCAACATTATAAAAATGCTCATTTTTTAAGTGCTGCTATATCAATAACTTAAAAAATCCTTAGAAAAGTCGAACTTTTTATATATCCGTGTTCAAAGGCTTCATGGACTGTCAGATTTACAAATAGCTACAAGATATGTCCCGGATGTCTCCGCACAAACGGGCAGGGGCATTCAAGGCACGTTATAAATCTCAATAAAATGGTTGCTAAATATGAAGTTGGGTAATATACTTTTTATAGTATAATGGCTCATATTGCCAAGGGCAACCCTGCTCTTACGTCAAAGCGTTTTTTTCAGAATAGGCAGACAATTTATGGAATGGATAACGACAACCCAAGTTTTAGAAGACCTAAAGAAATCCAACGATGCCCCCGTCTGGATTAGCTTCCGTGACCATTTCTACCCCGTGGTGTTCAATTTCGCTAAGACACTTGGATTACGCGAAACAGATGCCGAAGATGCTGCCCAGGAAATAATGCTCTCTTTTCTGAAAGCTTTTCGTGAAGGTAAGTATGATAGGGAAAAAGGACATCTCAGCCATTGGCTTTTCGGCGTAGCCAAGAGGGTAGTATTAAATTTCCGCAAGCAATTGCCTCAAGAGCATTTTGTCGCAGATAATACAACAGGAACCTCTTTTTGGAATAATATCGTTGAGAACGAGGATTCTATCAGGCAAACCTGGGATACCCAATGGCGATATATGGTGCTTGAAAAATGTCTTCAGCGAGCACGCAAAGAGATAGATAAAAAGGTGTTTGAAACTTTTGAGCTCTATGCACTGTCTCAAAAACCAGCAGAACAGGTTGCTCAACAATTAGGCATCTCGCTCAATGCCGTCTATATCGCAAAAAGTAGAGTTCTATCAAAGCTGCGCCAACTTCAACAGGAATTCGAAGGGTTGGACTGAAAGCTTATAATTATGAATTGTCCCGATTTTGAATATATCGAGCATTACGTATCTAATGAACTGAGTGAAACAGAAGTTCATCAATTTGAAACCCACCTGAAAGACTGTTCTCAATGCAGCAATAAGGTTTCAGAAACTCGTGAGAACGAATCCTTACTCGGTGAACTTCTTTCCCTCCGCAGCAGAGATATGCCAAAATCCACAACAAAAGTTAAGCGTGTAGTGGAGATTGGAACTATTGAGCGAGCTCAGGAAATTTTAGGTTCACAGTATCGCGTGGTCAAAAAAGTCGGTCGTGGTGCTGCCGGAGAGGTCTTCCAGGCAATTGACAATATCTTAAATCGGTCTGTAGCAGTAAAATTTCTCAACAAATATATTGAGGAAAACAACTATGAAAAACGCTGGCAGGAAGCAAGGCTTGTCGCTCAGCTTAATCATCCAAATATAGCTCACGTCTACCACATTGGTGAGCAGAACGGGATAAGATTTATAATAATGGAATGGGTAGATGGTATGCCTTTAGCACAAGCATGGTGTGATAAAACTATTCAAGAGAGGTTGGGAATCTACCTGAAAGTGCTTGATGCCATAGCCGTTGCACATAAACGTGGAATTGTCCACCGCGACATTAAGCCATCAAATATTCTGGTTGATGCATCTTCTCAGGTAAAAGTTCTTGATTTTGGTATTGCTGTTGATACACAATTATATGCAGAATTTGAAGATAAACATTATCATGGCACACCTGCATACAGCGCCCCTGAACAGATAACACCACCTGTCAAAATCACTCCGGCAACGGATGTTTTTGCTCTGGGGATTTTGTTATATCAGCTTCTTACGGATACATTACCTTTCTCACAAACAGAACCTGAAGAACTTTTTCATGCCATAAGAACGGAATATCCCGAACTTCCCAGTGCTGTGCGTGATAAAGTGCCAATCTCTTTACAAAACATTTGCCTGAAGGCTTTAGAAAAAAATCCCCACCGAAGATATGCCAACGCAGGTACTTTGGCCAGCGATATCAACCGCTTTCTCAGGGGTGAAAAAGTATGGTCCAGACCATCTTTTTTAGTAGACAAAATCCAGCAGGAGGTCTTTTATCATCGTCAAAAACTCGAAGTCTGGCACGACAACGAGTTGATTACACAGAGAGAATTCGACAAACTGGAAAATATCTACGAACGGATGTTATCTCCATCTGACCCGTCGATAATTGAGGCTCGAAAGCTGTCCCTATCTCAGGTCTGTTTATATCTTGGAGGCTGGATTGCTATTCTGGGCAGCTTTGTCCTATTTTACAAAACGTGGGAACAAATACCGATTTATCTAAGACCTACCCCTGCTGTGGCAGCAACAGCATTGATGACAATATTCGGTATCATAATGTGGCGAAAAAAAGAGAGCAGATTAGCAGTCGGATTCTTTTCAACAGCTAATCTTCTCATTCCAATTACAATTCTATTGACTTTAGGCCAGTGGGAGATTTTGACCGCCGACAATTGGTCCTGGGGAACAGAAACCATACACCAGGGACTTAGCGAGGTTGGTTCCTATGTAATTGTAGGCAACTTTCAGCTATATGTTTCTTTCTGGTGCTGGCTTGTTTTTTCATTGCTTTTCCTCGGACTTACACGCTCATCAATCTTTGTAGTTTTTAGCATAATCTCGTTTCTCTTCTGGTTAACTACCTATTATATAATTGCTGGTATGGAAGATTGGTCCCAGGATATTATCGCTGGCCGATATTTATATCCGGGCTTGGGGCTGTTTGCATTCGGAGTAATTTTAGACCGTCTTAAATATACACATTTCGCTATACCCACATCCTATATCGGATTGGCCCTGTTCGTAGCTTGTTTATCATTCATTGCTTCATCATATAATACATTATTCGGTTGGTTAGGAATGCCCATTGGTCTCGAGCAAAGTGAGCTGATAGGATTAAGCTTCGCGGTCAATGGATTAATTTACCTCGGTTTAGCTTCGCTTTGCAGGTATTTAGGTACAATTTTACAGCGTCGGCTGGCCAATATCTTAAATTGGCTCGGTCCATTGCATATACTAAGTCCGTTACGAATACTCGATACCGAAGCTTTAGCTTCATCTGTTGCTGACAGTCATCGAGTAATTTACAGAATACTCCTGCCCATAGCCTCTTTCGTATTCGTTTTTGCCAGCGTCCCAAAACAGATGAAATCCTTTTTCTTCTCTGGCCTCGGTGGTATAGCCACTGCGGTTCACAAAATCACCACAAAACATCTCGATAAGTTCTTTTCCTGGCCGGTCTCCCTAATTGCCACAGGCATTGTATGGATGTTCGTCTCCTGGCTCGTCCCCCGCTGGAAAGCCTCAATCGCACTTAAACAAAAAAAATAAAAATCGCCAGAACCATTATAAAAACAATGGTTTCGACAATTCTACGAATTTTTTCCATTTTTTCAGAAAGATTCCGCTTCGCAGAAACCAATATACTTCAGGCTTTGCAAAACAGCAGGTCTGAAAAAAGAGTCTTTTGCCATTTTTAAGGAGAAAAAGAAATGAAAGCAAAAACAGCAATAATCCTCTTTTACATTGCAGCTTTGATAATCGGTGGGTGCATACCATCACTCCATCCCCTTTATACCGATGAAACTTTAATATTCGATGAAAAACTAATAGGCAAATGGTCGGATGAAGGTGATGACACGATATGGGAGTTTCGCAGATCTGGAGAAAAAAAATACAATGTAAGACTATCCGGTAACGGCAGCGGCGGGCGATTCGAGGGGCATTTGGTTAACCTTGACGGGGCGCTATTTCTTGATTTATACCCTGAAAAACTTGACATAGATGACGGCTTCTATGAAATTCACTTCGTCCGGGCTCACACCTTTTTGAGAGTATCCCTGCTCGACCCGAACCTGCAATTAGCCATGATGAAGCCAGATATTATTGAGGACGATCCGAACGCATTGAGGCACGAACGTACAGATGACAATATGGTTCTGACAGCATCAACTGAAGAGCTTCAAAAGTTCATGATAAAGCATGCGAACGACGCAAACGCATTTGACTCTGATGCGGCGGTGATGACACGTCGAATCCCCCTGTACCATGATGAGGATATTATTTTTGATGAAAAACTAATCGGTACTTGGGAAGGAGAAAATGGCCAAATACTTGATTCTGTAAAAAACGAAAATGCTTATGAGATGCTTTTCATTGATGAAAATGGTGACGAATATGAGTTCACAGCACAGTTGGTAAAAACGAAAGATGTAGAGCTTTTGAATATATTCTTTGATTGGCCTACTTTAGAATGTGACAAACTTTACAGTTTACACCTTATACCCGACAAGTTTGTGGTAATCGACCAGATAGAGCCGAAACTGCTGCTCCGTGAAGTTGAATATGAAGAACTCTCAGAATCTCTTAAACAGAACACGGTAAATCTCAAGCAACAAGATACAGAAGTTGATTATATCTTTGAAGGTATCAGGGTAGAACCTTAATCAAACTCCTTCAAAAAAAGAAAGGTGGTGTTTAGACAATGGTAGGATTTATAACCTGGATTTGTCTCCTCTTATGTGCAGGTGTGGTTTGTGCAGCAGTTATGCTCACTGTGAGAAAACCTATGAGCGATCTTCTGCGAGTCAACTCATATATATCGCCCGCCAGAAGATTTTATCTGAGAACCTTCTCATTGTTGATAGTGTTGTCGGTTTTAAGTGTTCTCATCTCAGCAGGTGGTCCCTGTGCAGAGCAGTCAAAAAACTTCATGGAATGTGTCTGGTGGGTAGCCGATCAGGTGAGTTCTGTCATCTGGGCCGCGATTTTGTCTGTTGGAGGATATGCATTACTGCTGACCATTCTTTTCGCAGTATTGGGGCGCTACCGTGACGAATGAAATGTATTTATATGTGTCGTACTTTGCAGCCATAATTCTTGGGCTCATCTTTGCTATAGTGACTATGGCTATACTCCGAAAACCTCATCAGCAGGCAACAACAGATGTTAAAGCCGGGAAGCTCGGCTCTTTTATCAGATGCATTTTCCCTTCTTGGCTAATTCTTGCAGTGCTGTTGGGTTTTATATCTGTCAGTTACTTTGACTGCAGCCACACAAATTATGAGCAGATTGTCGCTGACCGCAACCATTTAATTAACAAAACCCAGGAGCAAGTCTCTATGATGTTAATATGGATAGCCATTGCATTGTTTACTTATTGCTTACTGATGGTGACATTTCTATGGGCAGCAGCAAGTAGGCGACGGCACACTTGACATGGCTGATTTTGCCATATTTGCACAAAACTGGCAGCAGTCAAGCATATTGAATTGGACAATTCCAACTATTCTACAGACGGTCCAGCTGAACTGCTTGAAGCAGCGGGTTTTGCCATATAGCCGGGTAAGGTGTGCAGCTTGTTTGCACACACAGATGCTAAATCGGACGCTATGGAGTATTGAAGAAGCAACGGGAACTTCTTATACAGAAAAAGTAAGTCTGCGATACGGAGGTTTA
>CAZMQF010000058.1:0-4911 GCA_964568365.1 uncultured Pirellulales bacterium | reverse complement strand
TAAGTCTGCGTTTGGCGTCTTATACAGACTGTATAATCATTGTTAGCTGAAGAGATGAAATAGAGGATAAACAGAAGTTATACGCTTTACGATTATGAATACTCGCAGCTTTTATAAACTATGTTTGCTTGCTTGTCTGGCTTTCCTGGCGACGGTGCTTACCCTTCAAAGATGCGGAGCAGGTCTCTGGGAAGGCGGCTCAGTCTCTGAGCGAATACCCTTGACTGTCATGAAAGAGACAGGCTTTCTTACTCTTGAAGCACATATAGAGGACAGGGCAATCCGTATGGCCGTGGACACAGCAGCGAATTTGACTTCTTTCGACATTGGTCTCATTGAAGAGCTGCAGTTGCCACCTGCAGAGAATCCGGTAACCATCTTCCGACATGATGGTGTCGATGTGCCTGTTCAGGCTCATGTCAAGTCTTTCAAAGTTGGTAATTTCTCATACCACGGTGACTTCTGTTTTGTGGACCTTTCTCGACCTAATATGGGTATAGAATGTGCCGGAGATAAACCCATTGAAGGTTTGCTTGGCGCGGATATTCTCGCGAAATGGAATGCAGTAATCGACTACAAAGACTTGAGTCTCGTCATAAGGAAACGTTGACATACAGGCTGTATAATCATTGTTAGGAGAAAGACATGATTCTTGCAGAAGTTTCACATGCCACGGCAGCACGAAGTCCGCTCATAGGCGTATCAACCGAACCGTTGCAATATTCAACCCATTGAGCGGCTGAATATGAATCACCAAAACCAATATTTACACAAATGTATGGGTCGATATTAATCAAACGGCACAAAATCATAAACTCATCGATTCCGACATCATTATACTCGACCGTTTGCCATGCGTAATCATAGCGGGCAGGTCGTTTGTCCGGGTCTCTTGCCGTGACGGCAAAGGTTAATAGTTCCCCTTCATTTATCGTGTAAGGTCCAATCAGTCGAGCACAGGCGGATAATTCTCCACCACACAAATCTTCAGCCAGTTATTAGCGACAATGGATAAATCATAAAAATCAACATCGCAGTCGTTATCGAGGTCACCTTCAATTCTTCCACAGGAACAATAGTTGAAGTATCCTGTAGCGTGGAAATACAAGACATGATTTGGGTCATCTACATCAGGTACCTTCGCCGTCAGCATACATGCTCGACAGCCGTCTTCCAAATCTTGTTGTTTCCACTTTGGAAAAGAAATAAGAAATCCCTCTTCATCAGCTTGAGTTGTCCCAACCATTTTCCCGTCAAGCCGGACCTCTACGGTGCTATCGGCAGGAAAGCCGCTGCCATATACAAAAACACTGCGTCCCCCGCCACCGCCGGATAAACCGATAAAATTGATATTAGGACCGGCCTCTATAATCTCAAGAGGATTTGTCAGCCTGAACACAACAGCTCTGTCTGGTAAGTCCTTTAGTACAGGGTTAACGAGAAGCCGACCATCGTTCGCTATGCTCTGCACTGAATAGATGATACCATCAAACGGGTCGCTGCCGGGACCAAAAAACTCCACCTCAAGTACCTCTATCGGGAACGTCAGATGCAGGGAATGATAGCCCGGTATGGGTCCACCTTCTCCATCAAGCCTGTCGTTTAGACGTATTTCCGGTGCAGACAAGGGATAAACATACCCATCAGAATCCTCATACTCCGCGCTGGCGTTATAAATACCTCCACCTGGAGAGTCCACAAACATTCGAATCGTCACATCAATGATTCCATCCTCGTTATTATCTACCGGCACCTCATAGTAAACGTCAAAAAACGAATCAGCCGGGAAGTCACCGTTCAAACTAACAGCCAGCACCGCAGTACTGTCCGCTTCGGTAGGATTGTCGCAGAAAAGAGATATCTCCCTCAAATCAGCATAAGCGTAGTTCGGGTCATCCGGAAACCACTCAGGGTCTGAACACATTACGTCAAAATAGGCGTCCAAAATTGCACCAAGCCCATCAATGCTCCACTCAATACCCGGCGGAAGCATTGTATCTCGGTCCGGATACACAGGCACAACCCAGTGAGGCCAGCCCCTTTTCCTGCCGTCCGGCAGGACTTCGTTAACATCGTTAGGGTCGATTTCTGTCCCCCCTTCGTTTGTCGGGAACATTACATTGTTAGGGTCGTTACTGTGCCCGCTAACTGTCAATATGTGCAGCACCTCATGGGCAATCGTACCGCCCATTGTGTTTGGGTCGTCATCCGGCTCGACCACCGTAACCGGAATGCCATGGTAGCACCAGCCTATCGTATTGCCGGATTCCGACCAGCAATCATCAGCAACAGTGATTTTAATCCCCTTGCCATTCCAATTGCCGTCTTTGTCCTTTAAGCTATCTCTTAACTCGTCCTGGCCGTCACGAACCGCCTGCTCACCTTCATTGTAGGTCAGGTCGCCGTCTCCATCACCGACATTTACGTTGTTGTTCGTCTCTGCCACGTATAAGTGGATACCAGCCTGGCCAAGAATCTCATTGGCTTTTTCTATCGCATCTTCGACGTTCCCGGCGTCCGAAGCGTCAACAACATTAACTATAACCGGAATATCAATCACTTCTCTCGGCCCGGAAGCGGCTGCATCGGCAACCAGAAGTAAACAAACCCAGGATAATATTACCAAACCGAACTTGATTTTGTGGTATGTCCGCATCGTTATCACCTCCTAATTTATCCTAATTCACTACATCCTCAATAACAAAAGAAACAAAATATATTTTACATTTGCGGCTTCAAATAGTCAAGCGAAACTTTTCACGGAATTACCCTTTTTAAATATAGGAATCAGAAAATCTCCGTCCTCTTTCACAAAGAATCTTTTCGAAATTAAGCTTTTTTGCCGGCAAATAGGGATTTACGGATATAGCGTCTCGAATAGTGAAAATCTGCTGTTTTGGGTTTTTCTAAGCGAACAAGGTCTAAGCCGTATCACTTTTTTGTCGTATCAATCGTTTCAGAACCCAAGTTATAAAAAGTCAAAAAATTGTCATACATTTTATATGTCCTATTTTTGATTTTAATTGGTGCTCAATCTTATTGTGCAGGATGGGATTCGATAAAAATTGCTGCGTCTTTGGGCTAAAATTGAGCCATTTATTCACAGCCTCGTCGATGGAATCGATAAACCGGCTTTGACCGATTTTTATCAGTTTTGCCTTTGCTTCGATCTTAAGAGCGAATCTTTCGGCATCGAACCGAGTACAGCCTTTGGTCTGGATTTCGACGACCTGCTTTTTTATAAGCTCTATTACTTTTTGGTAAAGCCTTTCAGCAAGTTGTGGCTGAGCAGCTTCATCAAAGCCGGGGCGCCTGCCCTTCTCGATATTCTTTGTTTTCGGTGCGGTGATATACCGGCGGACCTGCCGCTGTTTGAGTTTTTGAATGAATTTTACTGATGCCATTTTGAGCCTCCAAACGCATAGTTAATTTTGCAAATACTTTGCAAAAAGCTTATGCCATTCAGAGGCCTCGGCCTTTCATTCTTAATCTAAGTATCTCCGCTAAAACCACTTAGATTTGATAGCGGGCGATGGGAATCGAACCCACATAGCCAGCTTGGAAGGCTGGGGCTTTACCATTAAGCTACGCCCGCTTTTATAATTGATTATTTGTTAGTTATTACTTATTATCCTGTTATTTATTATTCCGTTAGTTATTATTTATTATTCGTATCGAATGGTCAATTATAAACATTGAAAAATATTAGAAGTTATCCCAAAACATCAGAAAAATACCGGCTTCGGGATTGAAAGTATGAATAATAATGGTTCTGGGATAAACTATAGTAAACAGGATAGAAGGAAATATGGAAATTTCACAAAAAGCTAAAAGAGCAAAACAGGCCAGTATCAGGCTGGCGGGGGTAAAGGCAGAGGTGAAAAACAAGGCGCTTATCGAGATTGCAGAAGCTATCGAAAAGCAGAAAGAGCAAATCATCGCGGCGAACAAAAAAGACCTCATCGCGGCTGAGGAAAATAAGCTGGCTCGGCCTTTAGTGAAAAGACTTAAATTCGACGAGAAAAAGATAAATGAAGTGTGCGCGGGAATCGAGAGCCTAATCAAACTCGATGACCCGGTGGGCAAAATCCTTTCAGCAACACAGCTCGATGATAGATTAGAGCTTTTCAAGGTGAGCTGCCCGATAGGTGTTATCGGCGTGATATTCGAATCAAGGCCGGATGCACTTGTGCAAATATCAACGCTGTGCCTGAAAAGCGGTAACGCAGTCCTGCTCAAAGGCGGAAGTGAAGCTGTAAATACTAATAAAATATTGGCTGAGATTATTGCAAAGGCTTCAGTGGTTCGACAAAGCTCACCACAGGCTAACACAAAAATACCCGAAGGGTGGATTCAGCTTCTGGAGACGAGAGAAGACGTTGCGGCGATGTTAAAACTGGATGAATACATCGATTTGATTGTGCCGCGCGGCTCGAACCAGTTCGTAAAATTTATAATGGATAATACCAATATCGCTGTGCTCGGACACTCTGAAGGGATATGTCACGTTTATGTTGACGGTGACGCAGATGTTAAGATGGCGGTAAAAATAACAGTCGATTCCAAATGCGAGTATGTGGCGGTATGCAACGCTGCGGAAACACTTTTAGTAGATGAGAAAATTGCAGCAGAGTTTCTACCCTTGCTCAAGCAAAAATTGGATGAAAAGAATTGTGAGATTCGCGGCTGTGAGAAAACGCGAAAGATTATAGATGTAAAAGAGGCGACGGAGGAAGACTGGCGGACGGAGTATCTGGATTTGATTTTGTCGGTCAAGGTAGTGGGTGGTATTGATGAAGCGATTGAGCATATAAACAGATACGGGTCGGGGCATACCGATGCGATTATCACCGCAAGCCAGCAGAAGGCGGAGAAGTTTATGGATTTAGTTGATTCTGCGGATGTTTTCTG